>JBMNQG010000001.1:0-83893 GCA_050944015.1 Oscillospiraceae bacterium
ATCCGTGCAAATTCACCCCGCGGGGACATCCGTGCGGGGTGAATTATTATTTATGGCGCTTTTGAAGCAAAACGAGGAAACAATCGAGAAGGGAAGGGAATATTATGGAATATATGCCATGAAAGGATGATGATATTGACAATTTATACGGTAAGAGCAGGGGACAGCCTTTATTCCATAGCCCGCAGGTTTGGACTTACCGCAGACCAGCTTATTTATGCCAATCAGCTTGCCAATCCCTCCCGCTTAGCCGTGAGCCAGGCCCTTGTTATTCCGGTTGACGTGGTATACCACCGGGTGACCCCGGGCCAGAGCTTATACTCCATAGCGAGGTATTATCAAACCACAGTGGGGGAAATTGTGGCTGCCAACCCCTCCATAACGGACCCGTCCAGAATCAATGCAGGACAGGTTTTGACAATTCCCTTTTACGATGAGATGCTGGGAAACATTGACGTAAACGGGTTTGCCTTTACAAGCATTCCGGAATCAACACTTCAGGAGAGTCTGCCGTATCTCACGTACATATCGATGTTTTCCTGGCAGGCAGACGAACAGGGGGGAATAATACCCTTAGACGACCAGACCATAATAGCCCAGGCCCGGGGCGCCAGGGTGGCGCCAATGATGGCTGTTACAAACACCAGGGAAGGTGAGGGGTTTTTAAGCAGCATCGCTCACGCGATTTTAACAAATGCTCAGGCTCAGGACACTTTTATCGAAAACGTGATAGCGGCCCTGCAGGAACACAATTATTACGGTCTGAATATCGATTTTGAATACATTTTCCCTTTCGACAGGGAGAGCTATAACCAGTTTTTGCGCCGTATAGTGGATACTTTGCACCCATTGGGTTATATCGTAACCACCGCCGTAGCGCCGAAGATATCCGATGAGCAGATGGGCCTGCTCTACACTGCCCATGATTATCGGGCTCACGGGGAGACTGTGGACCAGGTTATCATCATGACCTATGAGTGGGGCTATACTTATGGTCCGGCCATGGCGGTAGCGCCGATAGATCAGGTGAGAAGAGTGCTGGATTATGCGGTAACGGTCATTCCGCCGGGAAAAATCCTTATGGGAATGCCAAATTACGGCTACGACTGGACTCTGCCCTTTGTTCAGGGGAGCGCCGCAAGCGTTCTTTCAAACACCGGAGCCGTCACATTGGCCTCCAATGTGGGGGCGGAGATAAGGTACGACACCACGGCCCAGGCTCCTTTCTTTAACTACTACGACGCCCAGGGGAGACGTCACGAGGTGTGGTTCGACGATGCCAGAAGCATACAGGCAAGGATGAGGCTTGTGGCAGAATACGGCCTGGCGGGTGTCAGTTTCTGGACCATTAATCAGCTGTTCAGGACCAATTTTCTTGTCCTACAGTCACTTTATGGAATAAACAAGGTGCTGTAACGATTATCTTCTGCAAAAGCGCCGCCCTGTGGGACGCGTTTGTCCCCGGGGCGGCGTTTGTGTGCTTATTCAAGAAGTTCTGAAAAGAGCGACAGGTTTTCCGGGCCCGCTTTTCTATGACCCTTTTCAATATCTTTGATTATTTTTACCGTAAGGTCGCAGAAAGGCGTGGGAACCGATAGACAACGTCCGAATTTCGAAACCAGCCCGTTAATTGCGTCTATTTCGGTTTTGCGTCCGTTTCTTAAATCCTGAAGCATGCTTGACAGGGCGTTGGAAGAAGCTCCGAAGAGCTTGTGGTAGATAGGAATGGTGGCCCCCCGCTCCCCGTCGCTGCTGAAATCAAGCTGACGTTCAAAATCTTCACCTTCAGCCAAAGGTTCCATGCGGTATCCTGCTTTCCTGGCAACGTGAATGCATTCCCTGGCTATGTATTGGGCGCAGCACAGGCTGATGGGGTTATCCAGGATTTCTCCGAAGGTGCAGTCAAGTACCGCCGACATCCCGGAAAATGAACTGTTTACCAGAAGTTTGCTCCAGCGCATGCCGATAAGGTTGCCGGTGATTTCAGTACGGCATATAGCGGAGAGTATTTCGCGGACAGCCTCAAGCTCGGGAGTGCATTTTCTGTCTATGCGCCCCATGTTGGAATGCCAGAACTCCAGTTTAGTGTTTGCCTGGGTTACGCCGGGGCGCAGGAGGGTGGCCGCCCAGGTAACGGCGCAGCCCATCGTGCGATCCACCCCGAAACGTTCCGCCAGGGCAAATTCCGGTATACCGTTTTGCAATGTGCAAATAAGCGAATTATCGTGCATGTGCCTTTCTATCTGCGAAAAAGCGGCTTCATTTGCCGTCTGCTTGGTGAACAGGAAAAACAGGTCGTATCTGCCTGCCATTTTGTCTGGCGTGCAGGCTTTAACCGGAACCTTCTCGTTAATCGTGCCGGTTATTACAGCGCCGTCTTTTTGCAAGGCATTTATATGTTCATTATTTATATCGACTAAAGTCACATCGAAACCGCTTTTTGTCAGGAGAGCGCCCAGAATGGTGCCCATTGAGCCCGCTCCTATGACGGCTAATCTGTCAAACAAAGCTGCACTTCCTTTGCGCGTTTATTTGGAAGAAGGTGTCATAAACCTTACGCCAACGTTTAGAATACCTTTCAATCGGTTTTTTGTCAAATCAGACTTTTCTTGACAATTAGCTGCGGGATATTGATAATTAAAGTGAAGCATGGGAAAGGAGCGTGGCGGAATTTGAGTTTAAATATAGACGCTCAAAAGATCCTTGATGCAATACCAGATGGAATACATATTGTAGACCGTAACGGCTGTGTGGTTGCAGCAAACAAGGCCTGGGTGCGGCACATGGGCATGCCCATGAAGCACATGGCAGGCAGGCATATTACGGATGTAATGAAGGAGTATTATTTTACCGAACAGTGTCTGAGGCAGCCTCCTCCCAAGTGGAAAATGCGCAAAAAGGAGTACGAGCAGGCCGTTTGCCTGAGAGTGCTGGAGGAAGGGGACGTTGTAAGCGACTACTTCCAGCAGGGTTGTATTCTTTCCACCGGCATACCGCTGTATGACGATGACGGCAGGCTTGAATATGTCCTTACTGTTACGAAGGACCTGACACAGATTGTTGAGGTTGATGGGTCCATGGAAAACAGGCAGGATGAGTTTGAAACCGATTCCGACACCGGGTTGATGCTGGGCAATTCGCCTGCAATGGAGCGAATTCGGGTGCTGATAAGCGAGGTGGCAGCCACCGATGCCACTATTCTGATAACCGGCGATACGGGTGTAGGTAAGGAAGTAGTGGCGGGGGAGATACAGCGCCGGAGTTTGAGAGCCGACAAACCCTTTGTAAAAGTCAACTGCGCCGCCATACCGGAAAACCTTATGGAAGCCGAGTTTTTCGGATACGAGAAGGGCGCCTTCACAGGCGCCTCCCGGGATGGAAAGCCGGGGCTTCTGGAAACGGCCAACCATGGTACCGTTCTGCTGGATGAAATAGGCGAATTCCCTCTAACCCTACAGCCGAAACTCCTTCGGGCCATACAGGAGAGGACCATCACCCGGGTGGGAGGCACCACTCCCATACCCATTGATGTGAGAATAATTGCCGCGACTAATCAGGATCTGCAGGACCTTGTGGCGAAAAAGAAATTCCGTGAAGACCTGTTCTACAGGCTCAACGTTATTCCCATATATTTGCCGCCGCTGTGCGAGAGAGGTTCCGACATAATCCTGCTGGCTAAAAATTTTCTTCATGAGTTCAATAAAAAGTACCACCGGAATAAAGTTTTTTCCCCCGGCGCCCTTGACGTCCTCATGGAATATTCATGGCCCGGAAACGTCAGGGAACTGAAAAATCTGGTGGAGCGCCTGGTGGTTCTGGGAAGCCAAAATGAGATTTCAGCAGACAGGGTGCAGCGCTTTTTAAGCAGAAACAGCGTGCAGGACATTCAAGAGGACAAGGCTTTAACACTAAAAGAAGCCGTGGATCAGGTCCAGCGGAATATGATAAGCGCCGCACTGCTTCGTTACGGCAGCACGTATAAGGCCGCGGAAGCCCTGCAGGTAAGCCAGACTACACTTGTCCGGAAGGCCAGACAGCTTGGGATTAAAACTTCCAGGTAACGATATTTCAAAAAAAATTCACAAATGCGCTATATTGAGTCATGTTTGCGCAAGCCGATGCAAATATGACTCAATTCTTATTCAGGAAAATTTCACATAACTATTCTTTAATATCAAATAAAACTATGGGCGATTTGTGCTTTGCGTAATAATACAACGGTAATATTGAGTCATATATGACTTAATATTTTTTTACAGTTTTTACTGATTTTGTGAAATCTTTTTTATGTTCTGTGGTTTTTTTTGCATAAAAACAAAGGATTAGAGTGCAAGCGATGAAGCGCCAATCATATTCCAATAAGTTGGCATCGGATTTGCTTAATAATCATATGAGCGCTTTTAAAATAATACGGAAAATAGGAGGAAATGATATGAAAAATCTGAAAAAAGTCCTATGCGCGACTCTTGCGATTCTAATGCTTCTCTCCCTATTTGTTGGATGCGCTAAAGAGAATAGCAGCGGTAGCGCTGCACCCTCCACTGGTAATGAAAAACCAAGCGAGCCGGCGGACAGCACTAATACTGATACTGGAAATGCAGCCGGTGCCGACTCAACAGCCGATGTTGTAAAGATTGGCGTGCTGCTGCCTCTGTCCGGGCCCACCTCATATAACGGTGAGCAGCAGCTGGCCGGAATCCAGCTCTATACTGAGTTTGTCAACAGCAACGGAGGTATTTCCTCGCTGAACGGCGCCAAGATTGAGCTGGTAGTTGCCGACTCCGCCGGTTCACCGGAGACAGGACTTACAGAATTCGAAAGGCTGATAACTTCGGAGAACGTATCCGCGGTTATCGGGCCTTACAACAGCACCGTTGCCGCAGTAACGGCTCCTCTTGCCATACAGAATGAAGTGCCCTATATTATCACCAACGCCACGGCTGAAAACTTCATGAATGAGCCCAACAAGTTTGTTTACCGTACCAATACAGGCTCCATGGACGGCGACGTTCTCATGAGCCAGTGGGTAAATTACCTGAGCGACCAGATGCCTGACCGCGACGTCGAGCGTGTGGCCATTGTGTATGACTCCGGCGACTGGGGTACTGCTGCACTGAGCACATGGCAGGGCCTCTCCGAGTCCATGGGGTTTGAGCTCTCCGTTGCGGAGGCTGTCAGCAACGCCACGGACCTTTCCACCCTTGTCAACAAGATAAAGAAGGCTGACGTCGACCTTGTGGTGCTTGCCATATTCCTGTCCGACACCAACCTGTTTGTACGGCAGATGTACGAATATGAATGCTATGCGCCCATCTTTGGTATCGGCGGGGGCATCGTTTCCGCCGAATACATACCCAACTGCGGTGAGGCCGCCGAGTACACGTTTATGGCCACCCCATGGGTTCCCAGTTTCTCAGGCGTTGTAGACGCAGCTCTTGAGTGGAATGAAAAGTTTAAGGAGAAGTTTGGGATGGACATGACTCAGGAAGGTTCCTGGGGCTGGCTGGGCATGGGTACGCTGTGCGATGCCATTGAGCGTGCAGGTTCCACTGACCGTATTGCCATTGCCGATGCCCTTTATGTGACTGACATCGGTACGGACCATCCTGCTATGTGGTTCTCCATCTACGAAGGTGTGCACTTTGCGACCGATGGACAGGATAACCCAATGATGGGTGAGGGCGCAAAGCGTTACAACAACAATGACAGGCTCGGAATCACTGCGGGACTTATCATAGCTCAGGTTCAGAATCAGGAATGGAAGCTGGTCTTCCCCGAGACTGAAACCGGCGGAAAGAAAGTGATAATCTATCCCAATCCCAGAGCAGCTCAATAAGCTTTTCGTGTTTGCTTGCCCCCTGAAGAGGGGGCAAGCAAAATCAGTAACGTTCCCATGAAAGGAAGAGCCAAGTTATGATGGTCTTGCAGTCGCTGGCGGACGGCATTCTCATCGGAGGTGTATACGCTGCCATAGGAATCGGACTGAGTCTGGCTTACGGCGTTATGGGCGTTGTCAACTGGTCCCACGGCGAAACTCTGATGATGAGCATGTATCTCGCCTTGTTTCTGACAAAATATGCCGGGTTTGACCCATATGCCACAATAATCGTCACAGCAGTTGTCATGGCTGCGTATGGATTTATTCTACAGCGATTTATTTTCAATAATATTCTCGAAAAAACGTCAAAGCCGACAATTAATATTCTATTGTTTACAGCGGGGCTTGGCCTGACAATCTCGTCCCTTGCAAACATGATTTTTGGCGGGGAGGCCTATACTGCCCTTACCAGATATACCAATAAAAGCATCAGGATACACTTTGGGGACGAACTGCTCCTGATATCCACGCCGAAGCTCATTTCATTTTGCATAGCCATACTTGCAACGTTCGGACTGTACGTATTTATTCAGCGCACGGAGACTGGCCGTGCCATCCGCGCGACGTCTCAGGACAGAAGTACGGCCCAGCTGATGGGAGTAAACTCGAACAAGGTGTTTTGCGTAGCTTTTTCCATTTCTCTTGCCCTGGTGGGAATTGCCGGCTCTCTACTGATACCGTTTTACCCGGTGTATCCTTATGTAGGATCCGTGTTCAGCTTTAAATCCTTTATAATTGTGGCTTTGGGGGGAAAAGGAAATATTCCCGGCGCGCTAATCGGAGGGCTGACCATAGGAATAATCGAAAAAATTGGCGGATATTTTGTGTCCGACAATATGGCTCAGATTATTATTTTCATCCTTTTCATTGCAATACTGCTGTTTAAGCCTGACGGGCTTCTCAGCGGCTGGAAAAAGGCAAAGTGAGGGGGTATATGAATATGAAGAAGACTATCTCCCTTGTTGTGCTTTTTGTTCTGGCTGTTGTATTGCCGGCAGTTATTAATATGGGCTTTCTGATGACCTCATTGGTGCAAATGGTCCTGTACATGTACTGGGCCTGTGCGTGGAACATCATGGGTGGATACGCAGGACTTTTTTCCCTGGGCAACGGCATCTACATTGGCGTGGGCGCATATACCACCGGCATACTCTATGTCAGCTATGGAGTCAGCCCCTGGATAGGCATAATAATTGGAGGCATTATCGCCGGACTGCTGTCACTTATTATTGGCTATCCGACTTTCCGCATTAAGGGATTGTACTATTCTCTGGCCACCTTTGCGCTTCTGGCGGTAATGAAGGTCATTTTCCAAAATACGAAGATCATGTTCGGCATACCCATGGGCGGCTCCGACGGATACAAAATACCCCGGCTGAATGTTCCGGCTGAAATGCAGTTTGCCAACAACCTGGCATATTACTATATTGCGCTGGCGCTGCTCGTAATCATTTTGTTTGTCTCCTACTTCATCTCAAAATCAAGGACGGGCTATTACTTCAGGGCCATTAATGCCAATGACATGGCTGCATCTTCCCTGGGTGTGAATGTTATCGCATTAAAGCTCAAAGCACAGTTTATAACGGCTTTGTTTACGGGAATTGGCGGCGGCGTTTTCACAATGCTGCTGCGCTACATAGACCCAGGTTCCGTGTTCGGCGTGGACATGTCCATTAACATTATGATAATGGCTGTTACCGGCGGGTCCGGCACTCTTTGGGGACCGGTCCTGGGGGCAGGACTGCTCAGGGTAATGAATCAGATATTTGTCAGCGTACTCGGCTCAAGGTTTGTGGGTATTCCTACGGTTGTTTTCGGCGTAATGCTTATGCTGGTTGTATGCTTCATCCCCGGCGGCATCTTGGGCTATGCCCAGACCCTTAAAGAAAAGCGCGCAGTAAAAATTCATAAGGCAACACTGGCCACGGAAGCTGCGGAAGGAGGGGAGGAGTGATGAGAGAAGTCATACTGCAGGGTAAAAACATTACCAAGCACTTTGGCGGCCTGGTCGCTGTCAGCGGAGTGAATTTTGAGCTGTATGACAATGAGATTCTGGGACTTATAGGCCCCAACGGCGCAGGCAAAACCACTCTTTTCAACATGATTTCCGGTGTCATGCCCATGACCGAAGGCGAGCTCATTTACAGGGGAAAAAAGATTCCAAACCCAAAGGCTCATAAGATGTGCAGCATGGGCATCGGACGAACCTACCAGATATGCCAGCCCTTCGGAAACCTCACGGTGCTGGAAAATGTTATGGTTGGCGCGTTTATGCGTTACCCCAGAACCGGCGAGGCCAGGGAAAAGGCATATGAAGTGCTGAAAATGGTTGGCCTGGAAGCGCGGGCAAATGCAGGCGGAACAGCCCTTACCCTCCCGGAACTGAAACGCATGGAAGTGGCAAGAGCCCTGGCAACGGAGCCGGATATTCTTTTGCTGGACGAAGTGATAGCCGGCCTTAACCCCACGGAGGTAGAGAAAATAATGGATCTTATCCGCAAACTCAGGGAAGACGGCATGACGATTATAATCATCGAGCACGTAATGCGGGCAATTATGAATCTGTCCGACAGGATTGTGGTGATAAATCAGGGGGTTAAGATTGCCGAGGGGACGCCGGAGGAAATTGCTTCGGACGAACAGGTAATCAAATCTTATCTGGGAGGTGCCAAGCACTGATGCTGACCATAGATAAGATTTGTGTGAATTACGGCAGCTTTCAGGCTCTGCATGGGATATCCCTTCAGGTTAACGAGGGTGAAATTGTAGCTCTCCTTGGAAGTAATGGTGCCGGCAAAACGACAACCATAAAAACTGCCTCCGGACTTTTACAGCCACTCTCCGGCACCATTACTTTTTTGGGTGAAGACCTGTCCAAGTATAAGCTCCACGAAATCTCATCCCTGGGACTTGTTCAGGTTCCCGAAGGCAGAAGGCTGTTTCCGGACATGACAGTACATGACAACCTGCTTATAGGTTCCTATGCAAAAGTAACCCGCGCCAGGCGGGCCGAAAACCTGGAAATGTGTTATGAGATGTTCCCAAGACTTGCAGAGCGGCGAAAGCAAATGGCGGGCAGTCTTTCAGGCGGCGAGCGGCAGATGGTCGCAATTGCCAGAGCTCTTATGCAGTGTCCAAAGCTCCTGATGCTGGACGAACCCTCGCTGGGCCTGGCGCCGGTAATTGTGGAGCAGGTGTTTGAGACCATACAGAGGATTAACAAGATGGGAACAACCATTTTACTGGTGGAACAGAACGTTCAGTCCTCTTTGGAAATAGCTGATCGCGCCTACGTCATCGAAACAGGCAGAAATGTTATGGAAGGCTCGGCCAGGGAGCTGCTCGGCAATGATGAGCTCAGGGCTGCTTACCTGGGCATGTAATAACGGGCGGGAAGTAGTCTTGCATAAAAAACAAACAGGTGATGGAAAAGCCATCACCTGTTTCATTTTAATTATAATTTATTATACAGGCGGTTGTTTTCCGGTTTAGTTTCAAGGCAAAACCAGAATGTGAAGCCTTCGCCTACTTTGCTGATTACCCCGTACTGGGCTCCGTGCTGCTCCAGAATCTGTCGGACTATGGTGAAGCCCAGTCCTGCGTGAAAGTTTTTGTCCTGGGAGTCCGTATAGTATCGGTTCCAGATAGAGGCAAGTTTTTCCTCGGGAATGCCCACGCCCTTGTCCTCAACCTCAACTCTTATTTGTTCCCCAAGAGGAATAAGCCGGACAGTGATGTCCTGCTTGTTTCTTGAGTGAAAGATTGCGTTGTTGAGAAGGTTATAGATTACCTGTGATATTTTCGTTCGGTCGGCATAAACCGGAGTATGTTCTGGACCGTCGTAATTAATCTCATACTGCTCAAAAGTGCTCAGCTTATTGTATCTGCGAATGGTGCTTTTTATTGACACGGCAAGATCATATACCGTACATTTCAGTTCGCCGGTGGAACTTCCGGGAAAAGGAGAGTTGAGAACATCATCTATCAGATTAGCCAGTCGTGTGGCCTCGTCTATGATGACCTGGACGTTTTCAGGGGTATTCTCTTCCGGAATGTCCCTCATAACCTCGGAATAGGCAATTATCATGGAAAGTGGGGTGCGCAGGTCATGGGATACGTTGGCAATCAACTCCCGGCGCAGCCCCTCCAGAATTTCCATTTCCCTGCGCGATGCGTTCAGTGTGTCGCAAAGTTCCTCTATTTCTCTATAGCCGCCGCTGGAAAACTCCACGCTGTAATCCCTGCTGCTGAGCTTTTTTGCCTGTTCGTTGAGTTTAATGATGGGCCTTACAGTCTTCTGGGAAACGAAAATTCCAAGGGCGGCAGTAACTATCAGCGTTATGGAGGTTACCCAGATTAGCTGCTGGCGCAGCACGTCTATCATCCCGTCGATGGGCGTGATTGTACAGTTGAAAAATACAGCCGTAGTCTCATTCCCAGGGAGATCAAAAATTTTCATGTAAATAATAGCATACACACCGCTGGGCACAAGTTTCTGAAGCCGTGGGCTGTTCATTGGATAAATCATTGTTAATGTGCCGCCTTCTTTTTCGGCCTTATTCCACAGCTCCATAAGCTCATCTTTGCTGTAGCTATGTATTTCGCAATATGGCATGTATTCTACGGTAAAAAGCTCTGTGCCGCTTTTCCGGAGAACACGAACACAAGCACTCTGTTCCCTTGCAATTTGGATGGTTGTCCGATAGAACAGGTGCTCGGTTATGTTCATGCCTATTTCTTCTACGGCAGCCGCTGTCATCTTTACCCTGTTGTTTTTGTAGAGCACAGGCAGCAGCACGGTCTGCACTATCCAAAGCACTAAAAGAAGCAAAATCTCAAAGCCTATTAGATAACAGACAATTCGAACTATCAAACTAGATTTGCGCTTTTTCAAGGCGATACCCAATCCCTCTTACCGTTACTATGCGTCCGCTGTAAGTACCCAGGGCCTTGCGCACCTGCTTGATGTGTGTGTCAAGAGTCCTGTTTGTACTCATGTCCGCATCCTTGCCCCAAACTTCTTTAATCAATGTCTGGCGGGAAAGCACAATGCCGGGGTTTTTCAATAGAGTTACCAGAAGATCGAATTCTTTAGCCGTTAGTTCCACCCTAGCGCCGTCTATTTCAACGCTCCTGGCAGGAAGGTCAACCACTATGCCTTCGTATGTAAGTGTCTGGCTTACATTTTTCCTGTTTCGCTTAAGCAAGGCGGCAATGCGCAGTATCAGCTCTTTAGGTGAGAAGGGCTTTACCACATAGTCGTCGGCGCCTGCCTCAAAGCCCACAATACGGTCATATTCATCCCCTCTGGCGGTAAGCATAATTATGGGGGTATCACTAAACTTGCGTATTTCCCGGCATGCCGAGACACCGTCAAGTTTGGGAAGCATCACATCCAGCAGAATCAGGTCAAAAGTGTTGTTTTTGCATAGCTCAACAGCTTCAAGTCCGTCCGTAGCTTCAATGGTATCGTATCCTTCAAAGCGGGCATATTTTCCGATAGCTTCCCGCAGCTTTTGTTCGTCGTCAACGACAAGTATCCGGTACATTTAATACCGCCTTTCAGAAGTCGGATTTTAGCTATATTATAACATTTTGTTTACAATATTTCTAGAATTTCTATCAATATTTTGTTTTTTAATTGGCAGATAATTTACAAAGGATTTTAACATTCCTGCAGTTGGAAATCTTTTATAATTTTTATAATTATGATATTATGCTTATGATCAACAACTGCACAGCAATTACAGAGGAGGATACATATGGAGATATTCGAAATTCTGCCTGATACCCCTGTAGTTACTTGGGTTGTTCTTCCGCTATTAATTTTTGTATTCAGAGTCTGCGACGTCACCATGGGAACCCTGCGAATTATCTTTGTGTCCAGGGGGAAAAAGTACCTGGCGCCCGTTATCGGCTTTTTTGAGGTGACGGTGTGGCTTCTGGCAATAAGCCAGATTATGCAGAACCTCAACAATATCGTCTGCATACTGGCCTATGCGGCGGGATTTGCCACGGGCAATTTTGTGGGCATTTTAATCGAGGACAAGCTGGCAATGGGAACGCTTATTATCCGCATAATACTGACCAACAGTGAAACGGACCTGCAAAAGAAACTCTACGAGGCGGGCTTTGGAGTCACCAGCATTGACGCCCACGGCATGAGCGGCGATGTGAAAATCGTCTATACTGTTATTAAGCGCAGGGACCTCGGCAGGGCGGTGGAGATAATAGACGGCTGCGAATCCAAGGCTTTCTACTCCATTGAGGACGCCAAGGCGGTAAAGGAAGGATTTTTTTCCGCCGAAGGCAAGGCTTCGCTGAAAGTGCCGATTAAAGTTAAAAAGAGGTTTTTTGCCAGGCATGGCAAGTAGGTATTCAATCGTATAAAAAAAGAAAACCCACCTGAAATTCAGGTGGGTTTTTGGTGGACGCTAACGGACTTGAACCGCTGACCTTCCGCACGTCAAGCGGAAGCTCTACCAGCTGAGCTAAGCGTCCTCGCTTATTGATTGCGTCAGCAAAAGGTATTTTAACCTAACAATCGAGGATTGTCAAGACCTTTGTCACACGTGTCGGAATAATTCTTTTGCCAGCTCCGCAGCCAGTCCTGCGGCGCCGCAGCCCAGAATTACAAAAATCGGGTTGGGCTTCCATTTTTTCAGCACACCCAGGGCTGCAACAAAGAGGGCGCAGGCAAGAATGTCGGTGGAGGCCAGAGCAATCCCGCCTTCGCCCCATAAGGCCAGTATCAGAATCGACAGGCCGGCTGAGGCAATGAGAGCCACTATTGTGGGGCGCAGCCCCTTCAAAATGCCCTGCATAACAGTCAGGGTTCTGTATTTTCTGTAAATCAAATAGAGCAGCGATACCACAATAAAGGGAGGGGTCACAAACCCCAAAGTGGCGGCGACGGCGCCGGGTAGCCCCGCCACTCGGGTGCCCACGAAAGTGGCGGAATTGATGGCGATTGGCCCGGGGGTAATCTCGGATATGGTTATCAGGTCGGAAAACTCCGTCATGGTGAGCCAGCCGTTAATTTCCACCGCCTGTTCCTTTATCAGCGCCAGGGAGGAATAACCTCCTCCTATGGTGAGAAGGCCCACCAGCGCGAAACTGAGAAATAGCCGGATAAGAATCACTTGGTTTCGCCGCCCTTTCTTCTGGGATACAGCGCATAGGCGGCTCCCAGAGCTGCTGAAATCAGAATAATAACCGCAACGTTCACATTAAAAAACCATGTTGCCACAAAGGCGCAGGCCATGATTAACATGTGGAAAACGCTGCCTGTCCTAATGATTCCCGCAGCCATGCCGGAGACAACGTCTGCGATTACGGCGGCTATGCCAGCCTGCATGCCCTTCATGAGGGCATTAACATACGCGTTGTCCCTGACATAGCTGTAAATCGCCGAGACAATGGACAGTATTATTAGAGGCGGCAGAGTGGTGCCTGCCAGCCCGCACAGGGCGCCGGAAAAGCCCGCCATGCGGTATCCCACCAGGACTGCCGAATTGATGGCGATTGCGCCGGGGGAGGACTGGCCTATGGACACCAGTTCCAGCATTTCCTCTTCTGACAGCCAGCCCAGGCCGTCGGTAAACGTCTTTTTCATCAGCGGAACGATAACATAGCCGCCGCCGAAGGTAAAGGCGCTGAGGATAAAAGTGGTTTTGAAAAGCTTCCAGAGCAGCTTAGTTTTAGACAAGGGCTTCACTCCTAAACGGTGTGCAAAAAATCCTTTGTGATGAAGATATTGGAAAAGGCATATATTGCGGTAACAGGGCTTCCGATGCTGGAAGCCCTGTTTAATGCAAATCTATAGTATTATTATGCAAATCCGGCTTTACCAAACCCAAACGTCGCATTTTGACGTTACCCCGCCGCATTCCGCGTATATCTGCGCCTTCCCGCTTCCAACAGCGTGCACAAGTCCCGTCTGGTCGACGGTCACCACGCTTTCGTCAGAAGAAGACCAGGTGACGGTGACGGTGCCTTCAAGGTCCAGGGGATATACAGTGGCGGTAAGAGGAATGTCCTCTCCCACGCGCATGGCAAATTCCTCCTTGGGATCGGTGAAGTACGAGATGACTATGCCCGTAACTGCGGGTGTGGGCGTAGGCGTCGGAGTGGGAATAGGCGTTGGGGTTGGGGATGGAGTAGGTTCTGTTAAGACATCAGACGGGCTGGGGGTGGGAGCGTTATCCTCGTCCAGATTGACAGTTATCAGAACGATAACCGCGATAATTACGGCGGCGAGCAGGATTACGCCAAAAATCAGCTGCCATTTAGCGTTGCTGCTGACTCTTTCCCTTGCCGGCGTGCCCGGAGTGACTCCTGCACTGGATACGGGTGTCCGGGTGCTGTATTTCACTCTCTTGGCTCCGCAGCGGGGGCATCTGCTATGTATCGCAGAATATTTATGTTTGCATTTACGGCAGGTTATCGTTGGAATGAAACCCATGTCTGCTCCTACCTTTCTTTTTTGAGAATTTACATTAAATTTATATAAAACCCCGATTCGTGTGCCTTCATTAGTTGTCAACTTGTCATAATTCTAACTTTTTTTAGGTGCCAAGTCAAGACAAGTGTCAAAAAATAGAGAAATATTGGAAAGTTGTGGGTGACATAACAATAATTAAATCGATATTATGTATACTCATAAGTCATTTTATGTGGTAAGATACCAATAATGGTATCTTACCACATGCTTGGGCTTCTCATATTCGTTATATTGTTAGCTGCCCGCTTTCGTCTTCCAGAAGTATTAGTATGCGCTCCTGAAGGCCTGTAACCGCATTGACGTACACGATATAGTGCCTGTCGTCCTCCGTGCGGCATTTGAATTCGTGGCAGAGAATTTCATATTTGCCGTCCGTTGGTATCAGCGCCAGGCCTTCCGCCAGAATCTCCAGCTGGCTGCTCACCAGCTTTCGCGCCTCGTCGACGCTTACCTTGACTTCGGGCAGGTCACGCTCATAATGGGCGGTGATATAGCCTTTCGCCTCAAAGCCGATTATTGCTCCTGTATCTAGAGCGACGCTGACCTTAACAAGGTCCGGATAGCAGATGACGTCGCCCTGCTTATATGCAAAGTTGGCAGTCAAGATATTGTTTTGATTGATATAGTAGCTTTCCACCATGTTATTGAACCCCCGGCGCTCCAGAAAGCGCTTGGCGATTTGAACGGCCTCTTCCGCGCTTATGTCCGCATTTTCAGGCCGGTGGGGGCTTATGACAGTCATCACTTTTCCGCCCTTCCTGGTAACCACTATGCTCATTTCGCCGCCGTTTACCTTGGCGTTAAAGTGATAGGCGGGTATTGAGCCCTCGCTTTTGTTGGTCAGGTAGACCCTTCCCTCGCTTATGCCCAAAAAGCTAGCAGCTGCTTTTCTCGCCTTGTTTTCGTCGATTTCCTCCAGCCCTTCCAGGGTGCGGGGTTTCATTCCCGTGATGTTCTGGGAATAGGGGCCGTCATAAATAAGAGTCGGGACTTCAGGGAATTCCTGCTCTATCTTGCGCATGCTGTCAGAGAGCTGCCCCGACAGTAATTCCGCCTCCACCTTGTCCATCCTGTCCTGGGAGGCCTCGATTTCCTGCGCGGCAAGATGCCCGTCCGACATGTCAATCTGTAGTTCCCTCAGGTTTTGGGCCAGCAGGGAGGCGGTGTCCGACAGCTGAATCAGGTTGTTCAGTTCTTCTTCTGAGAAGGTGTTGCCCCTTGCGACCGAGCGGCTGAGGGCGAAGCTGTAGTCGCCTACCCGGCTTATAAAGCTGGCCGTCTGCTCCAGCTCCTGGGTGGAAAAAGGCAGGGAGCCCAGGGACATCTGGGCCATCATGGCCTTTCCGAAGATCTCTGTGCAGATGGCCGTTGCCATGCACGGCGAGGTTGCGTAAATACTCTTTTGAAGGGCGAAGTCAAGTTCCGACATGCTGTTGACCAGCTCGTTGAAGGAATACTGGTACCTGGACCTCATGAACTGCGCGTACCTTTCGGCGCGGGCGTAGTACACCCAGGAAAACGCTCCCAGGGCGATGACCGCGCAGGTGAGGTAGGAAATTGCGAGTATAGCAGTCTTTCTTCTCATAACAAAAACACCCCTTTGGGTATATTTTCTCCCCAAAAGGGTGTTTTTTATTTTGACAAGTTTTTACTATCAGAGCTTGCTAGAAGAATAAAATGGTTTCAGCCATATAGTAGAGCCTGGCCATGTGGCCTTCGGTATACTCGGAAGGAGCGACCAGCACGAGGGTGACGCATCCGGCCCCCACGTCAATAGCATAGGCTTCCAGAAAGTGCGTTTCACCCTGGCCGTAAACATGCCTGGCTATGTTTTCGCCCAACTCTGCAAGTCCTTCGTCATTAATGGACTGCATGGGTTCATAGCTGTCCAGAAGCCCCGGCGCAAGCTCTTTGGCCGTTTTTCCCGCAACAAAGGCTATATCCAGAAATACGTCGTCTTTCATATCAGGCAGGACAAAACGGAACAGACCATCCTCCTGGATGAGTTCGTAGCGGGAGTCGTCAGAGTAGATGGAAAACTCGGGTCCGCCCGCTTCGGAATAATCCCCCTTGTAGAGCATCATCTCCACTTCTTCGTCCATGCCCTCGATGCTTATTGTAAATGTGGCAGTTGCAGGGCGTCCGGCCTCGTCGCTGTCGGCGTTCTCCTCAGTTGCGGCGGGAGGCTGTACATCCTCCTCGGATGGGGTTTCGGTATCTTCTATGATGTCGGTGGGGATGGCGGCGTCTTCCTCCGGATTGCCTTCGGGCGACGGGGTGACGTCATTTTTAGCGCAGCCCACAGCAAGCAGCAAAGCCAGAATCAGGGCGAGAAGTGCGGTAAGTTTGGTCCTTTTCATCTTTCGGTCATCTCCTTTGATATCTTGTCGGATTTTCAGGGCGCGGGGGAAAAGCTAGCTTGAGAGCTTATCAATTCCCTGCCATATCCGGCGAAGGCTCTCGGCCTTGCCGAGTATCCAGCAAATTTCCACGGCGCCGCCGGGGGTGACGGCCTTGCCCGATACGGCAATGCGAACAGGCCACATCAGGGTGGCGTTTTTTACCCCCAGGTTTGCGGCAAGACCCGTCAGGGCATCGTGAATGGACTCCTGGCTCCAGTCGTCCAGGGCCTCCAGGGCCGGCAGGGCCGCTTTGAGCATTTCCAGGGAAATGGCCTCGTCGGTCTTGGATTTTTTATGGACGTACAGGGCACTGTCGTATTCGGAAAGTTTGTCGAAAAAGTCCAGCTTCTCCGGTATGTCGGTCAGCTTCTCACAGCGGGGCTGGAGAAGGGCCGCAATATCCCGGGCGGAAATGCCGGGGTTTTTCACCGCCTGACGGATATAAGGCTCCGCCAAATCAGCGAATTTTTCCGCCGGCATGGCGCGGATATATTCGCTGTTGAAGTAGGTCAGCTTTTCAATATCGAAAATCGCCGGGGACCTGGATATGCCGGAGATGTCGAAGATTTTCACCAGCTCGTCCAATGAGAAGATCTCACGCTCGCCGCCGGGGCTCCAACCCAGGAGGACCACATAGTTGACAATTGCCTCCGTAAGATAGCCCTGGGCGACCAGGTCCTCGTAGGAGGGGTCGCCGTGACGCTTGGACATTTTGTTGTGGGCGTCGCGCATAACGGGCGGGCAGTGTATATACTTGGGGGGGTCCCAGCCGAAGCTCTCGTAAAGCAGCTGATACTTCGGGGTGCTGGACAGGTACTCGGTGCCCCTGACAACGTGGGTTATTCCCATAAGGTGGTCGTCAATGACGTTTGCAAAGTTATAGGTAGGCAACCCGTCCGACTTGATGAGCACGTTATCGTCAAGAGTTTCGTTTGCCACCGTAATGTCGCCGAATACCTCGTCGGTAAAAGTGGTGGCACCTTCCCGGGGAATTTTTTGCCGGATGACATATGGGACGTTTTCCCGGAGTTTTTGTTCCACTTCTTCCGGAGAGAGCCTTGAGCAGCGGCCGTCATACTTGTGTATGACCTGCCCGTCGGAAACTTCCACTTCGTTTTGTTCGTCCTTATTGCAGAAACACCGGTAGGCCCCGCCCTTTCCTATGAGCAGCTCGGCATATTTCTGGTAGATTTCGCGCCGCTCCGTCTGTATATAGGGCCCGACCGGGCCGCCGATATCGGGACCTTCGTCGTGTTTCAGCCCGCACTGGGCCAGCGTGGAATATATGACCTCCGTTGCGCCTTCAATGTAGCGGTTCTGGTCGGTGTCCTCTATGCGCAGAATAAATTTTCCGCCCATGTTCCGGGCAATCAGATAGGCGTAAAGGGCTGTCCGCAGATTGCCCACATGCATATAGCCCGTAGGGCTTGGGGCGAAGCGGGTGCGCACCTCGCCTTTGGGTATTCGGGCTTCCATATCTTCAAACCATTTCATATCCATTTTATTTTTCCTCCAGTCGGCAGGTTTAATCTTTCCCTATATTATTTTAGCAAATTGCCATTGTCAAGTTAAACGGCGTGGGACCCTAGACCGTGGAATATGGTTTTTTTCGGTTGTATTACCGTGATTTTGGTGATAAAATAAATTCAGATAAAATGCGACTATCACATACGGAGGTTCCGTTATGATATCTGAAAAGATCATGAAACTGGTGGGAGCAAACTCCGCCATCAGGGCCATGTTTGAAGAGGGCAACCGCCTAGCCTCAATTTATGGCAGGGAGAATGTATATGATTTCTCCCTCGGAAACCCTAACTTTCCTGCCCCCCCGGAAGTCAATCAGGCGATAATTGACGTGCTTTCCAATGAAGAAAGCACCATGGTGCATGGATATATGTCCAACGCCGGCTATGAGGATGTGCGGGCTGCCGTTGCAGAATCTCTCAACAGGCGTTTCGGCACTGACTTCAACCAGGGCAATATAATTATGACCGTGGGAGCTGCCGGCGGGCTTAACGTTATACTCAAGACCCTGCTGAACCCAGGGGACGAGGTCATAGCCATTGCACCTTATTTTGTCGAATACGGCAACTATGTCAGCAACTACGACGGCAATCTGGTGGTCGTGAAGGCGGATCCACATACCTTCCAGCCTGACCCCGACACCATAGGAAAGGCTATTACCCGCCGCACCAAGGCCATAATTATAAATTCTCCAAACAACCCGACGGGCGTCATCTATTCCGAAGGCACCATCCGCAGCCTTGCCGCCGTACTGGAGGCCAAGCAGAAGGAATACGGCAGCTCCATCTACATCATATCGGACGAGCCCTACAGGGAACTGGCCTTTGACGGAGCGGAAGTTCCCTGGCTCACAGAGTTTTATAAGAATACCGTTGTGTGCTACTCCTGGTCCAAGTCGCTGTCTCTGCCGGGAGAGCGTATCGGCTATCTGGTGATTCCCTCGGAGGTGGAAGATTTTGAGCTGGTTTACGGGGGAGCCACCATTGCCAACCGGGTGCTGGGCTTTGTAAACGCCCCCTCTCTTATGCAAAGGGCTGTTGCCCGCTGCCTGGACGCAAAGGTCAACGTGGCGGCCTATGACGCAAACCGCCAGCTTCTTTTCAACGGCCTGACGGATGCAGGATTTAAGTGCGTATATCCCTCCGGCGGCTTCTATATATGGCTCAAGTCTCCCGTGGATGACGAAAAGGAATTCGTAGCCGCCGCCAAGAAGTTTAATATTCTAATGGTTCCTGGCTCATCCTTCGCATGGCCGGGCTACGTGCGTCTTGCATATTGCGTCAGCCCCGACATGATAAGGAGATCCTTGCCTGCTTTCAAGAGGCTAGCTGAAAAATACGGACTTTAATTGGCAAAGGACGGAATAACATGGACAGTAAAAAAACAATCTTCTCCGGAATCCAGCCCAGCGGCTCCCTGACCCTGGGTTCCTATCTGGGTGCAATCAAACATTGGGTTGAGTTGTCCGAGGACTATAACTGCTATTACTGCATAGTGGACATGCACGCGATAACCGTCAGGCACACTCCAGCGGAGCTGCGCCGCTGCACCCTTGAGCAGCTTGCCCAGTATATAGCGTGCGGCCTCGACCCGGAAAAAAACACTATTTTTATTCAAAGCCACGTCCCTGCCCATGCGGAGCTGTGTTGGGTTTTAAACTGCTACGCAATGTTCGGCGAGCTGAGCCGCATGACACAGTTTAAGGACAAGAGCGCGAAGAATGCCGACAACATAAACGCCGGTCTGTTTACCTATCCCGTGCTTATGGCCGCGGACATTCTCCTTTACAACACGGATTTGGTGCCCGTAGGCAGTGACCAGAAGCAGCACGTGGAGCTGGCCAGGGATATCGCCAACCGCTTTAACGGCATTTACGGCAATGTTTTTACAATTCCGGAGCCCTATATTCCAAAAGTGGGAGCCCGGATTATGAGCCTTTCCAGCCCCGAGAAAAAGATGTCCAAGTCCGACGAGGATACGGGCGGATGCGTGTACCTTATGCAGTCGCCGGAGGAAATCATGCGCAATTTCAAGCGGGCGGTAACCGACAGCGAGACCTGCGTCCGCTATGATGTGGAGAATAAACCGGGAATATCGAATCTTATGCAGATATACTCCGCAGTTACGGGAAAGAGCTTTCAGGATATTGAGGTGGAGTTTGCCGGCCGCGGATACGGTGAGTTTAAGATTGCCGTAGCGGAATCGGTAATAGAAATGTGGCGACCCATAAGGGAAGAAGCCCAGCGCCTTATAAACGACAAGGCCTATTTGGAAAGCGTCTACAAGCTGGGCGCAGAAAAGGCAGAACAGGTTGCCGGAAAAACTCTTAGAAAGGTGTATAAAAAACTGGGGTTTGTCGCCCGATAGACACAGGAGAAGAAGTATGTTATTAGAGATAGAGCTTTGGGCCAAAGTGCTGCTGGCCATTGGTGTTGCAATGGCTATCAGTTTCACTGCCACACCCATTGCCAAAACCTTTGCGCAAAAAATTGGTGCAATTGACATGCCCGGTGAGGCCAGGCGCGTCCATGACCATCCCATTCCCAGGATGGGTGGCCTCGCTATATTTCTTGGATTCATACTCAGCGTGGTGCTTTTTGCCGACATAACCCGCCAGGTTCAGGGAATGCTCCTTGGCGCAATAATCATTGTGGCTGTTGGCGCCATAGACGACATAATCTCCCTCAGAGCCTGGGTTAAGTTCATATTTCAGATTGTCGCCGCGGTTGTCGTGGTTATGCACGGCGTGGTTATCGAAGTGCTCATGAACCCAAACATTTTCAGCGACACCGAGCATCTGGTGCTAGGCATCCTTTCCATACCGATAACCATAATCTGGATTGTGGCCATTACCAATTCCGTGAATCTTATAGACGGCCTGGACGGACTGGCAGTGGGAGTTTCCGCCATCGGGTCCGTGACCATGCTGGTTATAGCCCTGGTGGTTTCCGAAGGGAACGTGGCGGTGGTGCTGGCGGCCCTGGTGGGTGCCTGCCTAGGGTTCATGCCCTATAACCTCAACCCCGCCAAAATCTTTATGGGGGACACGGGAGCCCTGCTTTTAGGCTATGTCCTGGCCACTGCGTCCGTCATGGGGATGTTTAAGTTTTACGCCGTGGTATCCTTTGCCGTTCCGGTGCTGGCCCTGGCCGTCCCCCTGTGCGACACAGTCTTTGCATTTACAAGAAGGCTATTAAAGGGCCAGAACCCCATGAAGCCTGACAGGGGACACTTCCACCACAGACTGATAGACATGGGCTTGAGCCAGAAGCAGGCGGTGGCGATTCTGTATGCCATCAGCGCGGTTTTGGGGCTCGCCGCCGTAGTGATGGCCACAACGGAGGAACTTAAGCTGATAATTTTTGTATTCGCCTTCCTGCTGGCCGGGTTTATTTGGCTCTTCGTCACCAAAAGCAGAACCAACGGTAACGGTGAAAACAATAAAACGGCCCCGGAGCATAAGGACGAGGGCCGGGAGGACAAAAATGCGTAAAAAAATAAAAGTCATGTCGGTATTCGGCACAAGGCCGGAGGCAATTAAGATGGCCCCCCTGGTGCTGGAACTTCAGCGAAGGCAGGAAATTGAAAGCCTGGTGTGCGTCACCGCCCAGCACAGGGAAATGCTGGACTCGGTTCTGGACTTCTTTAAAATAACGCCCGAATACGACCTTAATATTATGGAACACGGCCAAAACCTTGTGGACATCACTACAAGAGCCATGGACGGCCTCTACAGGGTTTACGCCGAAGCGAAACCGGACCTGGTCCTGGTGCACGGCGACACCTCCAGCACCTTTGCAGGAGCCCTGGCGGCCTTTTACGCCCAGATTCCCGTGGGGCATGTGGAAGCCGGGCTGCGCACTTATGACAGGTATTCGCCTTATCCCGAAGAGATGAACCGCTGCCTGGTGGCAAGGCTGGCCGAATATCACTTCGCGCCCACCGCTCAAAATGCTGAAAACCTCCGCCGGGAGGGCGTTACCAAGGGCGTCTTTGTTACCGGCAACACGGTAATCGACGCCATGGCCTACACCGTCGGGGGAGAAAGGGAGTTTTCCAATCCCCTCCTGCGGCAGATAGACTTTGCTGGCAGGCGGGTTATCGCAATGACCTGCCACCGGCGCGAAAACTACGGGGCGCCCATGGACAGCATTTTTGCGGCGGTGCGGGATATTGTTCAGAACTTTGAGGACGTTGAGGTAGTCTATCCTGTGCATCCCAGCCCCGTTGTCCAGGAGGCGGCGGAGCGAAACCTTAAAGGCGTGCCTAGAGTTCACCTTATAGAGCCTCTGGATGCCATGGAGATGCACAGGCTTATTGATAAAAGCTATATGGTGATGACCGACTCCGGAGGATTGCAGGAGGAAGCCCCCGCTTTAGGAAAACCGGTACTGGTCCTGCGGAAGGAAACGGAGCGCCCCGAGGCCGTCATGGCCGGAACCGTGGAGCTTGCCGGGGTGGAGCGGGGGCGCATATTTAAGCTTGCCTCGGAGCTTCTTACGGACAGCGAAAAGTACAGGAGAATGGCAAGGGCGGTAAACCCCTATGGGGACGGCAGGGCCTGCCATAGGATAGCTGACGCCATACTTTACAGTTTTGGCTTCAGCCGCCGGAAACCGGAGGATTTTGCCGTATGAAAAGGAAAGTCCCTCTGCTCATTGCTGTCGTTCTGGCAGCAGCGGTGCTGGTGCTGATAATGTCCAGATACGGCCGGAGTATCGATGCGGCTACTCCTGCGGTGGTGCTGCCCTCCGCGGTGGTAGGAGAAAACATGGACCAGCAGCCGGACGGGCAGGGCGGAGGAGCCCAGAGGGCCGAGGTTACGCCCGAGACGGTCCAGGCGGTCCTGGCGACTATAAGCCGGGCTGACAGCTATTCCCGCTCCTTGACCGTTGAGAGTTTCTATGAGGGCGGAAGCAGCAAAATAGCGCTAAACGTGTGGGTGAGGGGCGGCAGCGTCAGGATAACCGAGACCGGCCGGGGGCAAACAAAGAACGTGCTGATTCTGGATGACGAGGTTTACATATGGTATGAGGACAGCTCTAATCGCTACGTGGGAAGCCTGTCCCAGGGCGACGCGGACAAATACCAGCATATCCTGACCTATGAGGACATACTAAAACTTGACCCGGAGCAGATTACCGATGCCGGATATACGGAATACGGCGGTGAATCCTGCATTTTTGCGGAGTACAGCACCGGCACGCTGGGCTACATGTACCGGATATATGTGTCTGTGAAAACCGGCCTGCTTATGGGCGCGGAGTCCTACGACGGCGACAATGTGGTCTACCGCATGACTTCCGACACGCCGGACATTTCCACCCCTCCAGAAGAGGTTTTCGCGCTGCCGTCATAGTTTCCGCCGGATTGGTGTCTTAAAATAGTCCTGAATATAATTGAGGGGCGGCCCGTGGGCGGCAGTTTGCCTCTTATTGGCCGCTCCCTATAAAAACAACAATACGCCGAGGATTATCAGCAGTTCAATATCGCCGCTTTCTTTATATAGAAAAAGCAATATTAGTATAAGAAGGATGTCTTCGGTCTCCAAATTCCCAATGCCCAGGTTTTTCAGGAAGACTCTAAAATCTGGGAAGCCAAAGCCCGGAAAGTGCGGGCTGTGCTTATGCTTGTGAGGCACAGGATTTCGGCTGTGTCCCTGAATCAAAGCCGGCGGGCCGGCGTTTTTGCCTGCCGCCACAGGCGCCGATGCCCTTTGCTGTTCTCTCGGTTCCATGACTCTTACGAAGCTCCCGCTGTTTCCCTTGTACTTTTTATAAGCCATCCTTCTTTCCTCCATATTCTGCAAGCGCTATTTGCGCCACCTTTGCCATTTTGGCAACCTGTATTGCCTTATCTATTTTTTCCCGGCGTTTTTCCGAAAGATATGGTTTCATAGCCTCCAGAAGGTCATGCTTGTTGAAGCTGTTTTCCGCTCGTGATATTAGTCGGCCTATAGAGGACAGCATTGCCGGATCTATTCCTCCCAATGAAGCCAGGGCATTGCCCGGATCGGGGCTTCCAGCGCCGGATGTATCCTTTTGATTACCGCCGTTCATAATGGACGCCGCCATCTGCACAATCTTGTTCATTTCTTCAGGATTGTTTAATATGCTGTTGATTTTATCCTCAAGTTCGCTCACGGCAGCAAGCCCCCCTTTATTTTGTATTGAATTCTTTGGATAGCAGGGCAGCCAGCCGTTTACCCTCTTCAGTGCTCAGCACCTGAGCGAGGGTTTTCTGCAGCGTTGCCATGTCTCCGCTTTTGGCCGCCTGTTCCACCGACCGGGCATCGATAATTTTGCTAAGTTTTTGGGCCTCCGGGGAATTCATGGCAGCTTTAATCTTGTCCGCGTTGCCGCTGTTCATCAGCATTCTGCGAATTTCATTCAGATCCTTCATTCGCCTGTTCCTCCTTTGGCGATGTCTCGCTATACTTCATATTATTCATTTATTGTATTGAGGTGCATATGAGAGTAGCTGTTTTTTCAGATTCTCACGGCAGGATTGACAAAATGATTCACGCCCTGCAAAGCTGGCGGCCGGATTTGATTGTTCATCTGGGCGACTATGCCCGAGATGCGGAGCACCTAAAAAAGGAATTTCCCCAGACGCCTGTCAGGGCAGTCCGGGGAAACTGCGATATTAGATCATATGCGTTGGAAAAGGATTTTTTTGATATCGGCCAGGTAAAGGTGTTCATCACCCACGGCCACATATACGGAGTAAAACGAAGCCTTGACGCGCTGCTCAACGCTGCCTACTTCTCCGGCGCCCGGGTGGCGCTTTACGGGCACACCCACATTGCCCATTGCCGGCAGATAGGGGGGCTTTGGGTGATAAACCCTGGCTCCGCCGGGCAGGGCATGAAGCCTTCCTACGCCAGATTGGAAATTGGGGAAGACGGCAGCGTAAACTGCCAAATAGTGCCCATTAATATTTGAGTGGCTATTTTAGGACGATAAAGGGCTTTTTCTTCTTTTCCTGTTTTTCGCTTTCCTCTATTTCCTCTTCGGTGAGGACGTGAGGAATAAAGGCGCTGGCAATCGTGCCCTTGCTCCTGCCCTTGATATAGAAATAGCCGATTGCGGAAAACACTGCGGCTCCGATAAGGTTTACCAGCATATCGGACATTGTGTCGTAAAGGCCAATGTCAAGGTAGCCGCCTGTTATAATGGTGTCTGTTATTTCGCCATTGACAGTGCCGGTGATAATAACCTGGGAGATGTCGTTGATAATAACCCTGCTTCCCCCCATAGTGCCGATGTTTGCGGATACTATCGTATTGACGAGGGAATCTTTCTGCATATCCCAATTGAGAAGCCGGTCGGCAAAGAATTCAAAGAACTCCCACATCACGCCCACGGTTATGGAAAAGCAAAATGCCACAAAGGACATGAAAGCGGGAGACAGGTTAAAATGAAATCTCGGGTTGCGGTTGAATATGTCCACAAGCGCAAAGCCAAGGGCGGCCATCAAAAAGCCGTTGAGGGTATGTAGCATTGTGTCCCAGTGGGGAACTCGGATAAAGAATGAGCCGAGTTCCCCCAAAATTTCTGCGGCAAAAATGAACAGCAGAACAATGATTTCCATGGTGTTGGGAAGGTCGATTTTCAACCTGCGCTCAACAATGGAGGGTACCATGAAAAGCACCAGAGTCAGAAGACAGAGAAGGGCATTATACCATTGCCTCAGCACAAGCTCCCTGATCATGAGCAAAACGACCAAAACCCGCAGGATAAAGTATATCGCCAATTTCCAGCGTTCAGACCTTGACCTTTTCATGGAATCCTCCTTTTCTGCTTAATTGCCGGCTTAATTGCCGGGGTCTGGCTCGTTGCCGTTATCCGTGACCTCAGGTGTAGGCTCCGGAGTAGGAGATGGGGAGGGTTCCGGAGTACTCTGAACAGCCCGGAATATGGCGTATATGCTGTGGTCGCTTCTGACGTCCGAGAAAGTGTAGCTATCCACTGCTTCGACGCTTTGGCCGTCTACCTTTATTTCACGAATCTCATATCCCTCGTCGGGGATAATTGTGAAGGTGACGCTGCCTCCCTCCTTTACTGAAACCCGGCCCTTGGGGCTGATGGAGCCTCCCTTGCCCGCAGTCACCGAAATAATATATTCCGGCTCTGGTTCGGGGCCCTTGGAAAGGGTTACTTTCACATACTCCCCGGGGCTAAGCTGGGTTCCGGCAACAGGATCCTGGGATATTATCGTCCCCTCCGAATAGGTATCGCTGTATTCGTCGGTAAACTTTATGATTCTAAGACCCAGTGCTTCAAGGTCCTGTTTTGCTTTTTCATATGTGCTGCCCGCGAGAGAAGGCACAGTAACCGGGTGCTCTTCCTTTTCCTCCTCCTTTATTGCGGGGCCGGAGGAGACAATCAGCATAACCGTGTCGCCGGCTTTGACCTTTTTGCCCTCCTTGGCGCTCTGACGGATGACTATGCCCTCATCCTTGTCGCTGGGCTGGGTGGAAAGCTCCACATTCAGGCCCATGCCCTCCAGAAGAGAAACGGCGCTGTCTTTGTCCATGCCGACCGTATTGGGCATGGTGAGTAGGGTATCTTTCTTTTTATTAAAATCCAGCATGCCGCCCATCAGGCTTAGCACCACAACAAGCACCGCCAGCAGGGCAACCGCTCCAACAATAAAAGCCCGGGTCCTGCTGCTCATGCCGCCGGTTCTTTCCCTGTAAGAATGTCCTTCTTTTTCGGAAAAAGAGGGCTTCTCAGCGGGCCTCTTCGCCGGCGGCCTGGCTGAGCCCGACCTGTCGCCCGCCGCCGGCGGGCAGACAGGTCTTTTATTCCGGGACGGAGGACTTGGCTTTGCTGCTTTTCCGGCGTCTGAAATGTTCTCCGGCTTCCATACCTGAGTGGCGTCTGGGTCGTTTTGCCTCCAAACCCGGGTGGCGTCTGGGTCGTTTTGCCTCCAAACCCGGGTGGCGTCAGGGTCGTCTTGCTGCCATACCTGGGTGTCGTCTGGGTCCCGGGAGGGCTTGCGGACGTGCGCGCCTCCCTGGCTTTCGGGGATTGTCCAGCGCTTGGTAGACGACAAATCGTCGGAACCATCTTCCGGCAGTATGTAGTAAATTGCGCCGCAGTAGGGGCATTCGCCTCCGGCGGCCTCTATGTCAATGGATGCACCGCATTTTTTGCAGGTTATTATTCTCATAGTAAAACCTCACTTCATGTGGCTTTGTTAATTATAGCATATAGTTATTATAAATACAATTAAACGCTGTTTTTTAAAATTCTCATATTTCTATAGCTTGAACCTTCGCATATTCGAATGGTATACTTAGACATAATTCAGCAGAAATATGTTCCTAAAAACTTGGTAGGAGAGGGGCACACATGAAAACTGCGCTTATAACGGGCGCCTCCCGGGGCATAGGGGCCGAAACCGCCCGGGTCCTTTCAAGGGAGGGCTGGTTTGTAATCGTAAATTATAATGCTACGGAAGGTAAAGCTTTAGAGCTGGCAAGGGAACTGAATGCCGTGGCAGTTAAGGCCGACGTGTCGGACCCGCGGCAGGTTCGGGATATGTTTGAAAAAGTCGGCCCCGTCGATTTGCTGGTCAATAATGCCGGGATAGCTCATTACGGGCTTTTTACGGACACTTCCGAGGAAACCTGGCGCAGGCTTTTCGCCGTTAACGTGGACGGGATATACAACTGCTGCCAGTGCGCACTGCCTTATATGATACGGGAAAAGCGGGGCTGCATTATAAATATCTCGTCAATATGGGGGATTAAGGGCGCCTCCTGCGAAGTCGCCTATTCCGCGGCAAAGGCTGCGGTTATTGGTTTTACTAAGGCCCTGGCAAAGGAGGTGGGCCCGTCGGGGGTCCGCGTAAACTGCGTTGCACCCGGGGTGGTGGAAACCAACATGCTGGTCGGATTTACGGAAGAAGACAAGGCAGAGCTTACCAGTGAGACGCCCCTGGGAAGATTGGGAACCGCCGGGGAAATTGCGGAGCTTATAGCTTTTCTGGCCTCGGATAAGGCCCGGTTTATTACAGGCCAGGTTGTAGCAATGGACGGCGGCTTTGCACTGTAATTACGGTAAGCTCGGATTTTTCCATACGGAGGAAATTGAATATCGAATAACCAGGTGGTCCATCCCCAAAACGTTTTCCGGGATGGGCCACTTTTCGCGTGACTTCGCATGTACAAGAGGTTTAACATCTGCGTATGGAAATTATATATGTTGACATCCTGTTTTTTATTAACTTAATAATAAACTATTTCATTCTGCTGGCTACCGGCAGGATATGCGCCCTGATGCTCCGACGATGGCGATATGCACTGGCAGCGGCTCTGGGAGCGGCATATTCGGTTATGGTGGTTGTGCCCAGCCTCGGTTTTCTTGCGTCGGCCCCCATGAAGCTGGTTTTGGCCGGATTTATGGCGCTGGTGGCATACGGAGGCGAAAGAAACCTGGCCCGCTGCACTATCACATTTCTGGCGGTGTCTGCAGCCTTTGGCGGGGCGGTCTGGGCGGCCTCCATGCTGGGCGGATTGCCCAGGGGGGATACGATTTACGTGCCCGTATCCCTTCGGGTTTTGGTGCTGTCTTTTGCCCTCTGCTATGGAGCTGTTTCTTTGGTGTTCAGGCGGGCGGCAAGGCGGTCCGAGCGGGAGCTGCTTCGCCTTGCGGTTGCCTTCCAGGGCAGGAGCTTGAACATAACTGCCCTAAGGGATACCGGAAACGAACTGTACGACCCCATCAGCGGGGCTCCGGTATTGGTGGCGGAAAAGGAGGCGGTGATGCCCCTTTTCAGGCAGGACGTGGCCGCCTGCCTTAAGACGGACGACCCCGCCGAGGCTATGGAGGCCTTAGCGGCAATTCCCCGGTGCCGGAGCAGGTTCAGGCTCATACCCTTTACCTCAGTGGGCATGGAAAGAAGCCTTCTTCTGGCTTTCAGGCCGGACAGCCTTACGGTAAACGGGGAAAGCATACCGGATGCCCTCGTGGCTCTTTCCCCGACCCGAATATGCGAAGACGGGGAATACGCCGCAATTCTCTGACATGTTGGACGTTTTCATGCATATTTATATTAGTAAACAAGCACAAGCAGACCAAGCCCGGTTTTAAAAGGAGGTCGGACTAGTCTGCCGAAGGAGGTACATTATGAAAGGTCCAAAGCTTGAAAACCTGCGGCTCCGGGTCTATCTGGCGGTGCAGCGTTTGCTTATGAGGCTTAAATTATCGCTGCCGCCTTCAGTATTGTACATAGGAGGCAGCGACACCCTTCCGCCCCCTCTTTCAAAAGATGAGGAGGAAGCTGCCATAGCGGCTTTGGAGAAGGGAGATAAGCAGGCGAAGCAAAGGCTGATAGAGCACAATCTCCGCCTGGTTGTGTACATAGCCCGGCGATTTGAAAATACCGGTGTGGGCATTGAAGATTTGATAAGCATTGGCACCATAGGGCTGATTAAAGCCATCAACACCTTTAAGCCATCGAAAAATATAAAGCTGGCCACATATGCTTCCAGATGCATTGAGAACGAAATCCTCATGCACCTGCGGAAAATTAGCTCCCAGCGTACGGAGGTCAGCTTTGACGAGCCACTGAACACCGATTGGGACGGCAACGAGCTGCTGCTTTCCGATGTCCTGGGCACCGACGAGGATATGATAATGCGTCCCATGGAGGATGACGTGGACCGCCAGATTCTAATGGACGCGGTTAACAAGCTGGCGGAGCGGGAGAAGAAGATTATAATCATGCGCTTTGGACTTCTGGGCAACAACGAATACACTCAAAAAGAGGTGGCGGATATGATGGGGATTTCCCAAAGCTACATAAGCCGCCTTGAAAAGAGGATTATAATCCGCCTTCGCAGGGAGATGTCCCGCCATATGTAAAGATTATTTTAGAGAAAAAATATGCGACAAAAAACAAGCTACGGGCGCCGTTTATCATATCGAAAGGGAAGTCTGCCAAGCGGCAGGCTTTTGCTTTTTCCAGCCCATTTAACAACGTGGCCTCTTCCTTCATAGTATATTGTGTGATTGCATGCTTTTAAAAAGCGTTGCAGATTATCTGGATAAGGAGTGCCTTATATGGATTTGAATAGAGAGGTATATAATTATTACGGCGGAAGTATAGATCAGACGATAGCTGCCATTATCAGCTGTTGCATTCCAAGACATTCTAAACCTAAGAAAATAATAATGGAGTGTGGATGCAATCCTCAAGACGCCATATTTGAAATAGACGATGGAAGAGTTGAGCGCAATCAGTGTTTTGTACTAGATCGTGTAATGGTTAATACAACCGGTATGGACAGGGCCACTGTTAAACTCGATTTTTCGAGCATCATCTTCTTTGAGGCTGAAGATGAAAGCGGCCATGAGCATAAGGTTGAAGTTGATTTACTCTTCAAGCTGGTAAGAAGCTGCAATGGCATATCCGAGTGCATCCAGACATGGAGATATTTGTATAAACTTGATGTAGAGAACGATATTGACGAGCTGGAAGTGGAAATGAGCGTGCCCTTTAGCGTCAGCTTCTGTGACAAGGTTTGCCCCGGCTGCTACGAGTATAGAATGATAGTGGAAGGCAAAGACTTTGAAGGAGAATTTGACGCCCTGAGGGTCACAAAGCCAGTCTTGAGCGCTCTGGCCCAGGGACAATGTGACGACTAATCCTTTGGGTCCGGCTTAATAAAGATAAAATCGCCCTCACTTTTATGAGGGCGATTATACATATTTAAGTAAAATTTTGGAGCAGGCGAGGAGAATCGAACTCCCGACGTGAGTTTGGGAAACTCAAGTTTTACCACTAAACTACGCCTGCAGAGCGGTTTGATTATACCACCAATTCCGATTTCATGCAAGAGGGTTGACAAAATTCGAAGCAGTTTTATATTTGAATAATCGACATTTTTCATCCCGGATGCAGTGTAAAGCGCTGATAATAATCCGCGGCACCGTGGGAAAACTAAAAACTGTCACAAGGTTATATCCGGGGGGATGGCGTCGTGAAAAAGCTGACTGCGCTGCTCATGTCTTTTACGATTTTCTCCTGCTTTACTGCCTGCGTTGCGTCGCCTGCCGCAGGGAAGTGCAACAAGATAAGTGTGCCTGCGGAAACCGTCGACCCCGACAGGGCCGAGTTGCTGCCGCCTTCTACCGATGAGGATGAGGAATTAGCCGTTGAAGTAGAGGAAGAGCTGATTTTTGACCAAGACGATATAAAAATAACCGTCGTCTCGCTGAACACTAGGAACTTTCTCTACGGGCCGGAACTGAATATGGCCGTTGAAAACAATTCACGGCGGGACATAACACTTCAAGCCCGAAGCTGCGCAGTAAACGGCGCTATGGTTGAGGCGGTCTTTTCCTGTGATGTGCCGGCGGGGGAAAAGGCACGGGACAGCATCATATTTCTCAGCGAGTCTTTGGAGGAAGCGGGCATAAAAACAATCAAAAACATTGAGTTTCGCGTCTGCATTTTCGATACGGAGAGCTGGGCAACCATAACCCAATCGGATATAGTTACCCTTACGACGACTGCTGACCCTTCATTTAAACAGAAATTTGACGACAGCGGCGAGGTGCTGCTGAGAACCCGTGGATATAAGATAGTCGTAAAAAGGCTGGAACGGGGCGAAAGCCTTTGGGGAGCAAATCTCGTTTTGTACATGGAGAACAAAACCGACGAATACGCAGTATTTCAGGTCAGGGACGTGCACGTTAACGGTTCTGCCGTCCCGGTGTCTTTCTCTAGGGAAGTGCTGCCGGGAAAAGTGGCTTTTGCGGCCGTAAAAATATACAAAAGGGACTTGGATAAGGCGAAAATCAGGGAGATTAAGGAGATTATGCTCACTTTTCGCATAGCAAATGCCGAGGACTATGTCGTAATTATGGATTCAGAGCCCATGTTGATTAAATTTCATTAGGACCAATATAAAACACACCTGATGCGGAGCACATCGGGTGTGTTTTCGTTAAGCTAGGGGGTCGAGTCTGTGCCTTCAGCAAAATCTAGGATTTCGGAGGTTTTCAGCATTACGCCCCCGTCCAGGTTTACCACGCCGTCTTCCGGGGAGTCTTCAAGCCATCCCTTCCTATATATCTTGTCTTCCCCGGCGATGCTGTTTGTTGGAGCATTTTTCTCAGAGCTGCTTCTTTTTTTCAGCCTGTACTGCTTTACGCCCTCCTGATCGATATAGTATTTTCCATACTTTTTCCACTCTGGCATAACATCACACTTCCTTCTGTTATTTGCCGAGACACGTAAATGCCCGTCGATTTATCGTCAGTATTATTATCTATCACAGGACGGGCTATATTCTGCTATTTATTGCTCAATTCTTTTGGCAGCACCAGAACAGGTAAAGTCTGTTTTTACAAATTAAAACAGCCTCCGTTAAGCGGTGACAACCGGAGACTGTTTTTTTTGTTAGCGCTGGCTGTAAAACTTTGCAGTAAATCCCTGGATTGCGCGCATTTCGGATATGATTTCAGCTTCAATATAATTAAGGGCAGAGAGCTCTTCCTCCGTGAAGCTGCGCCTTGTGTTGCGGCCCAGATAAATATCCCTGCTGCAGTCAGCCCCTTCGATTTGAAGGGCCTTAACCGGGAAATCGGCTATGTTCATTTTTATGTCCCTGTAAACCCCAACTGGGGCGAAGCCCACGCACTTGCACCTGTTTACAAGGGTTCCCGACTCCTTCGAGTCGCGGGCGTAGACGACGTTGGGCGTTAAACCCGCTTTGCTGAAAACATCAACCGCAAAGGCCCGGTCAGAGGGATAGTCAATGAGGGTTATAGGCACCTTTGAGAGCTGCTCAAGGCTGATTTTATTCTCATAGGGGAGGGGGTACTTGCAGTTTAGAATAACGCACCATTTTTCCGTAAACCTGTGCGTGTATTCCAGGCCAATGAACACCTTGGCCGGAGCAAGCACAATGTCCGGCGGCGTTTCCTCTTGGAGGTTACTCTGCTCTTCCGGTGACAGGTCGCGGAAATCAAAGGACAGGCTGGGAAACTCCGCCTGGCATTTTTCGGCGATATTCTCCAGTATGTCAATGGACAGCAGGCTGTAAACCGTAATGTCCCGGGAAGGCGCAAAGTCTGCCAGGGCCGTTACACCCTTTTCCAAAGAGTCTAAGGCGGCCTCCACATGCTCAAGAAAAACGGACCCCGCCTCATTGAGCTCGATTTTTCCCGGCCTCCTGTCGAAAAGCTTGACGCCAACCTCGGATTCAAGCCGGGATATGACGCGGCTGAGGGCGGATTGGGAAGTATAAAGCTCCTTTGCCGCTTCCGTGACGCTGCCTTTTCTGGCCACAGCCCGGAAACAATAAAGCTGATTCAATTCCATAAGGAAACCCCCGCTTAAAGTGTTCTTTTGGGAGCAAACGGCCCGTTATAAGGGTAATTTATCATTTGGCACGCATAAAATCAATGATTAATAGGCGTATTCCATTAGCGGAATATGCCCATTCCGCAAATAGAATTTGGAAATAGGATAAAGTCGTGGTAATATATTAAAAAGCCTGTTATATTAGAAAGAAAAATATGGAACTGGATGCTAAGGAGGAAGAAAAATGTGTGAGTTTCCCAGACTTTTTTCTCCATTGAAGGTTGGGCCTGTCATCATGAAGAACAGGATAGAGACCGGCCCGATGTCCATTGTGGAGATGGACGCAAAGGAATGCCTTACCGACCAGGCAATTGCCTTTTATGAGGGGCTTGCGGCGGGCGGGGCCGCCGTCGTGACGATAGGCGAGAGTATTATCCGCACGGAAAACGGCAAGACCCATCCTCAGCAGCTAATGCTGGGGCGCGACGAGGTGAGATACTGCCTGCAAAAAGTGGCCGACGCCATTCATGCCCACGGGGCCCTGGCCAATATTGAAATCAACCACGGCGGCTGCATGGCGGACCCCAGGTACAACAACGGCAACAAATCCATCGGCCCCGTCGGTTTTGTGGACGAATGGGGCGATGAGATTATAGGCATGGACGAGGCAATGATGGACGACGTGGCCAACGCCTTCGCGGAGGCGGTGGAGACGGTGAGAGACTGCGGCTTTGACATAGCTATGATTCACTGCGGCCACGGCTGGCTGCTTAACCAGTTCCTTTCGCCTTATTATAACACCCGCACCGACGAATACGGCGGAAGCATTGAGGGACGGGCCAAGTTCCCGCTTATGGTTATTGACCGAATACGCGAGAGGGTGGGGCGCAGCATTGCCCTGGACATGCGCATCTCCGGCAGCGAATTCATAGAGGGCGGCCTTGAAATTGACGATGTGGTAAAGTTCTGCAAAATGGTGGAGGACAAGGTGGACATGATAAACGTCTCCGCCGGCGCACCCTGGACCAAGCGCATGGCCATTTCAATCTTTGAGGAGCGGGGTATAAACTCCGAATTTTCAGCCGCGGTAAAGAAGTTTGTAACAAAGATACCGGTAACGGCCGTCGGAGGATACGCGGACCCTGCTCTTATGGAGAAGCACCTAGAGGAGGGCAGGGCGGACGCCTTCGTCCTGGGCCGAAGCATCCTTGCGGACCCCATGCTGCCCCACAAGGCGCGCACTGGCAACGCGGACAAGATCCATAGATGCCTGCGGTGCTACGTGTGCAACGAGGCTCAGTACTTTAAGACCCGCACCCTGTACTGCTCCATTAACCCCATCGCTGGCAGGGAGTATGAGGCCAAGATGTTCCCGCCCCCGGCGCCCAGAAGAAAAGTTCTTGTGGCAGGCGGCGGGCCCGGCGGAATGCAGGCGGCAATAACCGCTGCCAGAAGAGGACATGAGGTTGTGCTTTATGAAAAAACTGGCGAGCTTGGCGGCGCCTTAAAGTTTGCAAGGCATATACCGTTTAAGAAAGACGTGCAGGTATTTGCCGAAACCCTGGAGCGGGAGCTGAGAGCCGAGAAAAATGTGACGATTCATCTCAATACTCCTGTGATCAGGGAACTGATAGAAAAGGAAAAGCCGGATCTTGTAATCGCCGCAATCGGCGCCGACCCGCTCATACCTCCAATCAAGGGGCTGGACAACGAAAAAGTCGTCTACGCCACTGACATGTTTGACGAGGGCGTTAAAATCGGCAAAAAGGTTGTAATTATCGGCGGCGGGCTTGTGGGCTGCGAGTCCGGCCTGCACCTGGCCAACGGGGGGCACGACGTTACGATAATCGAAATGCGGGACGATGTGGCAATTGACGCCACCCCCGACCACAGGCGCTTCATGTTACCCCTGCTGGAGGAAAAGGTCAAATGTGCATGCTCCCTGACGGTCAGCGAGGTTACAGAGGAGGGCGTCAAGGCCAGGGGCGCCGACGGCGCCGAGTCTTTCTTCCCGGCTGATACTGTCATTCTAGCGGCAGGCTTGAAGGCAAGGGAGACGGAGGCCGAGTCGTTGAGGAACTGCAGCTATGATTTCGTCAGAATCGGGGACTGTCTCAGGGCAAGGAAGATTTACAACGCAGTACGGGAAGGCTTTGACGCCGGAACATTTGTAAGATAAATTAAAGAAAAGCAAAAAGACCGACGATTATATCGTCGGTCTTTTTCTGGTCGGAGTGGTGGGACTCGAACCCACGGCCTCATGGTCCCGAACCATGCACGCTACCACCTGCGCTACACCCCGCTGGTGCTTGATATTGCTTGAAAAGTTGAGAATTATCAATGGTTTGCGGTTTTGGCGCTGTCTTTTTGTGTCCTAACGCGTCCTATGTTTGGTGGGTACTCTAGTGGATACTCGCGGTGGGTACTCGACTATACCAAGCTGTTCACGGCTTTAAGCTGTTCAGATAGGGGAATGTGAGTATATTGTAAAGTTGTTTGATAATCTGAGTGACCCGCTGTAGCTGTGATAATTGCCGGCTGTATTTCCGCCAATGCCATCATGGTTGCAAATGTATGGCGGCAACAATGGGGATTAAGTCTACGAATACCTAAGCGCTCTAATGTCGCATAGTAGGTATTATAGAATACTTTTTCGTGCATTTCAAGTAGCTTTTTTTTGTTTGCGTTATAAAACTTTTTGACAATCGGAAGTATGCGGTCATTGATGGGGATTGTCCTGTTGATGCCCGCATCTGTTTTTATGCCACCTATCATGTACTGTTCGTTAAGGTATATATTATCTTTTGTTATTTTCGCAAGCTCTCCGTAACGCATACCAGTATAAATCATTACTAAAATGTACCCAGTAAAATCGTTTCCGTTTTCGTAGTCTTGCCACAGCTTATTCCGTTCATCGAGCGTAAAAGCATCTTTTTTGCTTTTGGGTTTCTTCTCTAACTTGATAAACTCGGCATAGTTTTTGTTGATATAGTCATTCTCGATTGCGTACTTATACAAATTGTTCATCAAAGACTTAATATCGGCTTTGGTTCGCCTACCGTATGGACAATCATCTACAACCTTTTGCAAGTCAGCCGTTTTCAATTGATTGAATTGCCGCCAATAAATACTTTCGCAGTGTTTGTACGCCGCCCTGTAACCGTCGGCAGTTGACTTGCTCACCTTCTTAAAATGTGGTTTACTCCAAAGGTCATAAAGCTCTTTGAAAGTAATGTTTACAATGGGGTCATCTTGTGATTTATATTGCTTTATCCATTCCAGCGCTTCACGTTTCGTCTTAAAACCAGACTTTGTTTTAACTATACGCTTTTTCTTTTTTGTACCATCTTCCAATTCAACTATATCCCAACCAAGAGTAATTTTAGCTCTCCATCGACCATTCGGGAGCTTGTATGCCGTGCTCTCGCCGTTTGCGCGTTTTTTTGCCATGTTCCATCCCCTTTCATTTTTTATTACTTTGCCTTCTTTGGCCTGCCCCGCTTTCGTAAACTCGGCTTTATTGTTGCACAAAATACCCGTTTTGCATTGTTAAAATTGCAAATATATGCGGCAAATAATTACAAAAAGAAAGAAGGGTGAGCATGTCTGAACTGGAATTGGTGCGTATTTTTCAAACATTATCCCAAGAAGAAAGCGTATCATCGTCGATTATTGTAAAGTGTTATTACGAGTTCCTCGACAAAACGACGCTTATCAAGCGGCAACTTCCGGAAAGCCTTAATAATCTCCAATTCAATCTCAGAAAGCTCGACATCGGAAATGGTGTCGGGCTTTTTTGTTGGACTCATCAACTCATCAATTGTAATCCCAAAATACTCTGCAAGCTTCTTTTTAGTCGGATTTGTTGGCTGTCCTCCGTTTTTCCAACGCTGCAATAAGCTGTGACTTAAATTCAAGTCCCTCAGCACTCTCGATTCCGACTTTCCCGCCTGTTCGCACAGTTTCTTATAGTTGTCATAAAACATAATCTATCCCCTCGTTTTTTGTTGAAATATTAAATGTATCTAACAATACGGCAAGCGGCGGAGCATCTACAAGTAAGCACCAAAACCATTTACAGGCGAATAAAGGACGGCTCGCTACAGGCCATAAAGCTGGGGTCGCGAACTGTCCGCATAGATGAACAGGAGTTAGAGCGATACATAAACCAATTTCGCGGAAAACGGGAGGGAGAGAAGGTCATATGCTTGTACGCCGCGGCATAATATGTCCCAAGGAGGTGTGCCGCGTGTCCAGGGTGAAGTTTTACATATCCGCCGTAATCTTTATTCTTATTACGGCGGTAAAGCTGATGTCCCCCACCATTGCCCAGGAGCTTAAATATAAGCTGCTTCCGGCCATTGACCAGAATACCGATTACAAAGCGGCAATGCTTGCCCTGGGGGAGAGGCTGACTGACGACGATGGGTTTATTTCTGTTTTAAACAGCTTTTATAAAGATGAGGTTGCGGAAGACGAAGAGCATGAGTTGGAAAAGAGTCCTGTAAAACGAAATGCCTCCGGTTACTCCCCAACCACGATTGGGGAATTGAGGGAAAGCTTTTCCGTCATAGTCCCTAAAGGGGAAAGCGCCGGAAATTCTGCAGGCAGTAAAGAGGAGGATACGGAGCCGGCACAGGAGACCATGGCCGAAATTCCGGTGGAGGAGCCGGAGCAGCCCGTTGAGGAAGAGATTGCCGAGGAGCCTGAGGAGGATAAAATGCCGGAGGCGATCGCCGCTTTTCTTGAATCCCAGAGGGAGTATTCGGACTATAATGTGCCTGAGAATGTAAGTTATACAATGCCGCCTCTGCCCTTTGAATATACCAGCCCGGTGCAGGGGTACACTTCTTCCGGGTTTGGGTACAGGCTCCACCCCATAGCAGACTCCGTCAAGTTCCATTATGGCACCGACTTTGCCGCCAATCAGGGAGACGACATACTTGCCTTTGCGGACGGCGTCGTACTTGCGACGGGGGAGAACGAAACCTACGGCCTTTATCTTATTATAGGCCACGGGAATGGATATGAGACCTTATACGCACACTGCAGCAGGATATTGGTGTCCAATGGAGAAAGCGTAACAAAAGGACAAAAAATCGCCTACGTAGGACAGACGGGCGAAACCACCGGCCCTCACCTGCATTTCGAGCTTATGAAGGACGGTGTATATCTGAATCCCGAGTTCTACCTGAATGTGTTGTGATTTGGATATGAAAAAGACGTATGCCAAACAAAGACCCCCCTTGACGGGACGAAAGAAGCTTATTTCGGTCAGCGCCGGTTTTCTCCTCTTGTTTGCGGCGCTATATTTTTTTGACGATACGGGATTGCTTTCGGCCTTTGTGCCTGCGGTTTTGGCCCACGAGGCCGGGCATGCACTGGCTTTGACGCTGAAAGGCGTGGAAATAACCGGCCTGCATTTCAGCCTGTCTGGAATACGCATGGACTACCGGGGAAGAATGGATATGGGCGGCGAGCTGCAGGCGGCGGCTTTGGGACCCCTGTTCGGCCTCGTTTACGCATTTGCCGCCTCTTATGCGGGCCGGAAGCTTGAAAGCGAGTTTCTGCTTTGCAGCGCGGGAATAAGCCTTGTGCTGACCCTTTTCAACCTACTGCCCGCCATACCCTTGGACGGGGGTAGGATTCTGAATGTGATGCTATCCCGGTTTTGCGGATACGAGGTCACTGAAATGGTTTTGTTCCTATCCACGCTTTTGACGGCTCTGGTCCTGATGCTGGCGGGGCTATGGTTTTTCTACCGGGGATACGGCATCGCCCTCATACCGGTCGGGCTGTGGCTTTTCTGGCACGCGCTGACGGAATATTCGTCGGACGCTTAGGCCGTATGCTTGTTTTTAACGCATTCTTGGTATAAAATACATAGGCATTATTAACTTATCTTATATTAATTGGACGTGTGTTATGGATAGGAAACTGGAAAAAATTTTGCGCCGGGTGCAGAAACCAGCGCGCTACACCGGCGGTGAATACAATCAGATAATCAAGGATAAGTCCGAAGTTGACCTGCGCATGGCCTTTTGTTTTCCCGATACCTATGAGATAGGCATGTCCAACCTGGGGATGCGGATTCTCTACGGAGTTATAAACGAAATGCCCGGCGTATGGTGCGAGAGGGTATTTGCCCCCTGGATGGACATGGAAGAGGAAATGCGTAGGGAGGGGATACCCCTTTGGGCGCTGGAGAGCGGCGACCCCGTATCCGAGTTTGATGTGGTGGCCTTTTCCCTGGGCTATGAAATGGCCTACACCAACGTGCTGAACATGCTGGACCTTGCGGGCATCCCCCTGAGGAGCGCCGACAGGCCCGGACTTGTACCGCTTGTGTTTGCAGGCGGGACAAGCTGCTGCAACCCGGAGCCTCTTGCGGATTTTATAGACCTGTTCGTCATAGGCGAGGGGGAGGACATGGACAGGGAAGTGCTGGAGCTTTTCCGCCAGGCCAAAAGAGAGGGCTGGGCGAAAAGCGAGTTCCTGCGCAGGGCCTCCCAAATTGGCGGAGTTTATGTACCATCCCTTTATGACGTGAGATATAATGACGACGGCACCATAGCGGCAATCGAGCCGAAGGACGGTGCGCCGGAGGCCGTTACAAAGCGTATAGTTGAGGACTTTGAAAACAGCTATTTCCCTACAAATCCCATAGTGCCCTCCACGGAGATAGTGCACGACAGGGTCACCCTGGAGCTGTTTCGGGGCTGCATCCGGGGCTGCCGTTTCTGCCAGGCGGGCTTTGCCTACAGGCCGGTGCGTGTCCGCAGCGTGGAAAAGCTTGTGCAGCAGGGCATAGAAAGCCTTAAAAACACAGGGTATCAGGAAATAAGCCTGGCGTCCCTCAGCAGCAGCGATTACCCGGGGCTGAGCCGGCTTTGCTACGGCCTTCTTGACTGGTGCGAGCCCCGCAATATCAATCTTTCCCTGCCGTCACTCAGGGCGGACAACTTCTCCATGGACATCATGAAAAGGGTGCAGCGTGTCCGCAGGGCGGGGCTGACCTTCGCCCCGGAGGCGGGCACCCAGCGCCTGCGGGACGCCATAAATAAAAACGTGACCGAGGAGGACCTGCTGGAATCCTGCCGCGTGGCCTTTGAGGGAGGCTGGAACGGCGTCAAGCTGTATTTCATGCTTGGCCTGCCAACTGAAACTGACGAGGACGTACTTGGCATAGCCGACCTGGCGTATAAGGTGTTGGAGATATGGAAAACCCACGCAATGTCCAAAAGCCGGGGCGTGAAGATAACCGTCAGCACCTCCTGCTTCGTGCCAAAGCCCCACAGCCCCTTCCAGTGGGAGCCCCAGGTTACCATGGATGAATACAGGCGGCGGGTAAAGCTGCTGGCCGACAACATGCGGTCCAAGTTCATTAACTACAACTGGCACGACCCGGAGACAAGCTTTATAGAGGCTGTGCTCTCCAGGGGAGACAGGAGGCTTGGGGCCGTCATAGAGCAGGTTTGGAGAACCGGAGGCAGGATGGAGGCCTGGAGCGAGAACTTCTCCCTCCAGCGCTGGCTGGCCGCCTTTGAAGCCTGCGGCCTGGACCCGGCCTTTTACGCCAACCGGGAGCGGGGCAGGGATGAGATTATGCCCTGGTACCGGATTAACATGGGTGTCAGGCCGCAGCATTTGTGGAAGGAGAGGGAGCGCGCCTACGGCTTCGTGCTCACGCCCGACTGCTCGGTTCGCTGCACCGGCTGCGGGGCCAACACCCTTATGAAAGGTGGGCTCTACTGTGGATAAGCTGAGACTGAGATTTGCAAAGACGGGGCGGGCGGTGTATATCTCTCACCTGGACCTGATGCGCACCATGCAGCGCGCTTTTTTCCGGGCGGGGCTGCCCCTTAGATACTCGGAGGGCTTCAACCCCCACGCCCAGATTTCCATAGCCCTGCCCCTTTCAGTAGGCGCCGCCAGCCTGTGCGAGCTCATGGATTTCCGCCTGGATGCGGAGGCGGAACTCTCGGAAATTCCCGCAAGGCTCAATGCCGTAATGCCCGAGGGCATAGAAGCAATCGAGGCCTACCAGGCTGTTCGCAAATTCAGGGAACTGAAATGGCTCCGTGTAAGAGGAGACTTTGAGTGCGATAATAAAATGAAACGGGAGCTTGAGCGATTTTTTTCCGCCGAGAGCATAGTTGTCCCCAAAAGGACAAAAAAGGGCGTAAGCGACATGGACATAAAGCCAGCCGTCCGGTCCATCAGCTTCACGGACAGGGGGCTTGAGGCCGTGGTCTCCGCTCAGGAGCCAAGTTTAAATCCCGAGCTTTTGGTGCAGGCCATAGAACACTTGGCCCCGGAACTGGCTCCCGACTTCGTCCGCTTTACCAGGCTGGAGGTTTATGATGAAAAGATGGAAATATTCAGGTAAAAAGCTCTTGCAATTTATATTAACTTGTGTTAATATGTCAGGGTCTATGCGAAAAACCCAGTTTTTCGCCCATCAGGGGCGGTCCGCTGCCGAATACCGGTAAGAACGCCTGCAGTGAAGGGAGGATTGCATATGGATTTGATTAATGCTCTTACTCAGCAGTATATGAAGCCTGAACTTCCTGCAATGAACGTAGGCGATACCGTCCGGGTCACCGTCCGCGTAAAGGAAGGTAATCGCGTTCGTAATCAGGCTTTCGAAGGCATTATAATTGCCAAAAAGCATGGCGGTATCAATCAGACCATTACCGTCCGTCGTGTCTCCTACAATGTTGGCTGCGAAAAAGTTTTCCCCGTCCACTCTCCCAGCATCGTGTCTGTGGAGGTATTGAGACGCGGTAAGGTCCGTAGGGCTAAGCTTTATTACCTTCGTGACCGTGTTGGAAAAAAGGCCAAAGTCAAGGAACTTATCTAACTTTCTCAAAAAAAGGGGCGGCAGCCTCTTTTTTTGTTGCTTATGTTGAAGAATCTAGTGTATAATAATTTAGATAAATATTCCTGGGCATAGCAGCCAATAATCCATTCGGAAGGTAGTAATATGGACATAAACAACGGGAGCAATGTTGCTGATGAAAAGGGCGTGAGCCCTGGAAATGAACTTCCCGGCGCGGGAAATTCCTCGAAACTGCTCAGCGAGATTTATGACTGGATACAGTGCCTGGTGTCCGCCCTTCTCATCTGTGTGCTTGTATTTGTCTTTTTCGTGCGCATGATAGATGTGGTGGGGCATTCCATGGAGCCCACTCTTAACGACAGTGATAAGGTCATAATCTCAGACCTGTTCTATACCCCCAAGTCCGGCGACATTGTGGTGCTACGCCTGGAGAGCTTCCGCAAGGAGCCCATCGTCAAGCGCATTATTGCCACAGAGGGTCAGACTGTGGACATTGATTTCGAAAACGGAATAGTTTATGTGGACGGCCAAGCCCTTGAAGAGGATTACACTGCCGAGGCCACATTCACCCGCCTTGACTTTTACGGGCCGGTTACGGTGCCCGAAGGCAAGGTTTTCGTCATGGGCGACAACCGGAACAATTCTACCGACAGCCGGGACGACCGTATCGGGTTTATTGACGAGCGGTATATAATGGGCAAGGTATACTGGATAGTATTTCCTCTTAAGAAGTTTGGCTCGGTCTACTGATTCGGAGCTGAGTATGAACGAGAGGCAGGAGCTGAATATACAGTGGTATCCCGGGCATATGACAAAAGCCCGGAGAATGATAGAGTCCAACCTGAAACTGGTGGATGTGGTATGCGAGATAATCGACGCCCGTATACCATATTCCAGCAGAAACCCCGATATTGACCGCCTGGTGGGTTCAAAGCCCAGGCTTCTTATTTTAAATCGCATTGACCAGGCGGACCCCGCTATGACCGCCCGCTGGAAGGAGCACTTCAAATCCTGCGGCTTTCATGTTCTCGAAACCGACTGCCGCAGCGGGAAGGGCGTTGCAAGCTTTTCAAAAGCGGTGCGCGCCATCCTGAAGGATAAGCTGGAGGAATACGCCGCCAAAGGCCAGTCGGGCCGCCCCCTGCGGGCCATGGTTCTGGGAATCCCCAATGTTGGGAAGTCAACCTTTATCAACAAGGTTGCGGGGCGCAAGGCGGCCGCTGCCTCCGACAGGCCGGGAGTTACCCGCGGGAAGCATTGGATAACCGTGGACAGGCAGCTCGAGCTGCTGGATACACCTGGCATACTCTGGCCCCGTTTTGACAGCCGGGAGGTTGGGGAAGCCCTTGCCGTCACCGGCGCCATCCGGGACGAGGTTGTGGATACTGAGGCACTGGCCGCCAATTTGCTGGTAAGGCTGAGGGAGATGTACCCCGAAAGCATCCGGAACCGGTACAAGTTTACCCCGGAACCGGAGGCCTCCGGCTTTGAGCTGCTTGAAACCGCGGCAAAAAAGAGGGGATTTTTAATCTCCGGCGGCGAATACGACACGGAGCGCATGGCGGCGGTGCTTCTGGACGAATTCCGAAGCGGCAAGCTGGGGCGCATAACCCTTGAATCGCCTCCAGCGTCCTGATTTCAAGCTGAAGAGGGAAATCCAGTGGATTTGTGGTCGATAGAAAATGAAATACTTGACTCCGGTATTTCGCCCGTCTGCGGCGTTGACGAAGCCGGGAGAGGGCCCCTGGCGGGGCCGGTGTGCGCCGCCGCGGTAATCCTGCCCAGGGGTCTTGAGATTCCGGGGCTTGACGACTCCAAGAAGCTGACGCCCAAGCGCAGGGAGGCCCTTTACCATGTAATCTGTTCCAGGGCGGTCGCCTACGGAATTGCGTTCGCCTCCGTGGAGGAGATAGAGCAGCTCAACATTCTGGGGGCAACCTACCTTGCCATGAACCGGGCGATAGAGGCCCTGAGCCTTAAGCCCGCCCTGGCGCTGATTGACGGAAACTGCAATGCCGGAATCAAGTATCCCAGCAGATGCATAGTGGGCGGGGACGGGAAATGCGTCTCCATTGCCGCAGCCTCTATTCTCGCCAAGGTAAGCCGCGACAGGCTTATGTGCAAGCTGGCGGAGAAATACTCCAATTATGGCTTCGAGCGGCATATGGGATACGCCACAAAAATGCATTATGAAGCCCTCAGGGTATATGGCCCGTCCCCAATACATAGACTTTCTTTCCTGAAAAAACTGCACTAGGAGCCGGTTATGGAAAAGAAACTTGCTGGCCGCTGGGGCGAGCTTAAGGCGGCGGAATACCTGAAAAGCCGCAGATACAAGGTAATCGGCATGAACTACAGCTGCCGCCAGGGCGAGATTGACATTATCGCGCAAAATAAGGAGTATCTGGTTTTTGCCGAGGTCAAGCTTAGGAAAAATGACCGATTTGCGCAGGCAATGGAATTCGTTACTCTCTCCAAGCAGAAAAAAATAATTGCCGCTGCGCAGCAATGGCTTTCGGAAAACCCTACGGAGCTCCAGCCCCGTTTCGACGTCATCGAAATCTACGCACCGGAGGGCAGCGCCAGCAAGGAAATTAGGATTAACCACATTGAAAACGCATTCATGTAAGGAGCCCGAAGATGAAGTATTTCAGTACACGCAACAGCAGTATGAAAGTGTCGGCCTCACAGGCCATTGCCAGAGGGCTTGCGCCGGACGGAGGCCTTTTCGTACCTGAAATAGTGCCGGCCCTTTCACAGCAGGAGATAGCTTCCCTCTGCGGCATTGACTACCGGGGCCGAGCCCTGCATATATTGTCCAAGTTTCTGGACGAGTTTGAAAGGCCGGAGCTGGAGTCCTTTGTCAACGCCGCATATGGGGAGAACTTTTACCATCCTGATGTGGCGCCCCTCAGCTTCCTGGGAGAGAATACCGCAATGCTGGAGCTGTGGCATGGCCCCACCTGCGCCTTCAAGGACATGGCCCTGCAGATGCTTCCGCACCTTTTAACCGCGTCCCTGAGGAAAAACGGCGAAACTCGCCAGGTCTGCGTACTGGTGGCCACGTCCGGCGACACAGGCAAAGCGGCCCTGGAGGGGTTTAAGGATGTGGAGGGTACCAGAATCATAGTGTTTTATCCCCGGGACGGAGTATCCGATATACAGAAGCTCCAGATGATTACCCAGACGGGGAACAACGTTCTGGTCAGCGCCGTTGCCGGCAACTTCGACGACGCCCAGGCTGGAGTAAAGGCAATTTTCAGGGACCGCCAATTTGAAAAAGCGCTGGATGAGCGCGGATTTTTCCTGTCTTCCGCCAACTCCATCAACTGGGGCCGTCTCCTGCCTCAGATTATATATTATGTGTCAGCCTACTGTGACCTTTTGAAGGCAAACAGAATAAAAATGGGAGAAAAGGTAAATTTCTGCGTTCCTACGGGAAATTTCGGGAACATTCTGGCCGCCTGGTACGCCAAACAGATGGGGCTGCCGGTAAACAGGCTTATCTGCGCCTCAAACCGGAATAACATTCTTACGGATTTCATCAACACCGGCGTCTACGACAGGAACCGGGATTTTTATACTACGATATCCCCATCCATGGATATTCTTATTTCAAGCAATCTTGAGCGCCTGCTCCACGCACTGAGCGGCGATGCCGAAGTTTCGGATTATATGTCGCAGCTCAACGAAACCGGCAGGTACGCCGTGAGCGATAAGATTAAGGCGGCCGTACAATCCGATTTTGCCGCGGGATATTGCACCGATGAGGACACAAAGGCTGAAATAAAACGGGTTTTCAGGGAATATAATTATCTTATGGACACTCACACCGCCGTGGCGTATAAAGTGCTTCGGGATTACCGCCAGGCTTCGGGAGACGACGCAGTCACAGTCGTGGTCTCCACGGCCAGCCCGTTTAAATTTGCCGAAGACGTGCTGGACGCCCTGGGAGTAAATGATGGACGTGAATTTCCCCTGAAAGCCCTCGCCGAGGCCACGGGCGTAGTTTCCCCCGTGCCCCTGGAAGGGCTTGAAAACCGCCAGACGCGTTTTCCAGGCTGCGTGGAAAAATCGGAAATGCTGAGCCTGGTGGACGGTTTTCTCTCCTGAAATATGTAAAGGCGAACCAAGTTCGCCTCTTGATGTTACGATGATTTTGGAGTGAAGGTTGCACAGAAGGTCTCGGCCTTCCGATTGGCGTTTTCGTTCTCTACCATAATCTTTTCCGCGGTGCATATATCGCCTTTGGAGTGGAAAACGCAGTTTTTAACGTCACACCCTACACTTACACAGGAAAAATTATTATTGTTACCCTTTGTTTGGTTCATACTTATTCCTCCCTTGCATATCCGGCAATAGTTTTACCGGTTTTAATATTATTTCCCGGGTAATAAATCGTATGCGCCGGAGCCGGCCGGAGGAATTGGCCGTTAGCTTTATTCTCCTTGATGGGAGGGAGCAAATGTCTTTATATGCCATCGGCGACCTGCACCTGTCCCTGGGCACGGATAAGCCCATGGATGTTTTCGGCAGGGAATGGGAAAATTATGTTGAAAAAATAATAGAAGGATTTAAGGACATATCGGAGGACGACGTCTGCGTTATATGCGGGGACATCAGCTGGGGCATGAACCTCAAAGAGGCTGAAGAGGATTTCCTGTTTATAAGCAGGCTTCCCGGGAAGAAGATAATTTTAAAGGGCAATCACGACTACTGGTGGTCGACGGCCAAAAAGGCGTACAGTTTTTTTGATGAAAAAGGCATAAACAATATAGAAATCCTGCACAATAACTGCTTTTTTTATGGGGATGTGGCCATCTGCGGAACCCGGGGCTGGTTTTATGAGGAGGAAAAAGACAGCGAGCACGACAGAAAAATCGTGCTCAGGGAGCTGGGGCGTCTTGAGACTTCGCTGAAGGCGGCGGGGGATAAGGAGAAGCTGGTTTTTCTCCACTATCCGCCCAAATATGGCGACTACGAGTGCGGGGAGATTCTGGACCTGCTGAACAAATATAAGGTAAGCCTCTGCTGCTACGGCCACATTCACAGCAAAGGCCGTCAGATGGCGTTCGAAGGCTATTACCGGGGGGTCCGCCACGTGCTTGTCTCTGCCGACCATCTCCGCTTCAGACCATATCATATAAAATATTAAATTAATATATGTTTGCAATTCCATTTTCAGTCTGATATAATATAAGATACGCGACTTTTATACTGTTATTACGATGTTTATGAAATGCTGATATGAAATTTAGGAGGATTACACCCAATGATCGTTAAGAGCATTGAAAAAAGAGAGAACAACACCGCCACATTCCAAGTTGAAATCAATAGAGAGGAATTTGAAGCTGCCATCAATAGAGCATATCTGAAAAACAAGCAGAACATTATGGTGCCCGGATTCAGAAAGGGTAAGGCTCCAAGAATGGTCATTGAGGGTATGTTCGGCTCCGATGTATTTTACGAAGATGCAATTGATGACCTGTCTCCGATGGCTTTCAAGTTTGGAGTAGACAAGGAAGCGCTGGAGACAGTTGGACGGCCTACTTTAACCGACATGAATATATCCGAGGAAATAGAGGTTACTCTCACATTTGAGACTGCCCTTTACCCCGCTGTCACCCTTGGCCAGTATAAGGGCCTTGAAGCTCCCAAGCCTGCGGTAAAAGTCGAGGAATCCGATGTGGATGCCGAGCTTGAGTCTCTCCGCAAGAGAAACTCCCGCCTGCAGACTGTGGACCGCACCGCGGCGGAGGGCGATACTGCCATGATCGACTTTGAAGGTTTCATCAACGGCGAGGCCTTTGAGGGCGGCAAGGGCGAAAACTATAATCTGGTCCTCGGTTCCGGCCAGTTTATCCCCGGCTTTGAGGAGCAGGTGATAGGCATGTCTGCCGGAGAGGAGAAGGATATAAACGTCACCTTCCCCGAGGATTATCATGAGGAATTTGCCGGAAAGAACGCCGTTTTCCGCGTAAAGCTCAACGAGGTCAAGGAGACGATTCTCCCTGAGCTTGACGACGAATTCGCAAAGGACGTGTCCGAATTTGACACTCTTGAGGAGTATAGGAACAGCGTCCGCGAAAGACTCCTGAAAAGCCGCGAGGACGACGCCACAAGGGAGTTCAAGGATGCCCTTATTGACAAGGCGGCAAAGAACATGACCGTAATAATACCTGACGCAATGGTAGAAGAACAGGTAGACATGATAATCAACGACTATGCCCAAAATCTGGCAATGCAGGGCTACAGCCTTGAGCAGTACCTGAGCATGATGGGCATGGACGTCGCCAGCTTCCGCGGCAGCATCAGGCCCACCGCCCTCCGCCAGATTGAGGTGGAACTGCTTTTGAACAAGGTTGCCGAGGAGGAAATGATTGAGTGCACCGACGAGGAAATCGAGGCGGAGATTGCAAGGCTGGCCGAACTGTACCAGTTGGAGGCTGAGGAGGTCAAAAAGGCCATATCCGTCGAGACCCTGGCCCGCGACCTGCGCATGAGGAAGGCCGCCAACGTCATCTACGATACGGGTATACCCACGGAGCCCGTTGAAGAGGAAAAGGTTAAGGAAGAAGGCGGCGAGGAGGCCAAGACTGAGAGGAAGCCCAGGGCCAGGAAGTCGACCAAGGCCAAGGCCGAGGAAAAGAAGGAAGAGGAAGCGACGGAAAAAGCTGAATAATCCTGATTCTATTTGGATATGCTCTCTTGAACGATATTTCAAATTTTTTACAAAGGAGCGATAATCGATGAGTCTAGTGCCCTATGTAGTTGAACAGACCTCCAGGGGAGAGCGTTCTTACGATATTTTTTCCCGTCTCCTTAATGATCGCATAATTATACTGTCCGAAGAAGTTAACGATACAACAGCCAGCTTGATTGTCGCCCAGATGCTTTATCTGGAAGCTCAGGACCCGGATAAAGACATTCAGTTCTATATTAATAGTCCTGGCGGCAGCGTCACAGCAGGTCTGGCGATTTATGACACCATGCAGTATATTAAGCCCGACGTCTCCACAATTTGCATAGGCATGGCCGCTTCCATGGGCGCGTTTTTGCTCAGCGCCGGCGCCAAGGGAAAGCGCATAGCCCTGCCCAATGTGGAGATTATGATTCACCAGCCCTCCGGCGGAAGCCGCGGCCAGGCTACGGACATCCAGATCCAGGCGGAGCGTCTTATCAGGATGAAGAAGCGGCTGAACAAAATTCTCGCCGAGAATACCGGCCAGCCTCTGGAGAGGATTGAAATAGACTGCGAGCGCGACTACTTTATGACCGCTGAGGAAGCAAAGGAATACGGTGTTATTGATAAGATTATCTACAAGCGCTAATATAAAAGTGATTAAATTTTGAGGTATCCGCTATGGCCAAAAATGACGAAAAAAGAAGTATAAGATGTTCCTTTTGCGGCAAGTCTCAGGCACAGGTTGAGAGAATGATTGCCGGTAACGGCTCGTATATCTGTGATGAGTGCGTGCGGCTCTGCATGAGCATCGTGGACGAGGGATATTTACCCGGCGATGACCGCCGCCAAAGGGGCGTAGCAGGGCAGCTGAGCCTTGAAAACCTTCCCACGCCCGCCGAGATTAAGGCGGTGCTGGACGACTATATAATCGGCCAGGAAAAGGCGAAAATCACCCTGTCGGTGTCCGTGTACAACCATTACAAACGCATACTTTTCGCTTCTGATAACGATGTTGAGATTCAAAAGAGCAATATTCTTTTAATAGGCCCCACTGGCAGCGGCAAGACCCTTTTCGCCCAGACCCTGGCCAAAATTCTCAACGTTCCTTTCGCCATTGCTGATGCCACAACCCTAACCGAGGCCGGATACGTGGGCGAGGATGTGGAGAACATACTGCTGCGTCTCCTGCAGGCCGCTGATTTCGACATAGAAAGAGCGGAGCATGGAATAATCTACATTGACGAGCTGGATAAAATCTCCCGTAAGAGCGAAAACACATCCATCACTAGGGATGTGTCGGGCGAGGGCGTCCAACAGGCTCTCCTGAAAATCCTGGAAGGCACCGTGGCTAACGTGCCTCCTCAGGGCGGCCGCAAGCACCCTCATCAGGAGTTCATCCAGGTGGATACATCCAACATCCTGTTCATCTGCGGCGGCGCCTTCGACGGCATTGAGAAAATTATCGAAAACCGCCTGGACAGGAAAACAATCGGTTTTGAAGCCGACATACAAAGCGCCAAGGAAAAGAATGTAAGCGAGATTCTCAGCCACATACAATCCCATGACCTTCTGAAATACGGCATTATACCCGAGCTGGTAGGCCGCCTGCCGATAATTACGCCTCTGCACTCCCTGTCGCGGGATGACCTCGTACGCATCCTCAACGAGCCTAAAAACGCTTTGACCCGCCAGTACAAGGCTCTAATGCGTTTGGACAACGTGGAGCTGGAGTTTGAAGAGGAAGCATTGGCGGCGATAGCAGACAAGGCTATAGCCATGGAAATCGGGGCCAGAGGTCTGAGAAGCGTCATGGAGAGCATCATGACGGATATAATGTTTAAGGTCCCCTCTGACAATACAATAGAAAAGGTTATTATAACGGCCGATTGCGTTAAGAATGGAACCTCGCCCCTGATTTTCCATGAGAGCGCAAAAAAGCAAAGTGCATCATAAACATAGTAGTGAGGGCGGGGCGAAGCCCCGCCCTTTGACCGTATTGTTCAGACAGCAGGAGGTACAACCATGAGCGATGAAATCTTAATATCCCCTGACCCTCAAACCCTGCCTATGCTCCCACTCAGGGGTATATCTGTATTTCCTGGTATGCTGCTGAATTTTGACGTTGAGCGCCCCATGTCAGTAGCCGCGCTGAACGCGGCTCTAGCGGCCGACCAGCTCATATTCCTGGTGGCACAAAAGGATATTACCAAGGACTTACCCAAGGAGTCTGATATATATAAGGTTGGCACCATCTGCCGGCTTAAGCAATTGCTGCGAATTCCCGGCTCTTCCGTTGCCAGAGTAATGGTGGAAGGCATCTGCCGGGCAAAGCTGATAAAGATTACGTCGGAAAACCCCTGCTTTTACGCGGAGGTGCAGCCGATACCCGACAAGGGCGAGCATAAGGGCTCGGTTAGGGCGGAGGCCCTTCTAAGGCAGTGTTACGGCCTTTTCGAGCAGTATTCCCAGCTTTCCGGGGCGTTGATGCCCGAACTGCTTCTCAATTTGGTGTCCTGCGAAGACCCGGGCTATGCGGCGGACTACATTGCACAGAATATATACCTTAAGCATACCTCCAAGCAGATGCTGCTTGAGGAGACCAGGCCGCTCAAACGCCTTATGCTTTTGAATAAGCTCCTGGACCGGGAGATACAGATACTCACCATGGAGCAGAACCTCCAGGAAAGCACCCAGGAGCAGCTTAACAAGAGCCAGCGGGAATACTTCCTTCGGGAACAGCTCAAAGTCATACAGGCGGAGCTGGGGGAGGACTCAGACGAGATTGACGAATACCGGGAAAAAATACTCAGGCTCGGTTTAGATAAGGAAATTGAAGAAAAGCTCCTGAAGGAAGTGTCAAGGCTGTCCAAGCAGCCCTACGGCTCCTCCGAGGCAGCCGTTTTGCGCAATTACCTTGACGTTTGTATTAAACTGCCCTGGAATAAAACTACAAAGGAAATAGTGGACATTGAAAAGGCCAGAAAGATTCTTGACGCAGACCACTTTGGGCTTGAAAAGGTAAAGGAGAGGATTCTCGAATTTTTGGCCGTAAAGCAGCTCGCCCCGGAGGTTAAGGGCGGGGTGCTGTGCCTGGTGGGCCCTCCCGGTACGGGAAAAACCAGCGTAGCCATGAGCATTGCGAAGGCAACCAACAGGAAACTGAGCCGCATCTCCCTTGGCGGCGTCCATGACGAGGCGGAAATCCGGGGGCACAGGAAGACCTATGTGGGCGCCATGCCCGGAAGGATTATCAGCGGAATCCTCCAGGCCAAGAGCTCCAACCCCCTTATGGTTTTGGACGAAGTGGATAAGATGGGCAGCGATTACAGGGGAGACCCCGCCGCGGCCCTGCTGGAAGCCCTGGATATTGAGCAAAACCACGCCTTCCGGGACCACTATTTGGAGATACCTTACGACCTGTCCGACGTGTTTTTTATCTGCACTGCCAACACTACGGACACCATCCCCAGGCCCCTGCTTGACCGGATGGAGGTCATTGAACTGTCCAGCTATACCGACGAGGAAAAACTGCAGATAGCCAAAAACCATCTGCTTAAAAAGCAGAGGAAAAAGCATGGCCTAAAGGCCAACCAGCTTAAAATCAGCGACGACGCCATCAGGGAGATTATCGCCCTTTACACCCGGGAATCGGGAGTTCGGGTGCTTGAGCGCCATCTGGCCACGATATGCCGCAAGGTTGCCAAGGGCATAGCCCAGGGCGAGTATAAATCCATGTACATCAAGGCCGGCATGCTTGAAACCTTCCTGGGCGTTCCGAAATACAAGCGCGACTACATCCACCCCGTGGACGAGGTGGGACTGGTGCGCGGCCTTGCCTGGACCAGCGTGGGCGGAGAGGTCCTTGAGGTAGAAGTGGGCGTTGTGGACGGCAGCGGGAAGCTGGAACTCACCGGCAACCTGGGTGATGTAATGAAGGAATCCGCCAAGGCGGCCGTTACCTATATACGCAGCCGTGCCGGAAAGCTGGGGATAGACCCGGAGTTTTACAAGAACCGGGACATCCACATCCATTTTCCCGAGGGAGCGGTGCCCAAGGACGGGCCCTCCGCCGGCATAACAATCTGTATAGGAGTTATATCAGCCCTTACCGGCATACCTGTCCGCAGGGATTTGGCCATGACGGGTGAGATTACACTTAGAGGGCGTATTCTGCCCGTCGGCGGCCTCAAGGAAAAAACAATGGCCGCCCTCCGCAGCGGAGTGCATACAGTCATAATTCCCGCTGAAAACGAGAAAGACCTTGAGGAAATTGACCAGAGCGTAAGGGGCACTTTGAACTTTGTCACCGCAGATCATGTGGATAAAATTCTTGACGTTGCCCTGAATATGAGCTACAAACCCGCTGAAAAGGAAAAGGTGGGCTCCGCCATAATGGTGCCTCCCCCTGAAAACCGAGAAATCGGCAACTCCGTTTCAATACGGCAGTAGGATGAGGCCATGGGTATAAATATTCACAATGCAAGGTTTGCAAAATCTGCGGTGAAACCGGCGGACTTTATCCGCACCCCTCTTCCCGGAATCGTGTTCGCCGGTAAGTCCAACGTGGGCAAATCTTCGGTGATAAACTGCCTGCTCAACCGCAAAAACTTTGCCAGAGTTGGCAGCACACCGGGGAAGACTGTGCATATAAACTATTTCCTCATAGACGACAAGGCGTACTTTATCGACCTGCCGGGCTACGGGTACGCAAAGGTATCTAAAGCGGAAAAGGAACGCTGGGGGAGGCTGATGGAGGAGTTTTTTGCCACTCCGGATGTAATTACCCTTGGTGTAATGATTGTGGATTCCCGCCATAAGCCAACGGACGAAGACCGCACGATGGCCCACTGGTTTAAGTCCACCGGCTGCCCCCTGGTTGTGGTGGCCAACAAATGCGACAAGCTGAAGAAAAGCGAGCATGAGGAAAGCGTCGCCAGGATACGGGAAACCCTGGAGCTGCCGCCCGAAACGGAAATCATTCTCTTTTCCGCGGTGAAGGGAACCGGCAGGGACACTCTAATGGGAAAAATTCTTGAATACGTCAAATAAGAGGTATGCTCTGTTTTAATGGCGGTCTGAATGGCCGCCATTAAAATTTGACTATTGTTTCTTGTGTTATTGTAATGTTTTATAAATTTTGGTATACTAATCTAATCCGGGGGTGAGGATTTGAATATCTGGAGAATAATCTGGAGCGGCCTTGACTGGTCTGTTCTCACCAGCATTCTTATTTCCATAATCCCCGCCCTCGTTTGCATTACATTTCACGAAGTATCCCACGGTTTTGTGGCCTGCATGCTCGGGGACACCACCTCAAAGGATATGGGGCGGCTGACCCTAAATCCCATCAAGCACCTGGATATTTTCGGTCTGCTGATGATGGCGGTGTTCAGGTTCGGATGGGCAAAGCCCGTCCCCGTCAATATGTGGCGGTTCAGAAACCCCAAGAAGGGCATGGCAATTACCGCCCTTGCCGGGCCGGTCTCAAACATCCTCCTGACCGTATGTATGCTTTTAATTTACGGCTTTGGGTTTATACCCCTGAACAGAGCGGGGGCTTCGGGAAGGTTCTTGTTGGACCTTATCGAAATCACGGCAAGCCTCAGCATCTGGCTGGCCGTTTTCAACCTGATACCCATCCCGCCCATGGACGGCTCCAAGGTCCTCTTTGCCTTTTTACCGGACCGCTCCTACTACAGGCTGATGGAGCTTGAAAGATTCGGCATGATAATCGTGGTGATAGTGCTTGTTTCAGGAGTTTTAAGCGCACCTTTGTCCACCGCTGTGGGCTTTGTCTATAAGAAGCTGTTTTACATCGCCCAGTGGTCTTATGACCTGGCTTTAAAACTATACTAAGGCGGAAAGAATGGAAAACCCGACTTTTCATCTGGAAGGCATCATCAAGTCAAAGGACGAAATGGAGGACTTTGAAGGCCCTCTTAGTCTTATCCTGATGCTGTTATCAAAGAATAAAATCGAAATACGGGATATTCGCATCTCTGACATTTTGGACCAGTATCTTGATTACGTCTCCAGAATGCAAGAGATGAACCTTGAAGTGGCAAGCGAGTTCGTGCAGATGGCTTCCCATCTGATTTACCTAAAAACCCGCTCTCTCCTGACCGGTGAAGAGGAGTCGTCGGAGCTGGAGCTGCTCATATCCTCTTTGGAGCAGCTTAAATGCAGGGACGCCTATGCCGGCATCCGGGCGGTAGTACCCGAACTTTCCCGCGCCGTTGAACGGAGCCTTCTGCTCTTTCCCAAGCGGCCGGAGCCCATGCCCCGCTACGGCGAGTACAGTTACAGGCACGACTGCAGCGAGCTGCTGCTGGCCATGGCCTCCGTCGCCGTCCGGCATCACCATATTCCGGAGCCGGTGACAACTGAGCGGATAATACCCCGCCCCATTGTGTACGGCGTGCGGCAAAAGAGCGCTCAGCTTCTTGAAATACTCCGCAGCGGGCCCTTGCCTCTTCGGGATATCATCCAAATGAGCAGGAGCCGCTCGGAGCTTGTGGCCACGGTTATTTCGGTGCTGGAGCTGTGCAGCTTAGGAACCCTTCGCATCAGCGGGGAAGGCGACAGGCTGATTGTCATCTTTGCGGGCGGCGATACAGAGCAAATTCTAGAGTCTATATCAGATGGAGGATAATTAATGAGTTTCAGCGAAACAGTATCCGCCCTGGAAGCCATCCTCTTTGCGGCGGGAGACCCGGTTCCTGCCGAGAGAATAGCGCAGGTTCTCGGCGTGGAAAAAGAAGCCGTTCTGGAGTGCGCCGGCAGCCTCGCCGATTATTACGTTTCCAACGGGCGCGGGATACGGCTGGTGCTCCTGGGGGACTCTCTGCAGCTTTGCAGCGCCCCGGAGCACGCGCAGAAGATAACCAGGGTCATGGAGCAGCGCACGCCCCCGAAGCTCTCACAGCCCGCTCTGGAGGTTCTTGCAATTGTTGCGTATTATCAGCCGGTAACCCGGGCATACATAGATCAGGTGAGGGGAGTAGACAGCTCATACACCGTAGGCGTTCTTTTGGAGCGGGGGCTCATAGAGCCCTGCGGGCGGCTTGACGCTCCCGGCAGGCCTACCATCTACCGGACATCCGATGCATTTCTTCGCACCATGGGAATTTCCTCCCTCAGCGAGCTGCCGCCCCTGCCGGACCTGTCCACCGAGGAAGGGATGAAGCAGCTTCAGCAGGCTATTGAGGCCCTGAAAAATGAGGAAAACGTCCAGTTGTCCATGACCGAGTAATACTTGCCCACGGGAAAGGGGGAGATGATTTGCTAACATTAATAATCATCCTGATAGCGCTTGCTGTCATTCTCCTTATACCTGTGGGTGTTGACGGAGGGTACGAGCAAAACGGCTTTGAACTGTCCGCCAGGTTCGGCCCTTTCAGGTTTAAAATCTTCCCCAAAAAGGAAAAGCCTAAAAAGCCCCCCAGAAAGCCGGTTTATGAAGAAAAGGAGCCCGAAAAGGAGAAAAAACCGCTCGACTGGGACGAAATACTTTCTCTTGCGAAGCTGGGGCTTAAGACCCTGAAAAGGTTCCGGCGCAGGCTGTGTATAGACTATTTTGCCCTGCACTTCACGGCCGCAGCTTCCAACCCCTTTGATGCGGCTATGCAGTACGGGAAAGTCTCCGCTGCCGCCGGCACAGTGCTGCCTCTTTTAGAGGAGGCGCTGAAAATCCGGGAGCGGGATTTTGACATAAACGTCAGCTTTGAGAAGGAAAAGCCGGAACTTTATCTGCGGCTGGTTGCAACCCTGCAGATTTGGGAAATACTGTATATAGGGCTTGCCTTCGGGGCAGAGTACCTTATTTTGAAGTACAAAAAACGCCGAGAAATTCGGGCGACAGAAAGGAAGACTGAAAATGGACAAGCATCCTATCAGCGACCTGATGGAAGTTACCATGGCCAAAATCCGTGAAATGGTGGACGTGAACACCATCGTAGGGGAGCCCATAACAACTCCCGACGGCATTACCCTTGTGCCGGTCTCCAAGGTGACCTTTGGCTTTGCCTCTGGCGGAAGCGATTTGCCCGTTAGGGATAAGGGCGGCTTCGGCGGTGGAAACGGCGCCGGCATTAAAATCGAGCCTGTCAGTTTCATAGTCATAAAGGGTGACACCGTGCGTATGCTGAACGTGGCGCCTCCCGCTAGCACCACCGTGGACAGGCTCGTTGAGCTGATTCCTGAAGTTTTCGACAGGATTGACGACTACATTAAACATCGCAAGGCAGAGCGTGAGTAGCGGCCGAAATACCCAAAAAGCATAAATTTACCCATCCTTGTCAATAATAAGCACTGCCCAATTTCATGTAGGGTGGTGCTTATTTATGAAAAGGATAATTGCAACCCTTATATGCCTGTTTTTAACTGCAGCCTTTTTGCCACGTCCAAACGCCGTGGCAGCGCCTGACAACTCCGCTTCTTCAGTCATACTTTTTCACCCGGATTCGGAAACGGTGCTGTTCGAGCAAAATGCTGATGCCAGGTCTCTGATAGCCAGCACCACAAAGATTATGACCTCCCTTCTGATACTGGAACACTGCAATCTGGATGAAAAGGTGACGGTTGAACCAGAACATACGCTGGTGGAAGGCTCCTCCATGTACCTTAAGCCTGAGGGAGACTACACCGTTAAGGACCTGCTTTACGGACTAATGCTGGCCTCAGGTAACGACGCTGCCCTTGCCCTGGCCTGCCATGTAGCCGGTTCAGTGGAGGGCTTTGCAAGGCTCATGAACCAAAAAGCGGAGGAGCTGGGCCTTCAAAACTCCTCCTTTGAAAACCCCCACGGGCTGGACGGGGATAACCACTATTCCAGCGCCCGGGACCTGGCCATAATAACCGCGGCGGCCATGGAGAACGAGACTTTCTGCAGGATAGTTTCCACCCCCTCATATACGGTGGGGGACATTACCTACTACAACAACAATAAGCTGCTGCGGGACTACGAGGGATGCATAGGAGTAAAGACCGGCTATACGATGAAGGCCGGCCGCAGTCTGGTGTCTGCGGCGGAGCGCAACGGCATGAGGCTCATATGCGTCACGCTCAACGATCCGGACGACTGGCGGGACCACATGGTGTTGTACGACTGGGCCTTCAGCGAGTACACTTATATGAACGCTCTGCCCTACTGCGAATTTGCCCGGCTGCCGGTGATTTCGGGCCTTGAGGACAGCGTAGGGGTGGCACCCTGGCAGGTGCCGTGCATATTGGTGAAAAACGACAGCGATATTACCCTGTCCGTTGAGCTGCCCCGCTTCGTCTACGCGGAGGTCAGGGAAGGGGAGAAGGCCGGGGGCGTGACCGTCAACGTGGACGGCAAGCCCGCCGCCATAGTGGATTTGCGGTTCATGGACAGCGTGGAGAAGGACGAGGCTATCAGGCTTACTCCCTGGGAGAGGTTCAAGCGTGCCTGGTACATGGCAAATAAATACGGATATGCATACTACGGGCATTTTTAGGAGAGACGGTTGTGGGAGAGCGGATTCAAAAACTTATATCGGCCGCCGGGCTGGCGTCCCGGCGCGCCGCTGAAAAAATGATCTTGGAGGGCAGGGTGAAGGTAAACGGCCAGACTGCCGTTTTGGGGCAGTGCGCCGACCTGTCTACGGACGTCATAACCGTAGACGGAGTTCCCCTGCCCGCCCCGGCCAGCCGGGTGTACATAATGCTCAACAAGCCTCGCGGATACGTGACGACGCTTAAAGACGAAAAAGGGCGCAAAACCGTGGCCGACTTGGTTTCCGATGCGGGGACCAGGCTGTATCCCGTTGGACGCCTCGACATGGATTCGGAGGGGCTGCTTATTATGACAAACGACGGGGACACCGCCAACGCCCTTATGCACCCCGCCTACAAGGTAAAAAAGACATACCTCGTTACGGTAACGAGCGGGGACATTGACAGCGCTGTACGGCTCATGAGCGGTGAAATGGTAATCGACGGCTATAGGATTAGACCCGCCCAGGTGAGGGTAGTCAGCCGGGATAAAAACGGCGCTGTTCTCTCCGTTACGATAGGAGAGGGCAGAAATCGACAGGTTAGGAAAATGTGCGCCCAGGCCGGGCTTACTGTAAAACGTTTGATTAGAATCAGACAGGGCGAGCTTTCTCTTGGCGACCTGCCCCCGGGAAAATGGCGATATCTGACGAAGGACGAAATAGATTATTTGAATTCCCTCAAATAATCTGGAGTGGTGTTTTTGTTTGTCCAGTTTTTGACGAATAATTACAAAACAGCTTGATTTACACTTTCATAAAAGTATATATTTAGTATTGCCATTAATCATTTTGAATGTATAATTGTAATAAGATTGCCTGGTTGAAAGGGATTAAGATATGGAAAAAGACATTTTGACACTGATAATGCAGAAAAGTCCTGGATTTTCAAAAGGGCAGCGACGGATTTCAAATTACATCTTGCAAAACTACGATAAGGCTGCCTTCATGACGGCCGGAAAGCTCGGCAAGACGGTGGGCGTCAGCGAATCAACCGTGGTCCGTTTTGCGGCGGAGCTGGGGTTTGACGGTTACCCCGGCATGAGAAAGGCGCTTCAGGAAATGATACGCAACCGCCTTACCTCGGTTCAGCGCATTGAGGTGGCCAAAGAGCTGATTGACGACAACAATGTGCTTGAGGCGGTGCTTAGGTCTGACTTAGATAAGCTGCAGGCCACTCTTGACATGGCGTCCAAGGGGAACTTTGACGCCGCCGTCGAGGCGATTCAGGCCGCAAATCACATATATATTATGGGCATGCGTTCCTCTGCCTGCCTGGCCAGCTTTATGGGCTATTATCTGAACCTGCTTTTGGAGAACGTCCATGAGGTGCGCGATACTTCCATCAGCGAAGTTTATGAGCAGATTATCCGCATCAAGGAGGGCGATGTTTTCATTGCCATCAGCTATCCCCGTTATTCCAGCCGGACGGTAAAAGCCATGGAATTTGCCAAGTCGTCCGGCGCAAAGGTAATTGGAATCACCGACGGGAAAAACTCGCCCCTGGCTGACATTTCAGACATATGCCTTTTTGCCAAAAGCGACATGGTCTCCTTTTTGGATTCCCTGGTGGCTCCGCTGAGCCTTATCAATGCCCTCATTGTGTCAATAGGCATGAAATCAAAGGATTCCCTTTCCGATACCTTTAACAGGCTGGAGCAGATTTGGAGCGAATACGGAGTATATGAGAGATATTGATGCTGATTTGGTCGTAATCGGCGGAGGCGCGGCTGGCATGCTTGCCTCTGCCTTTGCGGCTCAAAGGGGGATTTCCACAGTACTGCTGGAACCCAACAGGCAACTGGGCAAAAAGCTCCGTATTACGGGAAACGGGCGCTGCAACCTTACAAACAACTGCGACGTCAGCACTTTCATAAATAATGTGGTCAGGAACGGGAGATTTTTATACGGCGCCCTCAGCAGGTTTTCCCCGTCCGACACAATGGCCCTGTTTGAGAGCCTGGGACTGCGGCTGAAAACCGAGAGCGGCAACAGGGTGTTCCCGGCCTCCGACAGCAGCGGGGAGGTTGTTCATGCCCTTTCTGATTTCATGCACCGCTCCGGTGTTAAGGTTGTACGTGTGGCGGCAAGGCAAATACTCGCAAAAGAGGGGGCGGTCAGCGCCGTTATCACCTCCAATGACGAGATAATAAAATGCCGCGCCGCCATCCTTTGTACCGGGGGGCTTTCCTATCCCGGTACGGGCTCAAAAGGGGACGGATATGCCATGGCACGGGAGCTGGGACATAACATCACTCCCCTGGGGCCGTCCTTGGTCCCGCTGGTCTCCAGAGAGGATTACTGTAAGGAAATGCAGGGGCTTTCCCTGAAAAACGTAAGGCTCACCGCCTGCGACGGCAAGGGGAAAGTGATTTTTCAGGAACTGGGGGAAATGGTTTTTACCCATTTCGGCATCTCCTGCCCTCTGGTACTTTCCGCCAGCGCCAGGATGGAGGATTATAAAAACGGAGCTTACCGGGTATTAATTGATTTGAAGCCCGGAACTGACGAAAAAAATCTGGACAAGCTGATTTTGGCGGACTTTAGTGCGCACCGCAACAGGGACGTCAGAAACGCCTTGGACAATCTTGCCGGGCGGCTTATGATACCCGTTCTGCTGCGTCTTTCCGGCATACCGGGCGACACGAAGGTGAACTCCGTCACCCGGGAGCAGCGGCAAAAACTTGTAAGGCTGCTTAAGGCATTTCCCATAACAGTGGCCGGTCCCCGTCCGGTGGAGGAGGCCGTTGTTACCAGAGGCGGCGTGGATGTCCGGCAGGTTGACCCTAAAACCATGGAGTCAAAGCTGGTAAAGGGGCTGTATTTTGCCGGCGAAATACTGGACGTGGATGCCTGTACCGGCGGGTTTAATCTTCAGATTGCCTGGTTACACCGGCTATGCGGCCGGAAGCTCTGTTTTGCAATAAGGCAGGAGGAATTTATGAACAGCAAAACCTATTCTATTGCCATTGACGGGCCTTCAGGGGCGGGTAAAAGCACCCTTTCCCGGCTGGCGGCCAAAATTTTCGGATTTATTTACGTGGACACCGGCGCCCTTTACCGTACTGTGGGGCTTGCCGCTTACATGGCGGGAATAGACTCGAAGGATGATGCCGGGGTCACAGCACTTCTTCCCACGCTTGATATTCAGCTCCGCTATGATGATAGCGGGGGTCAGCGCATGTATTTAAACGGGATGGACGTTACGGATAAAATACGTACGCCCATAATTTCCATATACGCCTCTGACGTTTCCGCCATGGCGCCGGTGCGTGCATTCCTCCTGGATACGCAGCGCAATATGGCCAAGACTATGAACGTTATAATGGACGGCCGGGATATTGGGACGGTGGTTTTACCTGACGCGGACCTGAAAATTTTCCTCACCGCCACTCCGGAGGACAGGGCAATGCGCCGCTATCTGGAGCTGCGTGAGAGGGGAGATACCAGCACCTACGAGGAAGTCCTGAGGGATATTCAATACAGGGACAAAAACGACAGCTGCAGGGAGAATGCACCCTTAAAGCCGGCTCCAGACGCCATTATTCTGGACACTACCGGAAATACCCTCCAGGAGAGCCTTGACCTCATATGCTCGGTCATTCGGGAGAAGCTTAATCTATGACGGAAGCATATCTGACGTTCTACAAAATCCTGCGACCCATTGTTTCGCTGCTGTATCCCTTAAAGGTGACAGGCCTGGAGTCAGTGCCTGAAGGGGCAGCTATTGTCTGCGCGCCCCACTCCAGCTACGTGGATGCGGTTTTACTGGCCTACGCCTTGGGAAAAAAGCATATCCTGCGCTTTATGGCCAAGGCGGAGCTGTTTTCTGTGCCCGTAATAGGCTGGGTCATGCGCAAATGCGGCGCATTTGCCGTAAACAGGAGCGGCCCAGATATAAATGCAATCCGAACCGCCATTAAATATTTGAAAAGCGGCGAAAAGGTAATGATATTTCCAGAGGGTACAAGGGTGGCCGCCGACGACGCCGTGGCCGCCAAAAGCGGTGCCGTAAGGCTCGCCCTGAAGGTGGGAGTGCCCATTGTCCCCGTGTACCTCCCGCGAAAGAAGAAGCTGTTTTCCAGGGTGCACGTCCACATTGGCGAGCCATTCAGTATAGGCGCCGCCGATAAAACCAACCCCGATTATTCAAAGCTTGCGGAGCTGCTTATGAGCAGAATTTATGCGCTTAAGCCGGAGGAAGTATGAAAAAGCTCATCGTCTCAAAAAATGCCGGCTTTTGCTTTGGCGTGAAAAGGTCCGTTGAAATGGCCGAGAAGGCCCTTGAAAGCCCGGGGGATTGCTATTGCCTGGGTCATCTTATCCACAATAATGCCGAAGTGGACAGGCTCTCCCAAAAGGGACTGAAAATCATAAACTCCATCGAGGAACTGCCGGAGGGGGCGAGGGTCATTATACGCTCCCACGGAATAGGCCGGCAGCAGTACGAAGAACTGCGGAAGCGGAATGCGGAGATTATTGACGCCACCTGCCCCAAGGTGTCTCAAATCCACAGAATTGTGTCCCGGGTCTCCCGGGAGGGGCGCATTCCCGTCATCATCGGCTCGGAGAACCACCCCGAGGTTGTTGCAATCCGGGGCTGGTGCAGTGATTCTTACGTGTTTCCCAATGCCAAAGGCCTCGAAAAATGGCTTTTGGAGTCCCCGGAGCATTGCCATCTGCCTCTGGCTTTGGTTTTTCAAACCACTCAAACCACCACAGAGTTTGATAACTGTAAGCAAATAATAAAAAAACTGTGTACAAATTGTGAGATTTTTGATACAATATGTGGAGCGACATATATTAGGCAAGAAGAAGCCCGGACTTTGGCGAAAACTTGCGACGCCATGGTGGTAATTGGCAGTAAACACAGCGCCAACAGCGTGCATTTGGCTGAGATATGCGGCGAGTATTGCGATACGGTCCGGTTTATCGAGTCTGCCGACGAGCTGGATACTAGCGTGTTTAATGCTGCGGATACAATTGGTATCACCGCAGGCGCATCGGCGCCTGCGTGGATTATAAAGGAGGTAAAACAGAGAATGATTGACGAAATTAAGATTGATGAGATTCCAGCGGAGGAGGCCATTGCGACTGCGGAAGCGGAAAATGCGGTTGTAGAGCAGACTGAAGCCGAGACCTCGGTATCAAATGAAGCGGCCGAAAATACCGGGGAGGCAGCAGCGGAAGCTCCTGAGGCCGAGATGACATTCGACCAGCTGCTGGAGGACTCAATCAAGACTATATATAACGGGGATACGGTGTCAGGCGTAGTGGCGGCCATCACACCTACTGAAATCAGCGTCGATTTGGGCACCAAATATTCAGGTTACATCCCCATTGAAGATTTTTCGGACGACCCAACGGTAAAGGCCAACGAAGTTCTCAAGGTTGGCGACAAGATTGAAGCCTTCGTGATGCGCGTAAACGACATGGAAGGCACCATCATGCTCTCCAAGAAGCGCCTTGATGCCATTAACAACTGGCACGAAATAGAGCAGGCCCATAAAGACGGCACAGCCGTAGAGGGCGTTGTTACCGAGGAAAACAAGGGTGGAGTCGTTGTTTCCGTTAAGGGAGTCAGGGTTTTCGTCCCCGCTTCCCAGACCGGACTCGGCAGGAATGTGCCCATGTCCGAGCTTCTCAACAAGAAGGTCCGGCTGAAGGTTACGGAGGTCAACAAGTCTCGCCGCCGTGTTGTTGGATCCATACGCGCCATCAAGGTAAAAGAGAGAAGGGAGCGGGCCGAAAAGATTTGGAACGAGATTGAAGTAGGCAAGCACTACAACGGCGTTGTCAAGTCTATGACCTCATACGGCGCCTTTGTCGATATCGGCGGCATAGACGGCATGGTTCACGTTTCCGAGCTGAGCTGGTCCCGCGTTAAGCAGCCTTCTGATATTCTCTCCATCGGCGACAACATTGATGTATACGTTATCAGCTTTGACAAGGAAGCCAGAAGGATTTCCCTGGGATACAAGGACCCCAACGAAAACCCCTGGCTCAAGTTTACAAACGCCTACAAGGTCGGGGATGTGGCAAACGTCAAGATAGTCAAGCTCATGCCCTTTGGGGCCTTTGCAGAGATTCTGCCTGGCGTTGACGGACTTATCCATATCTCTCAGATTGCCAACCGCAGGATAGGCAAGCCCGAAGATGTACTTATTGTTGGTGACCGGGTTGACGTCAAAATTACTGACATCAACAACGAAAAGCAGAAGGTCTCCCTTAGCATCCGCGCCCTGTCTGAGCCTGAGACCCCTCCCGCCAAGGCTGAAACCAAGGCAGAACCCGAATCCGCGCCGACCCCCGGTGAGGATGCTCTTATCTATGAGGTCTCCACAACAGGGGAAGCAACGGGTATTGTCGAGCCCTAACGACAGGATTCTGCAATTAATTTTACATGAATTTTCAAAACCCGCCGGATTATCCGGCGGGTTTTATTCTTTAGAACACTTTTTTCATTTTTGCTTGCTAATTATTGCAAAAACGTTTATAATAAATATAAATATGTATTAGCATACGCGGGAATTCGGAGGTTAAAAATGACTTTTAAAGTAGGCGATCGCATCGCTCACCCTATGCACGGCGCTGGTACTATCGACCGCATCGAAAGTAGAAAAATAAATGGTACGGAACGGGAGTATTATGTATTGAAGCTGCCGGTTGGGGATATGGTGGTTATGATCCCTACTGGAAACTGTAGCGAGATTGGCGTACGTCCCATTATAAAGCCTGAGGAGGCCGAAGAAATTCTCAACGCTATTCCAGAAATTGAGATTAATATGAACCAAAACTGGAATAAGCGCTACAGGGAGAATATGATGAAAATAAAAAGCGGGGACCTTATGGAAGTGGCTGAGGTGGTTAAGGGCCTCATGACACGGGACCTGAACCATAGCCTCTCAACCGGCGAGCGAAAAATGCTCCACTCTGCAAAGCAGATATTGATTTCCGAAATTGTGCTGTCTCAGTGTACCAGCTACGAGGAAGTTGAAGAGCGTATAAACAATGCAATCTCATACTCATATGCAGCTACTTCTTCTTAAATCGTCGGGGCGTGTCAATGATTGAGATTTCTCATCCATTCTGCACGCCCGTTTATCGTATTTGGCTAGAATTGCAGATTGTAGATTCAACCCGGTAAAGGAGCGCTTGTATGTTTAAAAAATTTCGTTTTTTTGCAAGAAAAGCGCATCCATTCTGCTCTGCCGTGGTGCTTGCGGCAGGCGCCTCCCAGCGAATGGGGGAGGATAAGCTGTTTTGCCTCCTGGATGGGGTACCCACAATTGTCCATACCCTGCAGGCCTTTAACAGGTCCCCCTACATTCACGAGATTATAGTGGTGACCAGGGCGGAGAAAATAGTGGACGTGGCAAAGCTGTGCCGGGATTACGGCATTGCGAAGGTTACAAAGGTGCTCTGCGGCGGCTCCACCCGCCTTGAGTCGTCGCTTGCTGGGGTATCGGAAATAAGCCCCAAGGCCAAGCTGGCGGCCATCCACGACGGCGCCAGGCCTCTCGTTACCCAAAAGGTTATAGAGGACGCCATAAAGACCGCAAGCCTGTACAAGGCCGTGGCTCCGGCAATACAGGTTAAGGACACCGTGAAGCTGGCGGAGTCCGGTATAGTCACAGAAACGCCCGACAGGCATATTACAATGGCGGTACAGACTCCCCAGGTGTTTGCCCCCGAACTGATTAAGGGCGCTTTAACCTACGCCCTGCAAAACGAATTGGAGGTTACCGACGATTGCTCCGCGGTGGAGGCGCTGGGGGTGCAGGTACATCTTTGCCCCGGCTCAGAGGAGAACATAAAGCTAACCACGCCTCTGGATTTCGAGCTGGCTGAGGCGATAATCAACAGTCGCAGGAGGAAAATGGTTTGAGAATCGGATACGGTTATGACGTGCACAGACTCCGCACCGGCCGGCCGCTGATTTTGGGCGGAGTGGAAGTGCCTTTTGAAAAGGGGCTTGACGGTCACTCGGACGCCGATGTGCTTACCCATGCCCTTATGGATGCCCTCCTGGGGGCGGCCGCCCTTGGGGATATTGGCGGCATGTTTCCCGACAAGGACCCCCAATACAAGGGCATTTCCAGCCTGGAGCTTTTAAGGCGCGTATTCATGAGAATATCGGAGCTTGGATTTAAGGTGTGGAACGTTGACTGCACCATTGTCGCCCAGGCTCCGATTTTGTCGCCATATATTCCCGCCATGAAGGAAAAATACATGGAAATACTCCATACTCCCGCTGACAGGGTTAATATCAAGGCCACCACGGAGGAGCGCCTGGGCTTTACGGGGTCGGGAGAAGGCATGGCCGCCCATGCCGTGGCGCTGCTGCTTGAACAGGCTGACAGGTAAGCGGCGGCGCGTCCTGTGCCCTATATTCGTTAAACAATCACATGCCCTTCCGCATAGAATACCATATGACCCGGGTCTGTTACGGGTAAATTTTACATGCCGGAAGGAGCATATGGATGCTACACTATTATATCATGTGCAGATCTCTCACTTACGCTCAAAGGGCGGCTCGGGTGCTGGAGCGTGCCGGCATAACAGCCATATTGACCAGAGCCCCCAGGAGCATATCTTATGAGGGCTGTGTATATTGCGTTAAGGTCTCGGAAAAAAGATTGCCCGAGGCTCTAAGAGCTTTAAAGAAGGCTGGATTTAATTCCAGCAGGATATATGTCAAGGGCCCGGACGGCAGCCTCACGGAGGTAAGAAGATGATTTACCTTGACAGCGCTGCAACGAGCCTATTGAAGCCGAAAAGTGTTGAGGCTGCCATGATTCGAGCCATGGCAACCATGGCCAGCCCGGGTAGGGGAGCCCATAAGCCTGCCATGCTGGCAGCGGATACCGCGCTGGATTGCCGGCAAGCCGTCTCGAGACTTTTCGGCATGAACGACCCTGAAAAGGTTATTTTTACGCTGAATGCCACCCACGCGCTGAATATAGCCATTTACAGTCTGGTAAGAAAAGGCGACAGGGTAGTTATATCCGGATATGAGCACAACGCGGTAACAAAGCCGCTTCACGCCATCGGAGCCAGGGTAGCGGTGGCATCCTCGCCGCTATTTGACCCGGAGGCGGCCCTGGAGGCCTTTGAAAGGAGGCTTCTGGGGGCTAAAGCCGCTGTCTGCTGTCATGTTTCCAACGTGTTCGGTTATATTCTGCCCCTGGAGGAAATTGCAAGCCTGTGCAGGTATTATGGGGTGCCCCTAATCGTAGACGCATCTCAGTCCGCCGGCGTGCTTGATATTAATTTTACCAAACTGGGAGCCGAATATATGGCAATGCCCGGCCATAAGGGGCTTCTCGGCCCTCAGGGAACCGGGGTTCTGCTATGCCGCGGTAACGGCGAGCCCCTGCTTCACGGCGGCACAGGCTCCAACAGCGCCATTCCAGACATGCCCGACTTCCTGCCCGACAGGCTGGAGGCGGGGACCCACAACATTACCGGAATAGCGGGTTTGCTGGCGGGAGTACGGTATGTCATGCGCAAAACTCCTTCCGCCATACTTGAACATGAAAGGCGCCTGTGCGTATTGATGGCCGACAGGCTGGAGAAAATACCTGGTGTCAGAGTATATCGCGCCGACAATCCGAAGCTCCAGTCGGGTGTGTTCTCGGTAACCGTAAACGGTATAAGCTGCGAAGCCATTGCAGAAGCCCTGGGAGAAAGGGAAGTGGCCGTAAGGGCAGGGCTGCACTGCGCTCCCACTGCCCACAGGACTGCAGGAACTATTGAAACTGGAACAGTTCGCTTCAGCTTTTCACCGTTCAACACCGTTGCAGACGTGGAGAAGGCCTCTGCAATATTTGCTTCAGTGATTAAGAAGTTGTAAATTTTTGCATTATTTGTTGCCAATTTTTAATCTTTATTATATAATATTATGAATAGAAACGTGGGGCCGCCTGCGGAATATATCTTCAGGCGGCCGAACAAATCCCGGGGTTATCGCCTATGGATTCTATCAGAAACAAAATAATCGACTCCTTCAATTACATATACACTGCCGGCATACCCGATATTTTGGATATGCTTATTATAGCCTTCCTGATTTACAGGCTCATCAGCTTTATCAGGCGGACAAGCTCTTCAAAAGTGGCCAAGGGTGTGGTGGTAATTCTTCTGGCGCTGTGGCTCTCCGGAGAACTGAAGCTGACAGTGATTAATTTTCTGCTCCGCAGGACCGTGGAGCTGGGACTGCTGGCCCTGGTGATACTCTTTCAGCCTGAGCTGCGGCGGGTGCTGGAAAAAATGGGCAGCGGCAGTTTTTCCGACCTGTTTGGCAGGGAAAACCTGACAGTAAATCTAGATATGGTTATAACGCAGACGGTTATAGTCTGCACCGAGATGTCCAAAAACAGGATAGGCGCCCTGATTGTTTTCGAGCGGGACAATCCCCTTGACGACCCGATTAGGACAGGCACTATTATTGACGCGGGCACCACGGCCGAGCTGCTTAAAAATATATTTTTCCCGAAAGCGCCCCTGCACGACGGCGCCGTAATCATTAGAGACGGACGCGTGGCCGCTGCCGGATGCATGTTGCCCTTGTCCACAAACGCAAACCTCAGCCGGGACCTGGGGATGCGGCACAGAGCCGGTATTGGTATGAGCGAGAGGTCGGACGCCGTGGTGGTTATCGTTTCAGAGGAGACCGGTTCCATCTCGGTGGCCGTGGACGGAATGTTAAAGCGCCACCTGGCAACGGACACCTTTGAAAAACTGCTGCGCAATGAGTTAATCCCCGAGTCGGGGAACAAAAAAAAGAAGAGCAGTGGGAAACTGTTTACCAACTTCTTCAAGGTGAGAAAAAATGAAAAAAATAGCAGCAGTACGCAAAATAACTGACAGCAGGCTGTTTTGGGCGATAATCTCAATCTTAATATCCGTATTTCTCTGGATGTATGTAACCGCCTCGCAGGGTGAAGATTATAGAGACACCTTTCAGGGCGTAAAGGTCGAATTCCAGGGGGAGGAGGCCCTTCGCGAAGGGAAGGGTTTGATTGTAACCGAGGTTGATACCACTTCGGTTACGGTGGTTTTAAGCGGCAGCAGGCGCGAGATATCAAAGCTGAGTTCTGCCAACCTTTCGGCCGTTATCGACCTGAGCAGTATTAATAGTTCCGGTGTCAACAAGTTTTCATATACCATCAGATATCCGGAAGGCATCGACAGCAGGAATATTACGGTTGCCAGCGTATCTCCCGCCGTAATTACTTTCACCGTCGACAAGCTAAACAGCAAGACCGTGGAGGTGCGGGGCATCTTTGAGGGAAGCGTGGCCAAGGGATACGTGGCGGAGCCTATGGAATTCAGTCCCGCAACCGTTAAAATAAGCGGGCCTGTCAAGTCCCTCGACAAGGTGGAGTATGCGCTTGTGGTGGTGGAGAGGAAGGACGTGGACAAAACCCTTACCTTTGAAAGCAGCTACGTCCTAATGGACAAAGACGGCAACCCGGTGGGGGACGAAAACATTGTTCTGGAAACGGATACCGTCACCGTTTCCCTGCCGGTGAAAGCCACAAAGGAAGTCAGCCTTGCGGTGGACATCATTGAGGGCGGCGGCGCCACAACCTCCAACGTCATCTGCACATTCTCGCCTGCCACGATTACCCTTGCCGGCGACTCGGAGATTCTGGACGGCATAAATAAAATTGTCGTCGGTACCATAGACCTGTCTGATATCGCCACCTCTTTCAGGGAAACCTACCCGATAGTGATACCAAACAACGTTGAGAACCTGACAGGTGAAACGGAGGTCACGGTAAACGTTGAAATCCGAGGCCTTGCCACCAAGCAGATGACCGTTACAAATATCGAAGTCAAAAATGTGACTGATGGATACGTGGCGGAGATAGTAACCCAAAGCCTTGAGGTCACCGTCCGTTCCACCCAGGCTATGCTGGACCTCATAGCCTCCAACAATCTCCGGGCGGTAGTGGATCTTAAGGATATTGGAAATACCGTCGGCAGGTTTACAATTCCCGCCAAGGTATATGTAGACGGGTTCGATGAAACCGAGGCGGGAGCTGTAGGCGACTATAACGTGGTTGTCTTTGTAGAGCGGCGCTGATACCATTGAGGAGGACCGCAATTGACCCAAAGCGCAATAGTAACGAGGATTATAAGCAGCGACAAAGCGGAAGTGGCCGTTGAAAGGGTTACGGCCTGCGGCTCGAACTGCGCTTCCTGCGGCGGATGCTCATATAAGAAGCAGATAACCGCCATAGCAATCAACAGGGTGTCCGCCAAGGTGGGCGACCGGGTTACAGTGTCTACCCGCAGTTCCCGGATAATCTCGGCGGCGGCGCTGGTCTACATCTTCCCGCTGTTAATGTTTTTTACCGGCTACGCCCTTTCCGGCGCCCTTAATATGTCGGAAAAGGCATCTGTTGCCATAAGCTTGGGAGCTTTGTTCCTGGGGGTGCTGATTGTGGTGCTTTACCAGCGCTTTTTCGGAAGCAAAAAAAGCATAAGTTTTGAGATAATTTCCATTGACTGATGTTTGGATATATAAGACCCCTAAAGGGTGAACTAAAGTTAAAAGAATACGAGAGCTTCAGGGCTGTTTACTGCGGCCTTTGCCACACGCTCCGACGGAGGCACGGCTTTGCCGCCAGGTTTGTGGTAAATTACGACTTTACCTTTATGGCCATGCTGCTGTTAGGCAGGGAGGAACCCTGCTTTGAAAATAAAAGATGCCCGGCAAGCCCCCACAGAAAGAAGCTATGTCATTGCGGCGGGGAGGCTTTGGATACGGCGGCGGACTACAGCGTGATTTTGGCCTACTGGAAGCTGAAGGACTCGGCGGCGGACGAGGGCTTTGTGAAGGCTTTGGTGGCAAGGCTTGCTTCCCTGCTTTTATACCGGGCATACCGGAAGGCCCGTCGCCAGGCGGCTGATTTTGACGCCTGTGTCCGGGAAAACCTCGCATCCCTGGCCGGGCTGGAAGAGGAATGCTGTCCCTCCATTGACATGACGGCGGACAAGTTTGCAAAAATTCTGGCGGCTGCAGCGTCGGGGCTCAAAGATGAAAAGCAGCGGCTCATACTTGAGCATCTTTTTTACCATGCCGGCCGGATCGTTTACCTGCTGGATGCCATGGACGACCTCCAGGAGGACATTGAAAAGGACGGCTATAACCCTCTGCGGTACAGATTTGCGCCGGTGGAAGGCCTCCTGTCGGAGGAGAACAGGGAAGAGATGCTTCTCACAATTCGCCACTCCCAAAACCAGATCATCTCTGCCTATAACCTGTTGGATACCGGCCCTTGGGGGGAAATACTGTCAAATATCATTTACCTTGGGCTTCCTTGGGTTACCCAGATGGTCTTTTCAGGAAGGTGGAAGGACATGAAAAAGGGCACGCAGCATGGTTTAATCAATCAATAATCCAAAGATCGGAGAAGAGACATGAACGACCCTTACAGTGTGCTTGGCGTGTCGCCAAGCACTACGGACGAGGAAATAAAGAAGGCGTACAGAGATCTTGCCAGAAAATATCATCCTGACAACTATCACGACAATCCCCTGTCTGATTTGGCCCAGGAGAAGATGAAAGAGATAAACGAGGCCTATGACACCATCATGAGGTCTCGCTCCGGCGGCGGAAATAAGGGCCAATATGCAGGAGGGACGTCAGGAGGATATTCTTCCTCCGGCACGTCCACAGGAATTTACGCAAGGATAAGGGCCGTCATTAACAGCGGAAACCTCATATTGGCGGAGCAGCTTTTGGACTCGATAACTGACCGTGGCGCTGAATGGAACTTCCTTATGGGCAGCCTGTGTTACCGCAAGGGTTGGATGGACGAGGCAAACAGGTATTTCCAAATTGCCGTCAACATGGACCCCAGCAACCCGGAATACAGGCAGGCCCTGGCTTACATGCGTACGGGAGGACAGGCCTACCGGTACACCGGCGGGCCTGTGGCGGGAACCAGCGCCTGCGACCTTTGCTCGTCCCTAATACTTGCAGACTGCTGCTGCGAGTGCATGGGGGGAGACCTGATTCCCTGCTGCTGATATGGATAAGTCCACAAGACGCCTGACCCGCTCCGCCCTGCTTACTGCCCTGGGCTGCGCCCTCCTGTATGTTTCGTCTGTAGTGCCCTCGGGAAGAATTGCAATAGTGGCCGTTTCCGGGCTTCTTACGGCGGTAGCACTTATCCATTGCGGGATCTACCACAGTGTTGCAGTTTTTGCAATCACCGCTGCACTTAGTGCTGTTATAATACCACTGAAAAGCTGCGCGATACTTTATGCGGTGTTCTTGGGGTACTACCCTATTGCCAAGAGCCTTTTTGAGCGGCTAAAAAGCCGCGCCCTTGAATGGGTGGCAAAGCTTGCACTGTTCAACGCGGCCCTGACGGGCCTGTGGATATTGGGGCAAAGCGTTTTTCTTCCCGGTGAGATACCAGATTTCTTTGAAAAATACCTCTTTCTTGCCTACATTTTGATGAATGCGGCATTTGTGATATACGACCTTGGGATTTCCAAATTAATTGCGTTTTACATTATCCGCGTGTCTAAACATATTGATTGACTATAGATTGACGGGACTGACTAAAATAATGATTAAGAGCATGACCGGATACGGCGGAGCCAAGGGTTCCGTGGAGGGACTGGAGCTGTCCATTGAGGTAAAGAGCGTCAACAATCGCTATCTGGATACAACGGTGCGGGTGCCAAGGACCTTCATTTTTGCCGAAGAAGCGATAAAGGCCGCAGTCCAAAAACATATTTCAAGGGGCAAGGTTGACGTTTATATCGCCGTTGACAGTTCCAAGACCGAGAACGTGGTGGTGAGCGTTAACGAACCGCTGCTTGAAGGCTATATCACCGCCCTGCGGCAGATTACTGAAAAATTCGGTCTTCAGGACGACCTTACCGCCGTCAATGCGGCGCGTTTTCAGGATGTGCTGACGGTTGAAAAGAAGGAGCTGGACAAGGATGCCCTAGTCGCCGGAATCTGCGATATTCTGGAACAGGCCCTTAACGAGTTTGACGGTATGCGCGTACGAGAGGGGACGAAACTCCGGGAAGACATATTAGTCCGCCTGTCGGTTATCGAGTCTATGATTTCCTTTGTGGAGGAGCGCTCCCCCCAGACCGTTGCGGAGTATACCGAAAGGCTCAAGCAGCGCATACGCGAATTTCTGGAGAATAAGGAAATTGACGAGTCCCGCATCCTCACCGAGGCGGCCATATTTGCCGACAAGGTTGCCGTGGATGAGGAAACTGTGAGGCTTCGCAGCCACATATCACAGTTCCGTGAACTAATCATGGGCGAGTCTCCGGTGGGCCGAAAGCTGGACTTCCTTATCCAGGAATTCAACAGGGAGGTCAATACCATAGGCTCTAAGTGCAGCGACAGTGCCATCGCCCGCACCGTGGTTGACCTTAAAGCCGAGATTGAAAAAATTCGAGAGCAGATTCAAAACATAGAATAGGAGAGGGACTTTGAAACTTATCAATATTGGATTCGGTAATATGGTATCTGCTTCACGTCTCGTGGCGATTGTAAGCCCCGATTCGGCGCCCATCAAGCGCATAATTCAGGACGTGAAGGAACGTGGCCAGCTGATCGACGCCACGTACGGACGCCGCACCAGGGCAGTCCTTATTATGAACAGCGGCCATGTTATTCTTTCCGCAATTCAGCCGGAGACAGTTGCCGGCCGCATTACCGGTAAAACTGAACACGAAGCTGATGACGGGGGAGCTGATGATGAGGACTGAACGAGGCAAGCTCTTTGTGGTTTCAGGCCCATCCGGCGCCGGAAAAAGCACGGTCATTTCCCGTGTTATGGCCGCCAGGGACGACGTGGTTTTTTCCGTTTCCGCCACCACCCGTGAGCCAAGGGAAGGTGAAGTCCATGGTGTCAACTATTTCTTCATTGACCGCCGGAAATTCAGGGAAATGATTGACAACGATGAATTTCTGGAGTATGCCGAATATGTGAAAAACTTTTACGGCACGCCCAGAAAGGCCGTTATGGAGAAGCTCGCCAGCGGTTTGAACGTGATACTTGACATTGAGGTGCAGGGCGCCGTCCAGGTGAGAGAGCGTATGCCCGAAGCGGTCACCATCTTCCTCACTCCCCCGAGCTTTAAAGAGCTGGAGTTTCGCCTGCGAAACAGGCATCAGGACAGTGAGGAGATGATTAAAAGCCGCCTGGAGCGCGCGAAATCCGAATACGAATCGGCCGGAAACTACGACTATATCGTCATTAACGAGGACCCAGACGTGGCCGCCAGCGAGCTCAGCTCTATTATTACCGCCGAGCTTTGCAGAACGGCTGAAAGAATAAAATTACTAGAGGTATGATGCAAAATGTTATATCCACCAGTAGCAGATTTGGTTTACAAGATAGGCAGCAGATATTTGTTGGTAAACCTTGTTGCCCGCCGGGCCAGGGATATTGCCTCCGAATCGGAAGCAAGCGAAAATACTCTGGAAAGAAAGCCTGTTTCCACTGCCATTGAGGAGGTTTATACCGGCAAACTTACCGTAAAAAACGATAAATCAAATTCCCAGGAATAGTTTTTCGGGCGGGCTTCAGGCTCTCTCCTGCGATATTAATGCTTCCTTGCAGGGGCAGGCCTCATGCCCGCTTTTGCAGGATTTTTGAAACGAAAAGGGGGGGCTGCCTTGGCCAATAAGACAATAGCAAAAATTGCCGTCTCGGCTGCTACCTATTGGGTAGACCGCCCCTATGACTATGTAATACCCGGCCACCTCGCGGAAAAGGTTGTTCCGGGGGTACGGGTGATGGTCCCCTTTTCCCGGGGCAACCGCAAAACCGAAGGTATAGTACTGGCCTTGAGCGCCGAAAGCCGGCATGAAGCGCCAAAAAGCATAGAGTCCGTTTTAGACGAGGCTCCCGTCCTTTCCCAGGAACAGATTAAGCTGGCCCTGTGGATGCGGGAGCGGTTTTTCTGTACAGTTTACGACGCGGTAAAAGCCATGCTGCCCGCCGGGCTGTGGTACAGCATCACTTCCGAATACAGGATTGCGGAGGGCTACGACAGAGAGAAGGCCTATGAGGCCGCAGGCCGCTCCAATAGGGAGCAGCAGGTCCTTGAGCTGGTTTTCGCACAAGGTGGCTCATGTAGCCTTAAATCCATTGAAACCGCCTTCGGGGACCAGGACCCCGGCCCTGCGCTTTCCAGCCTTGTGAAAAAGGGCGTGCTTCAAACCGATAGCAGGGAGACCCGGCGAGTCAGGGACAAGACCGTAAACACCGCCAGCCTCAGCATTTCCTCCGAGGAAGCCCTGATTATTGCTAGCCAAAAAAGGCGCCGCTCGCCCCAGCAGGCTGCAGTGCTTGAACTCCTGGCCGCCATAGAAAGGGCGGCAGTAAAGGAGATATGCTATTTTACCGGCACCAGCGCAGCCACCATCAGGAGACTTGCAGAGGCCGGCCTTGTGACAATTGAGGCGGACGAGGTGTTCAGGCGCCCTACGTACAGGACGGGAGCGACTGCTCCGCTGCCGGAGCTGAACCAAGACCAGCAAAAGGCGTTTCATGGCCTGCTTGAACTTGCCACGTCAGGAAAGCCCAATGTAGCCTTGCTCTTCGGGGTGACGGGCAGCGGGAAAACCGCCGTCTACATACGGCTTATAGACGAGATGCTCCGCAGGGGAAAATCCTCAATCCTGCTGGTACCGGAAATATCCCTAACGCCCCAGATGCTCCAGACCTTTTCTTCATATTTCGGCGACAGTATTGCCGTGCTTCACAGCTCCCTTGCCATTGGGGAGCGCTATGACGAGTGGAAGCGGATAAAAAACGGCCTGGCAAAGGTGGTTATCGGCACCCGCAGCGCGGTGTTTGCCCCTGTAAGCGATTTGGGAATAATTATCATTGACGAGGAACAGGAAGATACATATAAATCCGAGAATTCCCCCCGGTACCACGCCAGGGACGTGGCAAAATACAGGTGCTACCACGCAGGGGGTCTGCTTATCCTGGGCTCCGCCACCCCGGACGTGGTGAGCCGCTATAATGCCCAAATCGGAACCTATAAATACTTTACCCTTCCCGCCCGTTACAACCTCATGAGGATGCCGGATGTCCGGATTGTAGACATGAAGCGGGAGCTCCGGCGGGGAAACGGAGGCACCATCAGCTCAATTCTGCGGGAAGAGCTGGAAAAGAACATAGCCTGCGGCGAGCAGAGCATACTCTTTATCAACCGCCGGGGCGCGTCGAAACTTATTACCTGCGTGGAATGCGGCTATACTTATAAATGCAGCAGGTGCAGCGTAAATCTCACCTACCACAGCGCCAACAGGAGGCTTATGTGCCATTACTGCGGCCTGTCCCTGCGCTTGGACGAATACTGCCCCGACTGCGGTGGAAAACTGAGCTTTATAGGCGCCGGCACTCAGAAGGTGGAGGAGGAGCTGAGGGAGCTTTTCCCCGGAGTAGAGATTCTGCGCATGGACACGGATACAGTGTCGCCGGCGGGTTCCCACGAGGCGCTGCTTACCCGGTTCCAGGAGAAGAAAATCCCCATCATGGTTGGAACCCAAATGGTGACAAAGGGGCTCAACTTTGAAAACGTTACGCTGGTTGGCGTGATTTCCGCGGACCAGTCTTTATATTCAGGCGATTACCGCTCAGGCGAGCGCACATTTTCCCTTATCACCCAGGTTATAGGCCGCAGCGGCAGGGGAGACAGGCCGGGACGGGCGGTAATACAGACATTTACACCTTCCAACCAGACGATTCTTCAGGCCGCCAGCCAGGATTACGAGAGTTTTTTCTCCTCCGAGATACAGCTCCGGCAGCTGCAGAATTCCCCGCCCTTTGCGGACCTTTATGTGGTTACCGCCTCGGGGCTGGACGAATCCCAGGTTTTGAAATGCTGCACCGCAATCAGGACAATATTTCAGAAGGAGCTGGGCGGCAGGGAAGACATCCGAATCCTCGGCCCGGCGCCCCTGCCTGTGGTCCGGGTCAACAACCGCTACAGATACAGGGTGACATTAAGCTGCAAAGGTGATAGAATAATCAGGCAGCTTGTTTCATTAGTGATAATCCACTGTAGCGCGCAAAAGGAATTCAGGGGCGTTTCCGTTTTTGCGGATATTAACCCTATTGAATAGATATAAGAGGTGAAGACATGGCTCTTAGAAATATAATCACGGAAGGAGACCCATCCCTTCTGAAGCGTTCCCGGCCGGTAACCGACTTTAACGAAAGGCTCCACATCCTGCTGGACGACATGCGCGAAACTCTTGAAAACGCAGGCGGGGTGGGCCTTGCCGCCCCCCAGGTGGGCGTCCTGCGCCGCGCGGTCTTGGTAATGGAGACCAATGTGCCGGAAGGGGAAGATGAGTATATAATAGAACTCGTAAACCCCGAAATTATCGAAGTGGACGGCGAGCAGTACGGCCCCGAGGGCTGTCTCAGCGTGCCCGGCGTTTTTGGAATGGTGAAGCGGCCCCATCGCGTTAAGGTCAGAGCCCAGGACAGGAACGGGAAATATTTCGAGATGGAAGGCGAGGGCCTTACGGCCAGGGCTTTTTGCCACGAGATAGACCACCTGGAGGGAAAGCTGTTTTTATCCCTTGCAGACCGCCTGCTGAGTCCGGAGGAGCTTGCCGAGCTTTCCGGAGACGAGTCTGAAACTGAAAGCGAGAGCGAGGAAGAGTAATCAATGCGCATAGTTTTCATGGGCACGCCGGATTTTGCGGCTGCCTCGCTGAAAAAGCTGATTGAAAGGGGTTTCAACGTTGTGGGCGTGTTCACCCAGCCGGACAAGCCCAGAAACCGGGGTATGAAGATTTCCTACAGCCCGGTAAAGGAGGTTGCCCTGTCGGCGGGGCTGCCCGTATTCCAGCCGGCCACCCTTAGGGATGGAAAGGCGGCGGAGCAGCTTCGCGCCCTCAATGTGGACCTTATCGTGGTTGTGGCTTACGGGCGGATTCTGCCTGATGACATACTGGCCATACCCCCCAAGGGCTGCATCAACCTTCACGCCTCGCTGCTTCCAAAATACCGTGGCGCGGCTCCCATCCAGTGGGCGATTCTCAACGGAGACAAAATCACCGGAGTTACTACCATGTATGTCAGCAGCGAACTGGACTCCGGTGACATTATTTATACCGCCGAAACCGAAATCGGCGAATTTGAGACCAGCGGGGAGCTTTTTGAGCGGCTTCGCGACTTAGGCGCCGAGCTTTTGTGCAAAACCGTGGCCGACATTGAGAACGGCACAGCGCCCAGAACCCCTCAGGACAATTCCAGGGCGACCTATGTGACCCCCCTCACCAAGTCCATGAGCCCGATAGACTGGAACAAATCCCCCAGGGAAATCGTCAAATGGATCTGCGGCTTGGACCCCTGGCCTGTGGCCACTGCGGAGCTGGGCGGAAGGCTGTTCCGCATCTTTGGCGCACAGTACACTCAGAACCGTACAGATAAAGCTCCAGGCGAAATCGTAGCCGCGGACAACAGGGGGATAGAAGTTGCCTGCGGCGGGGGCCGGACCTTGCTCATAACGGAACTGCAGGCCCCTGGCGGCAAGCGTATGAGCGCCGCAGATTACCTGAGAGGCCATCCAATGCCCGTCGGGGGAAATAAGTCATGACCGGCCGGCAGGCCGCCCTGATGGCGCTGGAGCGCTTCAGGCGAAGCGGCTCCTGGTCTGATGCGGTTCTTGACGGCATAGTCCAAAAGCACGGAATGGACAGGCGGGAGGCGGCTCTGGCCAGCCGCCTGTGCTACGGTGTGCTGCAAAACATGGCCCTTTGCGATTTTTACATCGGCTCAATTTCCAGCATACCGCCCAGAAAGCTGGAGCCCAAGGTTTTGGATATACTGCGCATATCCGCATATCAAATCCTGTTTCTGGATAAGATACCCTCCCGCGCTGCGGTAAACGAGGGCGTAAAGCTGTGCAAAAGTCTAGGGTTTGGGAGGGCCTCCGGCCTTGTGAACGCCGTCCTGCGCCGCCTGTCCGAGAACCGCGACAGGCTGCCGGAAATCCCCAATAACAACCCAGTTGATTATCTTTCCCTTCTTTACAGCCATCCCCGGTGGCTGACGGAGGAGCTAATCCGGGAACGGGGCGCGGAATTTGCCGAGAACTTTTTCCTGGCCAATAACGACGAGGCGCCAATGGCGGCCCAGGTGAACACGCTGAAGATTGACACTCCGAATCTGGTAAAAAATTTGGAAGCCGAAGGCGTCGTCATCTCACTGCATCCCTGGCTTGAAGACTGCGTCCTGCTGTCGGGCACCGGGGATTTGACCGGGCTTTCGTCATTTAAGCGCGGCGAGTTTTACATTCAGGACGCCGCCGCCCGGCTGGCGGTTACGGCAGCGGACCCCAAGCCTGGGCAGAGGGTGCTGGATGCCTGCGCCGCCCCAGGCGGCAAGAGCTTTGCCGCCGCCATTGCAATGAACAACAACGGCGAAATCATTTCCTGCGATATTCACAGTTCAAAACTTTCCCGAATTGAAGACTCCGCCCGGCGTTTGGGCATTGAAATTATTCATATCCGGACCTGCGACGCCAGAAGGCCGGATGAGGATTTGCGCGGCAGCGCCGACATTGTCATTGCCGACGTGCCCTGTTCCGGCTTGGGAGTGATACGCAAAAAACCGGATATCCGGTATAAGGACCCCAAGGAGCTGGCGGGGCTGCCGGATATCCAGCTTGGCATTTTAAGGGGCCTTGCCCCCTGCCTGAAGCCCGGCGGGGTTTTGATATATTCCACCTGCACCATCAGGCGTCAGGAAAACGAAGAAGTAATAGAGATGTTTCTTGGCTGCAATACGGAATTTGAACTGGAGGCCTTTAAGCTGCCCGGACCGGCGGGCGTCGTAGAGTCCGGGCATGTTACCCTTTGGCCTCATATACATGGCACTGACGGGTTTTTCATATGCAAGCTAAGGAAGAAATAATGAAAAAAGACATCAAGTCCATGCTTCTCCGGGAGATTGAGGAAGACCTGTCCCGTTGGGGAGAGCCCCCATTTCGTGCAAAGCAGGTTTTCCGCTGGCTGGGCAGGGGTGCAGTTTCCTTCCAGGAGATGACCGACCTTTCAAAATCCCTGAGGGAAAAGCTGGAGCAGCACTATTATATAAACTCCCTTAAACTCCTGAAAAAGCAGGTTTCCAAGATTGACGGCACTATAAAGTACCTGTGGGGGCTTGAGGACGGAAACGCCGTGGAGACCGTGGTCATGAAATACAGGCATGGAAATACCGTCTGTATTTCATCGCAGGTAGGCTGCCGAATGGGCTGCGCCTTCTGCGCTTCTACCCTCGGCGGCCTTGTTCGGAATCTGAAGCCCTCTGAAATGCTGGACCAGGTGCTTTTCTCCGAGTCTGAAAGCGGCCTTAAAATTTCAAACATTGTCCTAATGGGCATAGGCGAGCCTCTGGACAATTTTGACAACGTCGACCGCTTTCTGGAGCTTATCAACCACCCGGAGGGCAGGAATATAGGCATGCGCCATATTTCCCTGTCCACCTGCGGCCTGACAGAAAGATTTGACAAGCTGGGTGACCTTAATTTACAATTAACACTGTCGGTATCCCTCCATGCCCCGGACGACGAAACCCGTTCCCGGCTGATGCCGGTGAACCGGGGCAGGGGAGTGGACCGGCTGCTTGATGCCTGTGCCGAATACTACAGGCGCACGGGCCGCCGGGTTTCCTTTGAATACGCAATGATTGACGGGGTCAATGATACGGAATACCACGCCAGGCTTTTGGCGGATAAAGTCAAAAAAGCCGGCGGCCATGTGAACCTTATACCCCTCAATCATGTGGAAGAGAGAAAGTTTGCCCCATCGTCTGAGGAAAACATGCGGGCCTTTATTAAGATACTTCGGGAAAAAGGCGTTAACGTTACCGTCCGGCGCCGCCTTGGCAGCGACGTGGACGCCTCCTGCGGCCAGCTTCGCAGGAAGGCGGCAAAAGACTGATTCAGTTTGCTTGTCGGAGGATTTATGGAAGGCTTTGGGATTACCCACCGCGGTATGGTCAGAAAAGAGAATCAGGACAGCTTCCTGATGGAAATATTTGACGAGGGCAGGGGCGCGGCCCTTGTGCTCTGCGACGGTATGGGTGGAGCCCAGGCCGGAAGTGTTGCCAGCAGTATGGCCTCCGAAACCTTTATGTCCCATGTCAGGGCCTGCCTGGCTGAGAAAAAATCAAAGTTGGGACTTGACGAGATTGTCAAGGAGGCCGCGCAGTACGCCAATATCAGGGTATTTGACCGCTCATATACGGACTTCAGCTGCCTGGGCATGGGCACAACCCTGGTCGGCGCCTTGGTCAAGTCCGGCAATGGAGCAGTCGTCAACGTGGGAGACAGCAGAGCGTACCTTATATCCGGCGGCGGAATCAGACGCATTACAAAGGACCATTCCTTTGTGGCGGAGCTCCTGGACAGAGGCGCCCTGACCCCGGAGCAGGCCAAAAACCACCCCCAAAAGAACCTAATCACCAGAGCCCTGGGGGTGGAATCAAAGGTAAACAGCGATGTCTTCAAACTGAAGTTTTCCGCCGGAGACCGGCTGCTGCTCTGTTCCGACGGGCTGAGCAACATGGTCAGCGATAATGAAATATTGGAGCAGGTAGTTAAGTCCGAAGGCCCTCAGGAGATGTGTCAAAACCTTTTAAATATTGCCCTGGACAGGGGCGCTCCGGACAACGTGACCGTGGCTGTACTTATCTTTTAGCTCGGCATATTGGATGATAACATACTACCCGGCACCTAACCCCATAAATTACCTTCAACCAACAGGGAGGCCCCAAAATGGACAACAGTATGGATAAATATCTGGGCCAGCTTTTGGATAACCGATACGAGATTATAGAAGTTATCGGAACTGGCGGCATGGCAGTGGTATATAAAGCCTTGTGTCACAGGCTGAACCGCTATGTGGCCGTTAAAATGCTCAGGGAAGATCTGGCTCTGGACGAAGAATTTCGCCGCCGTTTTCACACGGAATCCCAGGCGGTGGCCATGCTGTCCCATCCGAACATTGTCGCCGTTTACGATTTCAGCCGTTCCAGCGACGTTGAATACATCGTCATGGAGCTAATTGAAGGCATTACCCTCAAACAGTACATGAAGAAGAAGGGGCCTTTGAGCTGGAAAGAGGCCCTTCACTTTGCCACACAAATTGCCAAGGCATTGAACCACGCCCACAGTAAGGGCATTATCCACCGGGACATTAAGCCCCACAATATCATGATAGTTAAGGACGGCACCGTTAAAGTGGCGGATTTTGGCATTGCCTGCCTTCAGAACGCCCAAAATACCACTGGACAGGAGACGGTTGGTTCCGTTCACTATATTTCCCCCGAGCAGGCCAAGGGAGAGGACGTGGACGCCCGCAGCGACATTTATTCTTTAGGAGTTGTGCTTTATGAGATGCTGACGGGCCAGCTTCCCTTTGAGGGGGACAGCCCCGTTTCCGTGGCGATTCAGCACATAAGCTCCACCCCGACGCCGCCCCGCGAGATAAACCCTGAGATTCCCGCGGGCCTTGAGGCAATAACCATGAAGGCCATGAACCCCAATCGCGAAGAACGCTATCAGTCGGCGGAAGAGCTGCTGGCGGATTTGGAAGAATTCCGAAAGTCCCAGGCTTCAATCCCTATCAACGTGGGAGCCGGGGCAATGGGGGTTACCCCGGAACCAGGAGGGTATATGTCAGCTCATGGAGAAAGGCAATACATCATCAGCAAGAATGTGGAGCCCGTAAGAGGCCCTAGGGAGCTGAACCGGGAGAGCTATAAGCGCAGGAGGGGCCGTTCCAGGAAGGTCAGCCTGCTTTCCGGCCTGTTCTGCGTGCTGGTTTTCATACTTGCCATTTTCGTCTACCTGTGGAATTCCTGGCTGAAAGAAATATTTACGGAGGCCGAGCGCATAAATGCACCCAACTTTGTGGGGAGCCCTTACGAGGACATTATTGAAAACCCGGAATTTGCCGGCGTGTTTAACTTTACTGTTGTATACGCCGTTGACCCCGACAGCCCCGAAGGCATGATAATCGGGCAGGACCCCGAACCCTACAGAAGCATGATGCTGGTGCCTGAGGGTATAGACATAGAGCTTAAAGTCAGCACGGGGGCCCAAATGGTGCCGGTGCCGGACGTAATTAACAAGGATTACAGGGTAGCCGTACAAATGCTTGAGGAGTGCGGTTTCGTTGTGGAGAC
>JBMNQG010000002.1:0-83844 GCA_050944015.1 Oscillospiraceae bacterium
CCGAGGGTTTCTTCATATAAGGTAATCATTTTTTCCGCAATCTCGTTTTTCTTCTTTTTGTATTCCTCAGGCTTGACATTTACCCACGTCTCGGGTGGGAAGCCGGCCGTAAAGAACAGCGTGCATGTGCCCTCGGGAGATGAATCGGGGATCACCGTATTCAGGCAGTTTACCACCACCGTTCTATTACCGGTATAGGAGGCTTTCCACTGTTCTTTGGGATCGGGCGAAGGCATAATAAAGGTGGAGTAATCTTTAATGCCCAGTTCCTCCGCCGACCTGTTAAGCCCCAAATACATAGTCACGTATGTACGCCCGTGTTTTCTTGCGTTAATCAGCTTCAGCGTCCGTTCCGGAGCCTCCCCTCCCTTCAGGTTCGCGAGGGCAAAATCCGGGAACCAGTTGGAAATAACGTGTTTCGCCCTTATTTCCCTGCCCCGCGCCACGACGCCGCAGGCTCTTCCGTTTTCCACAATGATGTTTTCAGCTTTGCAGTTGTACCAGATTTCTCCGCCGTTGTCGCGCAGGGCCTTCACCAGGGCAAGGGAGATCTCATGGGAGCGCATATAGGGCACGGCGGGCTTTAACTTTAGATAGCTATCCAGCATTAATACGTAGTGCAAAAAGTCAATCTGGTCGGGGGTGGCGCCCAAATAGCCCCACTGAGTGCAGAAGATATACTGAGCCTTTTTGGGCATGCCCAGCGCATCCAGCACCTCCTGGAGGGAATGGGACGCAATGCGCATAAAATCGGCATGCTCCGTTGCCATAACCTTGGGGTCCGGATGTCCCTTGCTCTCGCTCAAATAGTCCAGCGCGGCAAGCGCCTTGTTGGCCAGTTCGAGCACGGCTTCAACGCTGTTCCTGCTGCCTGGCACCTGCCTTTCCATTTCGTCGCAATAGGCCTCGGCATCGGCGGGCATTGTGACGTCATAACCATCAGGCCCTTTGGCGATGGCGCGGAAGAGGTTATCCTCAAGATACCAGTCGATTTCCACGCCATAGCTTTCAAGCAGCTTGCGGACGCTTCCGGGTTTTTCCGGAGAACCAATCTCCGCTAGTTCATGAAGGGACGGCTCAAATTCGAACCTGCCCCTCCTGAAGCTTGTGGCGCTTCCGCCGGGAAGGTTGTGCTGTTCCAGCACAAGGGTCTTAAGCCCATGTTTGGCGGTGGTAACCCCTGCGGATAAGCCCGCGTTACCAGCGCCAATGACAATTACATCGAACTGCGTATTCATACCCTGCTCCTTTCTGTGGTTATTTTTTAACATTATACTTTGAGTATATTCCAAACAATGATAAATTAACGCTATATTTTTCCAATTCCAAGTTGCTGTTTAAGCCTGCCGCAGGGCAGCAGAATAATCAAAAAGCACCTCCAAACATATAGTTTGGGGGTGCTTTTTGTACCTGCTTTACCTTTTAAATGTTTTCAATAATCCTGGTAGCCAGCTCCAGGCATATTCTGGCGGATTCGTTTATGGTGTTTTTAAACTCCTCCGCTCCGCCTTCCACGCTGTCGGATACGGTTTTTACAAGCAGGCAGGGAACCTTGTTCCTGTTGCTGGTGAGGACTATCCCCGCCGCCTCCATTTCGCAGATATCTGCGTTAAAGGTTTTATGCAGCTCTTCCTTCTTCTCCTTCAAGGATATGAATTTATCCCCGGACGCACAGATTACTTTCTTTAAAGTGGGCTCAATTTCAAGGGCTTTGTCCACAATTTCCTTTGTGGTGGGTATGTAAACGCTGGGATAATCGGGATATCTGCCAACACAGCAGTCAAAAATATCCGATGTGTCAAAATCGTAGTGGACAACGCTTTCCACGATGCAGGTTTTTGTCAGCGTCATTTCCTGCGTCAACCCGCCTACAACGCCGAAATTTACGATAAAGTCCACATTGAAACTGGTTATCAGAAACTGGGTTGCCATTGTGGCTGCAATTTGCCCTACGCCGCTGTTGACTACAAACAGGTTATGTTCTCCGAGCTTGTACTGAAAAACCGTAAAGCCTTTAAACTGCAGCTCCTCAACCGGCTTTCCAAACTTGTTCAGCACCGCGTCTATTTCAATAGCCACTATCATTCCTATGTTTTTCATTTAAAACTCCCCAATTTGATAAATTGATTCTATTCAAAAAATATCATCACCGTAAAACAATGTCAATTAACAGCAGGGGCGCATTTAGCGGAAAAACAACTTCTTTTCCTAAGGCATACAATAAAGTACCTAATAAAGAAAGGAAAGAAACATATGAGAGACTACAGTTCACATTTTAACCCCTCCTGTCCTATGGACGACAGGGATTACCGGAGATATATAAGCCGCCCGAACGATTACGGGAACGACCCCTTCGTCATTAATATCGAAGATGCAACACTTGAAAACCGTTACTTTCGAACCGCCCTTTGGACGGGAGAACACCTGCAGCTAACTCTGATGAGCATAAGGCCCGGAGAGGACATCGGACTGGAAATACATTCCGATCTGGACCAGTTCCTGCGGATTGAGCAGGGCCAGGGAATTATCATGATGGGAAAGAGCAGGGACAACCTGGAATTCCAAAGGCGGGTCCGGGACAACTATGCGATTATAATCCCCGCCGGAACATGGCATAATTTAATCAATACCGGCCGCGTGCCTTTGAAGCTGTACTCAATATACGCGCCTCCCCAGCACCCCTTCGGCACGGTACAGGTAACAAAACGTGACGCAGAAGAGCAGGAGCGGCACGGCTATTAACATAAAAGCCCCGCGGGACTTGCTTCCGGCGGGGCTTTTCCATTTTTCCTGCCATAAACAGCTCAAATATCGGAATCCGCGTTGCCAATGCCGGCAATGCCCGAACTTCTCTGCCAAAACCTTCTCTGTATTGGAAGATAAGAAGACCGGCAGAGTGGGGCCCAGATGGAAATAGGAGTCATTGCACTGTCCGGCGTCCATAACTCTCGGAATCTCGCCAATGTCGCCAAGGTCCAACTTGTTATTGCGGTTGCCCTCTTATTCTTCAACGGGCTCAAAATCATTCTTGCTTGCATAGCAAACGGGGCACTGCCAGTCGTCCGGGAGGTCCTCAAAGGCGGTGCCGGGCTCAATTCCGCCGTCGGGATCGCCAATTTCCGGGTCGTAAATATACCCGCAGAGAATGCAGCGGTATTTCTTCATCCTTTCCTTTCTCCTTTCCGCAATTTTTTCCTTTTTTACGTTTTAATAAGAATAGCTTATCCCACAATGGATGTCAATTATTTGCAAAAAAGCAGAGGTGATGATGATAATGTCGTTTTTAAGTAGGGTTTTCATGATTTCAATGTGGGAATAGTCCGGGCGCACCTTCGGGTTATTGCAGCCGACCATTGCGACGGCGCCCCGCAACACTCCCGCCTTTATAACGTCTATCAACGGTTTGTATGTATCTCGCTCGTCCACGAAGCTGTTAGTCACGCCGTTGAGCTCTTTAATAATTGCCTCGCAGGAGTAGCCTACGCGGGCGGGCTGCTTGTTTTCAATGACGAAAACCTTATTGGGGTCCCGGTTTTCAAAGTTGTCAATCGCCATCCTGACCAGCTCGCGGCCCTTTTCCCTGGCTGTTTCAGGATTAAACTCAACGTAAACAGACTTCGGTATGCGGGCTATCGGGGACGTGGTTATGAATTTCGTATGGAAGCATTCGCTGAGGGGGCCAAGGGCGGGGAATATGCACTGCACGTCCACAGCCATCATTTCAACCATTCCCGTAAGCAGCGCGTTTTCCTGCTGGAGGAAGTTGCCCGCGATTTTTACGCCGTGGCGTACCGTCACCTCGTTTGCAGTACAGCAGAGGCCGGCGATATTTATCCCCTTTGCCCCCTTGCTCCGGGCATATTCCAGCAAGTCCTTGTCTTCGGAGGCAAGGACAATCATTTCCGACATGGCGGGGTCGTGGCCGTGTACTATGATGTTCACCATATCCCTGTCCAGAACGCCCAGGTCCGCCTCGGTGTCCTTTGGCGCCGGAGTTCCAAAAAGTATGTCCGTCATCTCCGTTGCCATCATGGAACCGCCCCATCCGTCCGCAAGGCCGGTCCTCAGCCCCTGCATTACAAGCGCCTCGGCATCGGCGGTATTTCCCATATGGGTCATGTGCATTGCCGTCGCTATTTCCCTGTCAATTGCCCTGGGGGCAATTCCCAGTCTGCTCCACAGCTCCTGCCTCTCCGGAGTGGCGCGGCTCAGAAACCTTTGCGTCCCAAAAGGCTTGCCGTATTCCATCAGCCCGGTCAGGGCAACTTCGTGGGCGATTTCGTAAATATCCCTGTTTTCCACTTCAATGCCCCATTCCCGGGCAAGGCTAAGGAGTTTTTCCCTGTCCTTTACCTGGTAATGCCCGTCGACGCTGGTGGCATGCAAAACGTGGCATATCTCGCGTCCATGGTCGGAGTGGGCGGCGGTACCTCCGGCAACCATGCGCAGATAATTTCGCGCGGCAATGGCATCGGCGTCCGCACCGCAGATTCCCCGGGATGCCTTGTGCGTAATTCTGCAGGGCCCCATGGAGCAGATGCGGCAGCAAACGCCCTCCTCGCCAAACTTACACGAGGGAGTCTGCTTTTTCTTCCTGTCCTCCCATGTTTCGGCACCCACGCAGGCTGCGCATTCCTTAAGGCTTACGGATACAGATTCCATGTCTTTGACTTCCGTCAACTTGCAATTCATGCACAACAGTTCTCCTTCCAAATGAAAAGCACTCTTGTATTTACTTATATTTATAAGTTCAGGCACATTCCACCAGACTATCGCAAAAATGTCAAATTATTAACGATAATTTTTTGTCGTTTATTTCTCCGTTCCAGCCGGGCTAAACGTTCATAAAGCAAAAAAAATGAAGACATATGCAAAAAGCGCATATATCTTCAGTCACAAAAACTATTATAGCAAAATAACGGGACCTTGGCTGCTCTACAGCCCCCGGTGGATATAATAGCCGGATTGCGCCCTCAGGCTTCCGTATCCCTCGGTACAGTACTGCCTGCTAAAGCCCACTGGTTTTTCGTCCTTTGTGCAGATAAGCCTGCTTATGACCATCAGCTTTTCGCCGGGCTCAATCCCCAGCGCGGCGCAAACACGCTCCGGTGCCTTTTCCAGAGCTATGCTCATTTCGGTATGCAGGGACAGGGGCACAAAACGCTTTTCAAACATTTGGGGGAATTCCGCATAGTGAATCTCAAACTCTATGCTTGGCACTCCCCTTTCATAGGGGACGTATTTTTCATCATAGGCCACTAACTGCCCGTCGCGCTCCAAAACGCGGCGGATAACAATAGTAAGGCGGCGGCCTTCAAGCTGCAGAAGCCTGGCGACGTCCTCCTCCGGACTAATCATGTTCACTTCCAGGTAGCGAAAATGCCCGTCCAACGGATTCTCGCTGAAAACCATGGAAAACATGGTATGGTCGGGCGGCAGCACATAATAGCCCTTGCCGTGTATGGGCTTAATCAGCCCCTCGTTTTCAAGGACGGACATGCTCTTCCGTACGGTCATTCTGCTGGTGCTATACCTTGCCGCCAGCACGTTTTCCGACGGCAGCAAATCCTTGGGCTGATATTCGCCGGACAGGATGCCGTTGCGCAAATCCTCGGCTATTTGAACATACAAAGGCCTACTCATTTGGAACGCCCTTTATTGCCTTGGCCATAAACTCATAGCAGAGCTTAAGGCATTGCATTAAATCTGCGCTGTACGCGTCAGCTCCGATGGAATCTGCAATCTCTTTTGTCACCGCCTGCCCGCCCACAAGTATGTATAGGGAATCCCGGAGCCCCGCTTCACGCAGCGCGGAGATGCTTTCCTTCATCCTCTCCGGAGAGTTTGACAGAGAACCTGAAAGCAGGAGCATATCGGGGGATTTCTCCCGCACAGCCTTGACTATGCTTTCCGCCGAAACGTCAACCCCCAGGTCAACAACTTCAAAGCAGTTATGCCGCAATACGTTCGCAATCATGTCCTTGCCCAGGCCGTGTATGTCGTCCTTAACCGTGGCAATCATCACGCGCCCGAAGGAGTCGATGTCCCCAATCTCGTAAAAATTAAGCACCTTGCTCAACACGCTCGTCATGGCGTGCCCGGCCATCATAAGGTCGGCAATGAAATACTCGCCCTTTTCGTACAGGTTAATAACCTTCCCCATGCCCTCCATCAGGTATTCGAAAATTTCATAAGAGGAAATGCCGTTTTCCAGCATTTCAAGGGACAGCTGCAGGGCACCCTTTTCGTTCAGGTCGCGCATTGCTTCCACAAGCTTTTCGCCAAGCCTTGCGTCCATACTTTTCCTCCTCAAATCTCCGTAAATGATATGCGCCTTCGCAGCCCGCATTCTTCAATTTCATATATGCGGGCTTTGCCTGGAGCACCGGCATCTTCCAAAGTTATAGCGCAGTTTTTAAACCGCTCCCTGACATAGGCGTCAGGGTCGTCAATTTCTGCTTCTTCAAAAAAGACATCCCGCATCTGGTTGCCGCTGCACCTGTTGAATATCTCGGTGACGACCTCATATGTCTTTCCCATGCCGCTTTCTCCGGTTACTCGATAAATAATAGTAATTACAGTTATTACAATCCTATAATTATTTTCAAAAATAGTCAACAGCCAATAGCAGATAATAAAATAATCCATAATAAGTTACAATAATTCCACCCTGGTTATTGACAAAATTCTGACATAGTATAAATGAAATTAACTTGTATTTACATGATTCGTATTCATATGACGGAGGTCATTATAATATGCACAATCACGAACACGAACATTTTCACGAAAAAGATGGGCACACCCACGATAACCTGCACAAAACTCCGGATGAGGCGGCGGCTTTTTTGAAATATACACTTAAGCACAACGCCCATCACAGGGAAGAGCTGCTCTCCCTCGCCCACAGCCTCCGGCACATGTGGCTTGACGGCGAAGCGGAGGAAATAGCGGCCTGCGCAAAAGAGCTCGAGACCATAGACAAAAGGCTTGAAGCCGTTTTGGAAAATCTGAAATAGAAGAGGAGAACGCCATGTGTCTTTCAAAAGTTTACGTTAAAAACGGCGACTCGGAAAAAATGCTTCTCAGCAACGTCCAGCGTATCAGCTTTGACGGGGATTTTTTAGTATTTACCGACCTTTTCGAACACGAAACCCGCCTGCAAGGCAAAATGATATTTGCAGACCTTGTTGACGGAAAAGTTCTGGTTGATACACAGGACTGAGAAGGAAAGGACAGGAACATGAAACCAATAACAATTGCTGTCGCCGGAAAGGGCGGCACGGGAAAAACCACCATCTGCGGAATGATAATCGACTATCTGGACAAGTCAAACAAAGGCCCCGTCCTGACGGTGGATGCGGACCCAAACTCCAAAGCAGGAGTACACGGAGTACATGTTCAGCAGCGCGCTGGTGGAAGAGGATAATTACGACATGCTCGTCATGGGCAGGTCCCAGGGTCCCGGCTGCTACTGCTACATCAACGGTATTTTGAAGTCCCAGATAGACAAGTATAAGAACAGGTATCGCTATATCGTCGTGGACAACGAGGCCGGCTTGGAGCACATAAGCCGTGGAATCCTGCCCCACGTGGATATCCTGCTGCTGATAAGCGACGCGTCACGCCGGGGCGTTCAGGCGGCGCACCGCATTGCCCTTATGGTGGATGAGCTTGGGTTGAAACCGGGAGTGTTAAAGCTCATTGTAAACAAAGCCCCCGGCGGAGTGCCCGACCCCGGCGTACTCAGCGAAATTGAAAGGCTCGGTCTTGATTTGATAGGCGTGGTTCCCATGGACGAGGAGGTGTACCTGTACGACGCCAACGGAAAACCCAGCGCAACCGTTTCCGAGGACAGCCCGGTGAAACAGGCAGTCAGGGATATTTTAAAAAAGCTCGGCCTTTAAGGACGAGGGCGGGATTGGCTTTGTGCCCGACAGCATCATCCGTTCCCTGGGCGTTCCCCTGGTCACCGGTGATATACCCGGCGTCGCCGTCATCCTGGGCACTGCCAATGAGGCCACACAGCTGGCTATGGTGGTTAAGGAGTATCAGAACAAGGGGCTTCTCACCTTCCTCATAGGTGACGTCATTGACCAGGCGGCCCAGGCCGGAGTAAGGATGGGCCTTGATTTCCGCGTAGTGCTTCTCGGCCATGACATTACTGCCGTTATCCACGTGGTCACCGTGGCCATCCGCGCCGCGCTTATTTTCGGCGCCATACAGCCCGGCGACTTGGCGGGGCTTCTGAAGTACACGAAGGAGCGCGTCCCCGCCTTCGTCAACACCTTCGGCCCCCTGAGCGAAGTTGCCGTTGCCGCCGGAGCCGGCGCCATCGCTTTGGGTTTCCCCGTAATCGTTGATGTGGATCTGAGCGAAAACCAGGTGCCCGGAGCCCTTGTCTCCGTCACAAACCACGTGGACACGGTGAAAAAATCTCTTGAGCTCCGGAACATCAAAGTAAAGGCTAAAAACATTGAGATTTGCATGGGCTTTTCCTCCGCTTTCGAGGGCGAAATCATCCGCAAGAGCGACATGCACGCGGAATTCTGGTCCGGCGCCAATCCCACCTGCGAACTGGTTGCAATGAGGGGTCTGGAGGAAATCGAAGACCATAAAATCACTATAATCGGCCCCGACATTGACTCCGTTGAAATACTTGACATTACGGCGGACACCGGCTCGGCGCCGGTCTGCGGGCTGGCCGTGGACATAGGCACCACCACCGTAACGGCGGTTCTGGTGGACCTGGAGAGCGGAAAAATCCTGTCCAAGGCCAGCGCGGGAAACGCCCAGATACGATACGGCGCCGACGTCATCAACAGGATAGTGGAGCAGCAAAAGCCCGGCGGCGTGAAAAAGCTTCAAAAAGCCGTCATTTCCGAGACTCTGATGCCCCTTATTGACCTTCTCTGCAGGGAGGCGGGAGTTTCGCAAAGGCGCATATTCCGAATGACAGTGGCCTCAAACACCACAATGAATCACCTGTTCCTCGGCATTAACGCCAACTTCCTGAGAACCGAGCCGTACGTACCCGCCTTTTTCAGCATACGCCCCATACTGGCCAGCGCGCTGGGCATTTCCCTCGCCCCCGCTGCCAAAATCTGCTTTGCCCCCAACATAGGCAGCTATGTGGGCGGGGACATTACCGCCGGGGTGCTGGCATCCATGATTTGGGACTCCGACGAGCTTTCCATGCTCATTGACCTGGGCACCAACGGAGAAATTGTTTTTGGCAACCGGGACTTTCTGGTGGCCTGCGCCTGCTCCGCCGGCCCCGCCTTTGAGGGCGGAGACATTAGCTGCGGCATGCGGGCAACCCACGGGGCAATTGAAGCGGTCAAAATAGACAGGGAAACTATGGAGCCCGCCATGAAGGTAATCGGAAACATCCACCCGGTGGGCCTGTGCGGCTCCGGCCTGATTGATTTGATTGCCGAGCTGTTCAGATGCGGCATTATCAACGGCAAGGGCGAGTTTATCCGCGAAGGTCGGCGCATAGGACATGACGAATACGGCATAGGCTACTATGTGCTGGCATTTCCCAACGAATCCGCCAGCGGGCGGCAGGTGGCCATCACCCAGGTGGATATAGACAATTTCATCCGGGCGAAGGCCGCAATTTTCTCGGCTATCATGGCCCTGCTGTCCTCCCTCGGTTTTACCCCCGACGTGATAGAGCATATATACGTAGCAGGCGGCATAGGAAGCGGTATCAATATTCCCAGCGCCATACCGACGGGTCTCCTCTTCCCGTCCTCCGAGGTGATTTGATGCAGTTCAACCCAAGTCCCGGCCAGCAGTACGGCGTGCCCCTTTCCATTTATCAGGAACGCTATGCCCTTCTGGACCCGGCAAGCACCCAGCTGCGCACCGGCGCAAAGTACGACCCCGACCGGGGCGCATTTGTGCTCAACGTAATGGGCTACGGCCTTCTCGCCTCGTGGCCCGACTTTTCGCTGAAACCGGAAAACCCTGACGGCTGCCCTTCCTCCCTGTATGACGACGTTAACAAGATTCTCATAATCCGATACCTGCTGGAGGGGGTCAATTCCCCGCCCTCCGGCGCCTGGCTGCCTTACCGGGAACTTCCCTGGGGAGACGTTTACGACAGGAATTTTCAGGGCCGGTGCATACGGCGTCTGGCAGGCGTCTTCGGCTCCCGTCTGGACTCCTTTGTCACCGCCTGCGAGGCGGCCGGCGGCGTCCCGGCTCCCGTCGGCGACATCTCCTACGACCTGGATTTTCTCCCGAACATCAGGTCCCGGCTTATCCTATGGGCCGGGGACGAGGAATTTCCTCCTCACGCCCAGTGGCTTTTCTCTGACAACACCCCGCTTGCCTTTACCGCCGAAGACGCCGCAGGTCTGGGAGACGTGGTCATCAACACACTAAAAATTCTGGCTAACGCGAAAACATAGCTTTTTCTCCAATTTCATCAGTGAGGTAAAATGTTTAGGGTTAAACGAAAAAACAGCTTACTAAATACGCTTCCTTTATAGAAAGTACTGACGGCGCTGGGCATTGCGTCCGTCATATCCATGGTCCTGGCGGTGGGTCTGGGGCCCGTAACGGTATCGCCGGCAACGGTACTCAAAATCCTGGCGGGCAAAATTTTCGGCGTCGCTTCCGCATGGGATGCTGTGGAGGAGAATATTGTATGGGGGCTGCGCCTGCCCCGCGTTCTGCTGGGTTTTGTGGTGGGCGCTTCCCTGTCCGTCTGCGGCGTGGCAATGCAGGCACTTGTGAGAAACAGCCTGGCGGACCCTTTTATACTTGGGGTCTCCTCAGGGGCCTCCGCCGCGGCCACTTTGGGGATGATTTTCGGAGCTTTTTCATTTCTGGGTACATACTCCCTTCCTCTCAGCGCTTTTATAGGCGCGGGTATAACAATCCTCATAGTGTACACCCTCTCCCGGGTCCGGGGACGGGTTAACATCACCCAGCTTTTGCTGTCCGGCGTTGCCGTGGCCATGGTGATGGACGCCTTCACAAACGTCATCGTGCTGAGCGCCCCAAACGCTTTGGGGCTTCACAACGCGTCTTTCTAGATGTCCGGCAGCCTGGCAGGGGCAAAATGGGCCTACCTGACGCTTCCTGCTGCGGTCATACTGGTCTGCATAACGGTTCTTTTGCTTAACTACCGCGGTTTGAATGTCCTGATGACCGGAGACGAAGCCGCGGGCACCCTTGGCGTAAACATCAGACAGTTCCATAAGATGCTCATATTAATCTCGTCGCTTCTGGCAGGCACAACCATCGCCGTCTCAGGCTCCATTGGCTTTATCGGACTTATGGTGCCTCATATTACGCGCATGCTGGTGGGAGCCGACCACAAGCGCGTACTGCCCGTATGCGCCCTGCTGGGAGGCATTCTTGTAGTTTGGATGGATGTCTTGGCCCGCATGGTGATAGCGCCGGAAGAACTGCCCGTCGGTATCCTTACCGCCATAATCGGAGGGCCGTTCTTCATTATCCTGTTAAAACGAAGCCATGGAGGGATGTATTCATGAGACTTAAAATAAAAAACATGCACTTTTCCTACGGAGAGGAAAGGGCAATAGACGACATATCCCTGGAAGTGGAGCGGGGCGAGTTTGTAGGGCTGATAGGCCCCAACGGCAGCGGCAAGTCCACCCTGCTGAAGGCCTTATACCGCGCCATCCAGCCGGACGGCGGAGCCGCCACGCTGGACGGCCAGGACCTATTAAGCATGAGCAGCAAAAAGGTGGCCCGCCACGTCAGCGTTCTGGGCCAGGAAAACTGCATCCCCTTCGGCTTCACCGTGGAAGAAATCGTGGCTATGGGGCGGACGCCTTATAAGAAGCTGTTTGAAGGCGACTCCCCGGACGACAGGTGGATGGTCAACAACGCCCTGGAGCATTTGGGCATGGAGAAAATGGCCGGGCGTAATTTTCTCCACCTTTCCGGCGGCGAGAAGCAGCGGGTACTGCTTGCCAGGGTCATTGCTCAGGACACCGATTTCATCATTCTGGATGAGCCCACAAACCACCTGGACGTGGGCTATCAGATTCAGATTTTTGACCTGGTTAAGCGGCTGGACGCCACGGTGCTGGCAGCAATGCATGATTTGAACATGGCGGCCAGCTATTGCGACAGGATTTATGCCATAAAGGACGGTAAAATTTACGCCTCCGGCACTCCCGAGGAGGTATTGACGCCGGAAAACATCTTTGAGCTTTACGGGGTGCATGCCGTGGTGACCAGGCAGGAATTTACCGGGCTTCTAAATGTCAGTTTCCTGCCGGAACGATTTTTACAGAGGGGAAATTTGTATGAAACTCCAAGGAAGAATACGTCCTTTTCTCGTACTGTTCCTAGCATTAACGTCCCTGCTGTGGCTGCTGCCGGGCTGTAGCGGCGGCCGGCAAGCCGGGGCTACAGCCCCAGCCTCCGAGGATTACGAGCCGGTCACCATTTCAAACTACGGGCGTACGGTTACGATAAACGGCCGCCCGGAAAAGGTACTCACCTTGGGCCCCAACTGTACGGAGCTCTTTGTGGCCCTGGGCCTTTCCGACCTGGTGATTGGAAACTCCCTGAACAATCACAGCCGGGGCCCACTGCCCGAATATGCGGAGGAATATAAGAAGATTCCGGAGCTGACTTTCGGCTCCGCCACGCGGGAGGCGGTCATATCCAGCGGCGCTGATTTCATTTACGGCATTGACTGGGAGTTCGGCGGTGAGGGTTTGGATATACAGGAGCTGGAGTCCTACGGCATCAGCGTCTATGTAAACAGTGCCGCGACTTTTGAGGATGCCTATCAGGAAATCCTCGACCTGGGCCGAATCTTCAAAATCGAGGAGCGGGCCGAAGCGTTTGTACTGGACCAAAAGGAGCGAATCGCCGCGGTCCGGGAGTCGGTGTCCGGCTTTACCCCCGTTAAAGTCCTGGTATACGACAGCGGCGGTGACGGGGTGTTCACCTGCGGCGGCACCAATTTTGAGACATTCCTGATTGAACAGGCGGGCGGCGTGAACATATTTTCGGACATAACCGACAAGCAGTGGACAACGGTAAGCTATGAGGCGGTTATCGAGCGCCAGCCCGAGGTTATTGTAATCCATGACTACAACGTGCCGTCATTGGAAGAAAAGATAGCCGAAATCAAATTGCACCCCGTTTTATCCCAGTTGGAATGCGTAAAGCAGGAGAGGTTTGTCTCAATCCCTCTGGAAAGCGTGCTTCCCGGCAGCCGCATGGCCTATGCCGTGGAAACACTGGCAGACGGGATTCACCCAAACCGTTAGCGGTTTTGAATGAGATAGGGCAGCAAATTATACGCCGTATAATCTGCTGCCTTTTTTGCGTATATTAAACAGCGGGTATATTTAATGATTAATGATTATATCAAAAAAAACTTAATATTGCTTGGCCATAATTATCCAGCATAGCATACCGCTCCCTATCCCGGCATAAGATGTTTTACGGAATATATGTCGGGAGTGATGGATGTGAGGCCTAACATCGAGGAGCGCGCCTGCGAACTGGCTGAGTACATAATAGAAAACAAAGCTACTGTGCGTGCGGCTGCAAAACAATTCGGAATAAGCAAGAGCACGGTGCACAAGGATATATCAGAGAGGCTGGAACATATTAATCGTTCACTCCATCTTCAGGTTAAAGAGATATTGGAGAAAAACAAGGCGGAAAGGCACATAAGGGGCGGTATAGCGACAAGAAAAAAATATCGCGGAGAGTAAGGGCAATCTGACCTTATTGCTGTTGTAAATGAAGTTATGGCAGCCGTCAGCAAGCCAATCTTCCCGATATGATAAGCTTTGGAGCAGATAGAAGGCAAACGCACAAAAATAATTTATCCTATCCAAAGGCTCGACTTCCCGTATTGCCCAGGGCGGACCTGTTTGGTCCGCCCTCTTTTTCATGGATTTTTTCATTTTCGGTGGGAAAAATAAAAGATGCAAAGCCAAATCGAATCGCAGTAAATCAAGCCTCAAGCACAAGCCATAAAAAATAATCGGAGTGATGCCATGAGCACGAAGCGTATTGGGAAGCAAACGGTTGTTCTGCAAAAACCGCCCTCCATTGTGGCGGGAGCCAGCGTAGTTGGCAAAAAGGAGGGCGAAGGCCCTCTGAAAAGGAGCTTCGACTATATCAGCAACGACTCATATTTTGGAGAAAAAAGCTGGGAAAAAGCCGAAAGTATCATGCTGAAGCAGTGCTTTTCCCTTGCCGCGGACAAGGCCAAACTAGCCCTATCAGAGATAGAGTACGTCTTCAGCGGCGACCTTTTGAACCAGTGCGTGGGTTCCTCCTTTGCCCTCAGGGATTCCGTAGTCCCGTTTTTCGGGCTGTATGGGGCCTGCTCAACCATGGCCGAGGCCCTGTCCCTGGCGGCAATGTTCATTGACGGGGGATTCTGCCAATGCGCGGCGGCCCTCACAAGTTCCCATTTCTGCTCGGCGGAGCGGCAATTCCGCCAACCCCTTGAATACGGCGGGCAGCGGCCTCCCACCTCCCAGTGGACGGTTACGGGCGCCGGCGCGCTGATACTGAAATCCGAAGGCCCCGGCCCCTATATCACCCATATTACCACCGGCAAAATCGTGGACCCGGGCGTCACCGACGCCAACAACATGGGGGCCGCAATGGCTCCGGCGGCATATGACACCCTGAAGGCCCACTTTGAAGACACGGGGCGAAAGCCCGGCGACTACGACGCCATTGTTACCGGAGACCTGGGCAGCGTGGGCCGGGAAATACTCCTGGACTTTTTCGCCACGGACGGGCTCGATTTGAGCCCCATTCTCATGGACTGCGGCCTTCTTATCTTCGACACCGAAAGCCAGGACGTACACGCCGGAGGCAGCGGCTGCGGCTGTTCCGCGTCAGTGCTTGCCGGACATCTCCTGTCCGGAATGTTGGAAGGCCGCTGGAAAAGGCTGCTCTTTGCCGCCACTGGCGCGCTCATGTCTCCCGTCACAACCCAGCAGGGCGAGAGCATTCCCTCCATATGCCATGCCGTAGCCCTGGATATGGACAGGGGGTGCTAGAATGGGCGGCATTGCGGATTATATCAAGTCCTTCCTGGTGGGCGGGGCCCTCTGCGTAATAGGACAGATATTGATTGACAAGACAAAGCTGACCCCGGCAAGGATACTGGCCACCTACGTCACGGCGGGCGTCCTACTAGGCGCCGTGGGAGTCTACGAGCCCTTTGCCAAATGGGCGGGGGCTGGAGCCACGGTGCCTCTTACGGGATTCGGCAACCTTCTGGCCAGAGGCGTCCGCGAGGCGGTGGCCGAAAAGGGCGTGCTGGGGGCCTTCACCGGCGGCTTTACCGCCGCGGCGGCCGGAATTTGCGCCGCAATATTTTTCGGCTATATAGTGGCTCTCATCTTTAAGCCCAAAAGCAAAAACTGACGCGGCTTTCAGGCAAAAAATCGCCCCGGAGGAAGACTTGCCCTCCGGGGACAATTATTTCAATTTTTATATTTACTGCCAGGGGTCCCTGTAGCCGTCGTTTTCCCTTTCCTGATTGCCAGGCCAGCCGTTATTAAAACCGGCTCCGCCCGGCATATGCACCAAGGCCTGGTAGTAATTTGCGTAGGTAACCTCCGTGTACGGCAGCGTCCATAAAATTACAAAGGGTATGATGCTCAGCAGGGTCCAGCCAAAAAAACTCAGGTCCAGCACGAACAGCTCCCACTTGCGCCCCATCATCATCCTCTTGCTGGCCCTGATGCACTCAAGAGCCGACATGTCGGGATTGTCCAGCATGATGTAAAGGGCCTGACGGTAGCGGTAGGAGGCAACTATGCCCGGGATAATGAAAAGCAGACTCCACAGGAACACAAAAACCCACATCAGGATATGAAGCCACAGCGCCTTAAAGAAAATGGCAAAACCGTCAAACAGGTTGCCGTACCCGGCGCTGACCCGGCGGCTGACGTTGAGGGTATATATGGTAAAGCCGACTCCCATCATCATGGTCATGATGGAAAGGGCAACGCTGATGATGTCAGCCATAAGGGAAGTATTGGGCGAAGCCGGGAAGAAATACGGATTTCCCTCCGTAACAGCCTGCAGCATTTCCATAATCCGGCCATACTCTTTCGTAACTTTCATGGTCAGGTATTCCAGTATAAACCCTATGAACAAATACACCAGCGTTACCAAAAAGACGCTGGGCCTAGCCTCTCTAATTGCCTGCTTGGCGTCGGCCTTTATGGCCTCACGGCTGATTAGCATACTATACCTCCTGTTTTCAAGCCCTCTTTTGGGCGGCGCAAACATAAATAAACAATGCAATTCCTGAAATTATTATATTGTATCAATTGGAACAATACAATAAATATTAGCACAATAATATTAAATTTATATGAAAATAAATCGGTTTTTATAAAAAATTAAAGGGCCGGTTTCTTGAACCGACCCCTTTTAATATAATTTATTCCGTCACATAGGGCAAGAGGGCCAATTGACGAGCTCTCTTAATTGCCTCTGTAAGCTGGCGCTGATGGTGTGCGCAGGTTCCGGTGGTCCTGCGGGGCAGGATCTTACTGCGCTCGGACATATAGCGACGCAGCCTTGCGGTGTCTTTATAGTCTATATGCTGGCACCTGTCGACACAGAACTGGCAAACCTTCTTGCGTTTGCGATTCTTCTTATCCTTGTCGTTAGCCACAATTCTTTCCTCCTATCCGGGCATTGCGCCACATTCTGTCGCGCCATGCCTAAAATGTTGCGGGCCATGGCCCTTGTTTTTAGAAAGGCAGATCATCCTCGTCGTCGTTCAGCTCTGCAAATGCAGGCCCACCGTAGGTATCAGGCTGGAAACTGCTGCCGGCAGTGTCGCTTTCCTCGCGGCTTCTCTTGCTTTCGCCAAAATAGATATTTTCCACGACTACCTCCGCGCTGCGGCGTTTGCCGCCGTCGCGGTCTGTCCAGTCTCTAATCTGAAGCCGGCCGGCCACAACCGCCATGCTGCCCTTGAAAAAGTATTTATGGACAAACTCGGCGGTGGAGCGCCAGGCGACGCAGTCGATGAAGTCCGTCTGTTTTTCGCCGCTTTCCCTGCTGGTAAAATCCCTGTCTACTGCCAGGGTGAAGGATACCACCGGCACCTGATTCTGGGTGTAACGCAGTTCAGGGTCACGGGTAAAGCGGCCCATAATCGTTATGTGGTTTAACATATTACTTCCCCCCGTTATTCATACTGCACGGTAATGAGGGAACGCATGATGCCATCTGTTATCCTGAAAACACGATCAAGCTCAGCGGGGAAGCTGGGATCGGATGTGAACTTGATCAGCACATAATACCCTTCGGACAAGAAATCGATTTTATAGGCCAGCTTGCGCTTGCCCATCTCCTCAATTTCGTCGAGGGTACCGTTCTGCTCGATAAGCGTTTTGAACTTATCAACGAGTGCTTTAATTTCCTCCTCGCTGAGGGTGGGATTGATGATGAACATCACCTCATATTTTTCGCTTGTCTTTGCCATTCTAGCACCTCCTTCTGGACATATGGCCCTCAAGAATGAGAGCAAGGATAGCCTGTTCCTACATGAACAGGCTCTATAATTATATATAAGATTCGGTGAATGTCAAGAAAAATATTAATTTGTAAGGCTTTCAGCATATTAAGAGGTGAGGACATGGCGCCCTCACCTCGTTAATTTTATTTCTCGTACATTGCCCTTTGCCTTTGAAGCATTTCGTACTTTGCCTTGGCATTTTCCTCAGCGGCCTCGAAGAGCTTTTCGGCCCTCTCCGGGAAGCTGAGCGTCAGGGAGCTGTAGCGGACCTCGCCCATGATAAAGTCTCTGTAGCTCTTGCTGGGCGCCTTGCTGTCAATGGTCAGGGGGTTCTTGCCCTCCGCCGCAAGGCGCGGGTCAAAGCGGAAAAGGTGCCAGTAGCCGGCCTCGACAGCTTCCTTGGACATCTGCTGCGATTTGCCCATGCCCAGCTTTGAGCCGTGATTTATGCAGGGGGAATAGCAGATAATCAGCGACGGGCCGTTATAGCTCTCCGCCTCAAGGAACGCCTTCAGGGTCTGCTGGTAGTTGGCGCCCATGGCCACCTGGGCAACGTAAACATATCCGTAGGACATGGCAATCTGGGCCAGATCCTTCTTCTTAATGGCCTTTCCTGCGGCTGCAAACTGGGCAACCTGACCCATCTGGCTGGCCTTGGATGCCTGGCCGCCAGTGTTGGAATAGACCTCTGTGTCGAACACCAGAATGTTGATGTTTTCGCCGCTGGCCAGCACATGATCCAGGCCGCCGAAACCGATGTCGTAGGCCCAGCCGTCTCCGCCGAAGACCCAGACGGAGGGTTTGTTCAGCATGTCGGAGTTTTCAATGACATAGGCCACGTCGTAATCCTTTTCATAGCCGTTTTCCCTAGCTTGGCGGCAGAGCTGGAGCAGCTCCTGCCCGGCGGCATGGGCCTTTTTGGCGTCGTCCCTGTTTTCCAGCCACGCGGTGACCGCCTCTTTGAAGTATTCATTGTTTGCAAGATTCGTAACTGCGGTAACAATACCCGTCCTGCGCTGCTTGACTGCCTGGAGCATGCCGAAACCGAACTCCGCATTGTCTTCAAACAGGGAGTTGGACCAGGCGGGACCCCTGCCCTCCCGGTTGACGGTATAGGGCACGCTGGGGGCGGCGCCGCCCCAGATGGAGGAGCAGCCTGTGGCGTTGGCGATATACATCCTGTCCCCGAAGAGCTGTGTCGCCAGCTTGGCATACGGGGTTTCGCCGCAGCCCGCGCAGGCGCCGGAGAACTCCAGAAGCGGGGGATTGAACTGGCTGCCCTTGACGGTGTTCTCCGCGAAAGGAACGTCCTTATTGCTGACCTTTTCATAGGCATAGTCGAAGATCTTCTGCCTATGCTTCATTTCTTCAAGAGGGGTCATCTCCAGAGCCTTATCCTTGGCAGGGCAGACGTTAAAGCAACTGCCGCAGCCGGTGCAGTCCATGACGCTGGGGATAATGGCAAAGCTGTAATTCTCGCAGCCCTTGCCTATCATCTTAACGGCCTGGGTTCCCTCGGGAGCGTTGGCCAGCTCTTCCTGGTCGAAAACAAAGGGACGGATAACCGCATGCGGGCAGACGAAGGAGCACTGGTTGCACTGTATGCAGTTTTCCGGAATCCATCTTGGAACATCCACTGCAATGCCGCGCTTTTCATATGCGGCGGTTCCGGAGGGCAAAACGCCGGAAGCGATATCCAGGAAGGTGGAGACGGGCAGCTTGTCGCCCTGCATGGCGTTTACGGGGATTAACACGTCTTTGACGTATTTCGCCAGCTCTTCCCTGCCGCCCCTGACTTCCGCTTCCTTAGGAGCGGAGGAGGCGCTCTTCCACTCGGCGGGGATTTCTATGGCATTGAGCCGGTCCAAACCGGCGTCCACTGCGGCCAGGTTCATGTTAACGACGCTCTCGCCCTTCCTGCCGTAAGTGGCCACAATGGCCTCCTTCATGTACTTTATGGCGTCCTCGATGGGCAGGATGTTTGCCAGCTTGAAGAAGGCGGACTGCAGTATGGCGTTTGTCTTGTTTCCAAGGCCTATCTCGCGGGCAATGCTTATGGCGTCAATCGTATAGACCTTTACATTGTTCTCGGCAATATAACGCTTTGCGTCATCAGGCAGGTACCTGCCAAGCTCCTCGGCGCTGTCATAGGGGCAGTTTATAAGGAATGTTCCGCCGGGCTTCACGTCCTGAACCATCTTGTATTTGGACAGGTATGAGGGGTTGTGGCAGGCCACAAAATCCGCCTTTGTGACGTAATAGGTACTCTTGATGGGGCTATCGCCAAAGCGCAGGTGGCTGATTGTTATGCCGCCTGACTTTTTGGAGTCGTACTGGAAGTAAGCCTGGACGTTCTTATTGGTGTAGTCACCTATGATCTTGATGCTGTTCTTGTTGGCGCCAACGGTGCCATCGCTTCCCAGGCCCCAGAACTTGCAGGAGATGATATCTGCGGAGGTGGTGTCAGGCTCCTCCGTGATGGGTATGCTCCTGCCGCTGACATCGTCCACAATGCCGATAGTAAAGCTGTGGAGGGGCTGCTCGGACTGGATGTTGCGGAACGCGGAAAGAATGGCTCCGGGAGGAACATCCTTTGAAGCCAGGCCGTAGCGCCCGCCGTAAACGCCGACGCCGGACAGGTGGGTGCCTGCCAGGGCGGAAACCACGTCCAGGTACAGGGGCTCGCCGGGTGCGCCGGGTTCCTTGGTGCGGTCAAGAACCGCAATCCTCTTCACCGTGGCGGGCAGGGCCTCCAGCAGGTGCTTCTGCGAGAACGGACGATACAGGTGCACCTTTACAAGGCCCACCTTTTCGCCCTTGGCGCGGAGATAGTCCACAACCTCCTCCGCGGCCTCGCAAACGCTACCCATGGCCACCAAGACGTACTCGGCGTCGGGTGCGCCGTAATAGTTAAAGAGCTTGTAGTTGGTGCCTATTTTTGCGTTGACCATGTTCATGTATTCTTCCACAATTGCGGGTATGGCGTCATACCTGGGGTTTGCAGCTTCCCGTATCTGGAAGAATATGTCGCCGTTCTGGTTGCTGCCCCGGAGATTCGGCCGCTCGGGACTGGCAGCGTCCTTGCGGAAATCCTTGATGGCGTCCCAATCCACCATTGAAGCCAGGTCGTCGTAGTCCCAGACCTCGATCTTCTGCATCTCGTGAGAGGTGCGGAAGCCGTCAAAGAAGTGCAGGAAGGGAATCCTGCTCTTTATTGCGGCCAGGTGGGCAACGGCGCCCAGGTCCATAACCTCCTGGGGGCTGTTTGAAGCCAGCATGGCATAACCTGTCTGGCGGCAGGCATAAATATCCGAGTGGTCTCCGAAGATGGAAAGTGCGTGGGTGGCTATGGTCCGGGCTGTAACATGTATGACTGAGGGCAGGTACTCTCCCGCCATCTTATACATGTTGGGTATCATCAGGAGAAGACCCTGGGAAGCGGTATACGTGGTTGTAAGGGCGCCGGCTGTAAGGCTGCCGTGAACCGCTCCGGCGGCGCCTCCTTCAGATTGCATCTCCACCACATTTACTCTTTGGCCAAAGATGTTTTTAAGTCCGGAAGCCGACCATTTGTCCACATATTCCGCCATGGGGGAAGAGGGCGTTATGGGGTAGATGGCGGCGACTTCCGTAAAGGCATATGAAACATGGGCGGCGGCAGTATTCCCGTCCATTGTTTTCCGCATTCTTGCCATTTTATCATCTCCTTCGCGATAGCTATTATTTGCAAAAATGGTTATAATTAATTATTAGTTCCTAATTTTATCATTTTTCCTCCGAGAAGTAAATTAATGAATCCCGAAATGGAATAATTTTGTTACTTTGCCCTTAAGAACAGTAATTTTGAGGGCCATTTTTGATAGGTGCGCAAAAACGCGCCTTCTTTTTTGAGGATTAGAAAGCCTATTTAGGTAAATAATACTTGTGATTTATCCCTTAATGTTATATAATGCTATACTATCCGATAGTCATCGGCTGGACTGCAAATAGGAAGGAGAGTCTCTCGATGGTGAGAATTGAAAACGACAAGGGTACAATAACCATCACGAGCGATGTGTTTACCAACATAGCCGGCGACGCGGCAACCAACTGCTTCGGCGTCAAAGGCATGGCCGGCCGCTCCAGGGAAAGCGGCCTGGTGCAGCTCCTTCGGCGGGACTCCATGTCCAAAGGCGTTTTTATCAGTTTCGATAACGGCGGCAGCATTTCCATAGAACTGCACATCGTCGTAGATCACGGGGTCAACCTCAATGCGCTGTGCAAAAGCATAATAAGCGAGGTCAGCTATAAGGTCAGTAGCGCCACCGGCGTTCCGGTGAAAAGAGTAGACGTCTACGTTGACTCCATGATTATTGACTAGAGAACCTTACTCCAGAGGTTCTGCGGAGGTGCTTTCAAATGAGAGAATATATAGACGGCATTGCTTTCAGAGACATGGTGCTATGCGCCTATGACGCTCTTGAAGCAAACCGTCAGCGTATAAACGAACTCAACGTGTTTCCAGTGCCCGACGGGGATACCGGCACGAACATGAGCCTGACAATGAGCGCTGCTGTCACCGAACTCCGGAAAAAGCAGCCCACCACGGTGGATTCCGTGGCCGATGTGACCGCTTCCGCCCTCCTACGCGGCGCAAGGGGCAATTCAGGCGTCATACTTTCCCTCCTGTTTCGCGGCATGGCAAAGAGCCTGAAGGGCAAAACAAGCGCCGACGCCCTTGACCTGGCCCAGGCCATGACCGAGGGAGTCGAGGCGGCGTACAAGGCCGTTATGAAGCCCACAGAGGGAACCATTCTCACAGTGTCCCGCATGGCGGCTAATTCCGCATTGGAGTTCGCCCAGGCGGGCAGCGACGTGGAGCTCATGCTGGTCTGCGCCCTTGAGTCTGCCAAAGACGCTTTGGCGGAAACAATCAACCAGAACCCGGTATTAAAGAAGGCGGGCGTTATAGACGCCGGCGGGCAGGGCTACGTAATTATTCTGGACGCCATGCTTGCATCCCTCCAGGGCAGGGCCACCGCCAAGCTCAGCGAAGAGGAAAAGCCCAGGGAATCGGCGGATTTCTCCAGCTTTAAAACAGAGGATATAACCTTCACCTACTGCACCGAGTTTATCGTCAGCCGGGCCAACGACAAGTCGCCTCACCTGCTCCGCTCCTTTTTGGAAACGCTGGGGGACAGCGTCGTGGTCGTGGACGACGATGAGATAATCAAGACCCATGTGCACACGAACCAGCCGGGCCAGGTGATAATCGAAGCCCTCACCTACGGGCCCCTGCTTACGGTCAAGATAGAAAACATGCGGGAGCAGCATACAAACCTCGGCGGGGGAGTCCAGGAAGGCAGCCCCGCGGCGGAAGAGGAGGAAATTGCGCCTCCCGAGAAAAAATACGGCGCCGTGGCCGTCTGCTCCGGCAAGGGTATGGAAAAGATTTTCCGGGAGCTGGGCGTGGACGGCATAGTAACCGGCGGTCAGACCATGAACCCTTCCACCGAGGATATACTGCGGGAAATCAACCGCACCCCGGCGGAAATCGTCTTTGTGTTTCCAAACAACAAAAACATCATTATGGCGGCCGAACAGTGCATTCCGCTGTCGGAAAAGAAAATAATCGTTATACCCACCAAAACCGTGCCTCAGGGAGTATCCGCTATGCTGAACATGGATACATACGCCGAGGAGGACGAGCTTGTAGCTGCCCTCAATGACTCTGTATCCAAAGTTCGCACGGCCCTTGTAACCTATGCCGCCAGAGTTTCCGAGTTTGACGGCCACAGCATCAGCGCCGGAGAGTACCTGGCCATGCTGGACGGCTCCCTTATTGGCAACTTTAGCGACTTCTCCCGCCTCCTTGACAAGCTGATTGAGACATTCAAGGAATATGACCCGGAGTTTATCTCCATCTACTACGGGGAGGAAGTTGACGAAAAGAGCGCCCAGGATGTGAGCGATACCATAGCCAGCCACTTCCCGGACGCGGAGGTTAACCTTATTTACGGCGGGCAACCCGTTTACTATTATATGATTTCACTTGAATAAGCAATTATGCCCCGGACGCGCAGGTCCGGGGCCTATATTTTTAATTAATTTTAAGTCTCGAATCTGATGATTCGGGACTTTTTGTCGTTTATTCTTCTTCCTCCAGGTTTTCCACCAGCACCGCGGTGGTGAGAAGCAGCAAAACGGCTGTGGCCAAAAATATGAGCTGCCTGCCCATTGTGGGGTTGTCCGCCAGGGCGACGAAGCACATATACCCGCCCAGGCCGCAGAAGTATATGGCGGAAAAGGGCTTCGCCCTCCCGAAAGCATAGCCGCACAGGAAATAAAAACCCAAAATGGCGGCGGAAATCGCCAGTATCTCTATGGCGTAGGCCCAAACCGTGGGATTAGCCGCATGCTCCTTGTAGGAGACTATTAGCCAGAAACAAAACTGTGCAACCGGCACCACCGAGCAGAGGCACTTGGTTCCCGTATCCAAGCGGCTTTTCACGCCGTTCAGCAACACGGGCACGGCCACTCCCGACGCGGCGGTCAGCAGCGCCAGGATTCTGAATAAAACGGGGTATTCGCTGTGACCAGAAGCGATGAACATCCACGCGGCCCCTGCGACCATCAAAAATCCGAAGGCTATATAGCCCAGGGGGAAGAAAACCGTACGCCCCTTGAGCGCAGATTCCAATTCTCCGGATGCTTTGTACTTTTTTAGCCCCCTTACAAAAGCTAAATATGCAAGGGCAGTGACTGCTAAAAGAATTGCGACTATATAGCTCAGAGACGCGCCGGGGGTCGCAAGCCCCGTTTCCTTGTCAAATACGGCAAGGTTCTGCATCCACCGCAGCAGGAGGCTGAACGCACCCATGACAAATAAAAAAACGCAAATTTTTAATGCTTTTTTCTGCATACTCCGCATAATTATAGACCTGACCCAGTAATCTTTAATGTTAACTTATTCTATAACTCTTTTTTAAAACCGTCAATAAATTTTTCTGCCCGGTCAACGGAGGGTTTTTTATGATAAAACGGACCGTTATAATTTCAATTATTCTTCTATTAATCGCCCTGTGCCTGCCCCTGCTTTTCGTCGATAAATCCGCGGCCCAAAACGCACCGCAAGAAACACCGGAGCCTTCCCCCTCAGAAGCATCCGCTTCCGCCAATCCGCTTAAAAATGCCTATACTCCCGGCAAGGACAGCACCATAAGCTTTACCTCCCTCATAGACGGCAGGCTCATGAAGGTAAACATGGATTCATACCTACCCGGCGTTCTGGCGGCGGAAATGCCCGCCTCCTTTGAAACGGAGGCCCTGAAGGCCCAGGCAGTCGCCGCCCGGACATACATACTTTTCTTCATAATTTCCGAAAATCCCCGGCACCCCCAGGCGGCCGTGTGCAACGACGCCAGCTGCTGCAAAGCCTATCTGGACGAGGAGGCCCTGAGGGAAAGATGGGGCGACAAATATGACGAGTATTGGCAGAAGATGCTCTCCGCCGTCTCCGAGACCGACGGACAGTACCTAATATGGGACGGTCAGATTATCCAGGCGGCATTTCACTCTTCCTCCTCCGGGAAAACTGAAGACAGCGGAAACGTCTGGGCCGACCTCCCCTATCTGGTCAGCGTTGATAGCCCCGAAACGGAGGCGGACGTGCCCAACTACATCACCACGGTGGAGGTGTCCCCCGAGGACTTCCGCCGGACCATTCTGGGCAGCTTCCCCAACGCCTCCCTGGACGGCGACCCCGCCCTGTGGCTGGGGGAAATAAGTTACAACGACAGCGTACGGGTGGACAAGGCAACCATAGGGGGCTTGGAAGTGTCCGGCGTACAGATGAGGGGGCTCTTTTCCCTCCGTTCCACCGCCTTCAAGCTGGAGTATACGGGAGAATACTTCCTCTTCACCGTCACCGGCTACGGCCACGGGGTCGGCATGAGCCAGTACGGGGCAAACGTAATGGCAAAGTCCGGCAAAACCTATGTGGAGATACTGTCTCACTATTACCCGGGCACGGAACTTGTTTTTTCCGCCGGCTGAGCCTGCGGTGGCCAGCCTTGTTTTTTCCTGCTTTTGTCGTATTATATTTTGCTGCAAACTTCAAAAACTACAACAAGGAAAACCAATTACGCGTCCTAAAAGGGCTTAAGACAGAGCATGTAGGGCCTCATCGCACCCCGAGGGCGGCTGCTCCGTGCTTGGAGATAAATGCCCTAGGCTTTGAGCTTGCGGGACGGGAAACCTGCGGTCGCCCCAGTGGGCGGCCTTCTGTATTTGCGGAAACAACCATTCGGCAGATTTCCTTTTTTTCCAATAAGCTAGTATTATAATTATGAATAAACTGTCAATTCGTGTATCAGAGCACTTGACAATGGATATTATTAGTGATACATTAGCACTCGAAGGCCGAGAGTGCCAAAAACAGGATTTATCCGGGCGCAGGTGGTGATGTGTTGTGAAGCTAAGCGACAGAAAAAAGAAGATATTGGCAGCAATTATTGAAAACTACATTGACTCCGCAGAACCTGTGGGCTCCAAAGCCATCGCCCGAAGCTCCGGCCTGGGGCTTTCTTCAGCCACAATTAGGAATGAGATGGCCGAGCTTACAGCCATGGGATATTTGGAGCAGCCTCACACCTCCGCCGGACGCATACCATCCCCGAAGGGCTATCGCCTGTACGTCAACGAGCTGATGCGCAGGCACAGGCTGTCCCTGGAAGAAATGCAGGCCATCAACTACAGCCTTAGCCAGAAAGTGCATCAGCTTGACATGCTTATGGGCAATATCGGGCGCCTGGCCTCCCAGCTGACCAATTATCCTGCCCTTGCCCTGGCGCCTCCTACGCCTGCCACCATTCAGCGTTTTGACATGATTTATATCAACGCCAATACCTTCATTATAGTAGCGCTTTTGAGCAACAACACCGTAAAAAACAAGCTGGTGCACCTGCCCTTTTCCGTCGAGCAGGGCATGGTTCAAAAGCTCTCTACCCTCTTCAACGTGAATTTAACGGGCATTACCGAGGACAAAATAACAAACATGCTCATCAACACTCTGGAGCGGGCCTCAGGAGACACCATGGGCCTCGTTTCCGTTATTGCCGGCTTTGCAATTGAAGTGCTTCACCGGTCCCAGGCGGGCCAGGCAGTGGTCACCGGCACGCCCAACCTTCTCAGGCTGCCGGAGTTCCGTGACCCGGAGAAGGCCCACAGGGTGATGAGCTATCTGTCCGACATAAATCATCTTTTGGAGCTTACGGAACTGGATAACGAGAACGATATTCCAGATAATGATATAAAAGTTTATATAGGCCCCGAAAACGTAGCCGAGGAGCTGCAGGATTCCAGCGTGGTATTAGCAGGTTACAACGCTGGGGATAATATGCAGGGGCTTATTGGGGTGGTTGGCCCCACCAGGATGGACTATTCCAGGGTGGCAGCCAAGCTAAGCTACATTGCGGAAGGCTTGAGCAGGCTGCTGGCCAGTGGTGAAGCCCCCCAGGGCTTTGACAAGATTATGATCAAAGGAGATGATATAGATGAGTAAGAATAACGACGCAGCCCGGGACAATGCGCAGAATACGGGTTGCGAAGAAAGCAGGGGCTCCCCGGACACAGAAGTCTCTCCTGAGGAGGCCGCATGCCCCGTTGCGGAAGAGGAAGCCGCAAAACCCGCCGCAGCAGAGGAAAATGCAAGTCCTGACGAGTTATCCGTTTTATCTGCTGAAATCAAGTCCCTGAAGGATGAGCTGGCTGCCGAAAAGGACAAGTACCTCCGCCTGCTGGCCGAGTATGACAACTACCGCAAGCGCAGCCAAAAGGAGCGCGAGAACATATTTTTTGACGTTCAGGCTGAAACCATCACCAGGTTTCTGCCGGTTTACGACAACCTGGCCCGCGCCCTCGCCCAGGAAACCGCCGACGAGGCATATCGCAAAGGCGTGGAGATGATAATGGCCCAGTTTCAGGAAATCCTCGAAAAATTCGGGGTTACCGAAATCGAGGCGCTGGGCAGGAAGTTTGACCCCGAACTCCACAATGCCGTAATGCACACCGAGGACGAGACCAAGGGAGAAAACGAGATTGTGGAGGAGTTCCAAAAGGGCTTTATGATGGGCGACAGGGTCATCAGGTATTCCATGGTAAAAGTGGCCAACTAAGTTTTGATTTTTGATTCGTGGCGCTTCTTACGCCTTACAATAAACTGATTATTTTGGAGGTAACACAATTATGGGAAAAATCATAGGAATAGATTTGGGTACAACTAACTCATGCGTCGCCGTAATGGAAGGCGGCGAGCCTGTAGTAATCCCAAACGCAGAAGGCAGCCGCACGACTCCCTCCGTTGTTGCCTTTTCTAAAACCGGAGAGCGCATGGTTGGCCAGGTTGCAAAGCGTCAGGCCATCACCAACCCAGACCGCACCATAATTTCCATCAAGCGCGAGATGGGTACTGACTACAGGGTTAAAATAGACGACAAGCAGTATTCTCCCCCGGAGATATCTGCCATGATACTCCAGAAGCTGAAGGCGGACGCCGAGGCTTATCTGGGCTGCCCGGTAACCGAGGCGGTCATCACCGTTCCCGCCTACTTTACCGACAGCCAGCGTCAGGCCACCAAGGATGCAGGCCGTATTGCCGGCCTGGATGTCAAGCGCATCATTAACGAGCCCACGGCGGCGGCCCTGGCCTACGGCCTTGACAAGGAAGGGGACCAGAAGATTCTGGTTTACGACCTGGGCGGCGGCACCTTTGACGTATCCGTTCTGGAAATTGGCGACGGCGTTATAGAGGTTCTCGCCACCGCCGGTAACAACCGCCTGGGCGGCGACGACTTTGACGATTGCATCGTCAAGTACCTGCTGGAGGAATTCCGTAAGGAAACCGGCATTGACCTCTCCGCGGACAAGGTTGCCATGCAGAGGCTGCGGGAGGCCGCTGAAAAGGCCAAGATCGAGCTGTCCAGCGTCACCACCACCAACGTCAACCTGCCCTACATCACGGCTGACGCCACCGGCCCCAAGCACATGGACATAAACCTCACAAGGGCAAAATTCAACGAGCTTACCAGCCACCTAGTGGAAAAGACCATGGGCCCCGTAAAGCAGGCCCTGTCCGACGCCGGTCTTTCTCCGGGGCAGCTTTCCAAGGTCCTGCTGGTCGGCGGCTCCACCCGCATCCCGGCAGTGCAGGAGGCCGTCAAGGCCTTTACAGGCAAGGAGTCCTTCAAGGGCATTAACCCCGACGAATGCGTGGCCATAGGCGCGGCCATTCAGGGCGGCGTCCTGGGCGGCGACGTGGAGGGCATACTCCTTCTGGACGTCACTCCCCTGTCCCTGGGTATAGAAACCCTGGGCGGCGTGTTTACACGCCTGATAGAGCGCAACACCACCATACCCACCAGAAAGAGCCAGATTTTCTCCACCGCCGCAGACAACCAGACCTCCGTTGAGATACACGTCCTGCAGGGCGAGCGCGAAATGGCCAAGGACAACAAGACCCTCGGCCGCTTCCACCTGCACGGCATCCCGCCCGCACCCAGGGGCGTTCCTCAAATCGAAGTTACCTTTGACATAGACGCCAACGGCATAGTCAACGTCTCAGCCAAGGACTTGGGCACAGGCAAGGAGCAGGCCATCACAATCACCGCATCCTCCAACCTCTCCAAGGATGAAATCGAGCGGGCGGTACGCGAGGCCGAACAGTACGCGGCGGAAGATAAGAAGCGCAAGGAAGAGGTTGAAATCCGGAATCAGGGCGACCAGATGGTCTACCAGACGGAAAAGACCCTCTCCGAGATGGGCGATAAAATGGACCCCGCCGACAAGAGCGAGGTTGAAAGCGCCCTCAACGCTCTGAAGAGCGCTCTTTCCGGCACCGACGCCAACGCCATCAAGTCCGCTACCGAGTCATTAACGCAAGTGTTCTATAAGGTTTCCGAAAAACTTTACAGGCAGTCCTCTGCTCAGAACACCGACAATACAAGCGCCGGCTCCGCCGAAAGCTCAACCGGCGGTCAGCAGTATTACGACGCGGACTACAAGGTAGTGGACGAAGACGATAAAGACAATAAATAAAATAAGGAAAACAAGTAGCGAGTTACCGCTACACTCTCTAAATGCGGCTGCGGCCGCAATACCCCCGGTTTCGGCGGGCGCACCCAGTGCGCCCGCATTTACCGGATTGAGGTGACCATATGGCAGAAAAACGAGATTACTATGAAGTCTTGGGCGTCAGCAAAGGCGCCTCAGAGGCCGAAATAAAAAAGGCCTATCGCAAGCTGGCCAAGCAATACCATCCCGACCTTAATCCCGGGGATAAGGAAGCAGAGGCCCGTTTTAAAGAGGTAAACGAAGCCTATGAGGTGCTGTCAGACCCCGACAAGCGTTTAAAATACGACCAGTTTGGCCATGCGGCCTTTGATCCATCCGGCTTTGGCGGCGGTTCAGGCTTTACCGGGGGCTTTAGCGACTTTGGAGACATTTTTGGCGACATATTCAGCGGTTTTGGAGATATTTTCGGCGGCGCCCGAACCCGGAGCGGTCCTCAGCGGGGAGAAAGCATAAGAATCAGGCTTTCCGTCACCTTTGAAGAAGCCGCCTTCGGCTGCACTAAGGAGATAAGCGTAAGCCGCATAGAAGATTGCGACGAATGCGGTGGTTCCGGCTGCGAAAAGGGCACGACTGCCGAAGTCTGCTCCAGGTGTAACGGAACCGGTACGGTGAGGACTTCGCAGCGCATTGCTTTCGGAACCTTCACCTCAACCACCACATGCCCCAATTGCGGCGGCTCCGGCAAAATCATACATCAGCCCTGCCACAGTTGCCGTGGCAGCGGCAAAAACCAAAAACAGCGCAAAATCTCCGTGAACATACCGGCGGGAATCGACGATGGGCAGACGATTTCCCTTAGAGGCCAGGGCAACGCCGGAACTAACGGCGGCCCGCCAGGCGACCTGCTAATTACCGTGGCCGTCCGCAGCCATCCCCTCTTCCAAAGAGACGGCACCAGCGTGCTGTATACCATGCCCATCAGCTTTGTCCAGGCCGCCCTTGGCGCGGAAATTGAAGTCCCCACCCTGGACGGCAACGTTAAATATACCCTGCCTCCAGGCACTCAGACAGGCACCGTATTCCGCTTGAAAGGCAAGGGCATCCCCCACCTGAGGGGCGGGGTACGGGGCGACCAGTTTGTCACCGTTCAGGTGGAGGTGCCCCGCAATCTGACCCCCGCCCAAAAGGAGCTGCTCCAGAAGTTTGCCGAGGCCATGGGTGAAAATGTTGGGGAACATAAAGGCGGCTTTTTCGATAAGAAAAGGAAGAAAAAATAATATAAACCCCGATTTATGTGTTGCATAAATCGGGGTTTTATCATAATCTCACTGTCCTCATCAGGCACACGCAAGGTGCTGACCGCAAATCACGCGCCGGCGCCCTGAACTTCCAGCATATCCAGAACGGCCTGGCCCCGCTCCGTCAAGGCCATGCTGCCCCGAACCGGATAGGATTTATAGGCGGCGTAGTCAAAGTTCGTGAGGGGCATGTCGTAGTCCAGAGTAATCAGCCCTTTCTGACAAAGGCTTGATATAATCCTGCCGTATTCCGCCTCATCCCTGTCCCTGTGCTCCAGGTAAACCGGCTCGCCGGATTCTTCTTTCCGGGCAACGGGCAGAAAAGGCACCTCCGCAAATTTCAGCAGCATGGATACCTCCGCCGGCTCAGGACAAGCCTTTGCCTGTTCCTGCCGCAGCAGCCGCAGCGCGAACTCCCACAGCCTTTGCATCCCATAATACCCCGCCCTCCATTCGGCAATTCCCTTAGTACATTCCCGGCGTCAGGCCGCCCCCCTGCATTTATCCTGCTATGTAATTCAAGGCCTAACTGCCTGTGGCGCAAACGGAATTTACAGCGTATAGGAATAGGAATACAGGACGCCGCGCCTTTATTATTTTACATCAGACTGCATTAAATTCATCAAAAGCAAATAGGCTCGTCCGGCCTGCGAAAACATACTAGCATGGCCACTCAACTTGTCAACTTAACAGAAGTAAATATAAAAAGCGTTCCGCAGAGGCCGCCGCGGAACGCCTTATTGTTATTCTCCAAACAGCGGCGTGGACAAGTAGCGCTCGCCGGTATCGGGCAGGATTACGACTATGGTCTTCCCCTCGCTTTCCGGGCGGCGGGCTACCTGAAGGGCCGCCCAAAGGGCCGCGCCGGAAGAGATGCCTACCAGCACACCTTCGGTACGGGCTATAAGCCTGCCGGTGGCAAAGGCGTCCTCGTTTTCCACCGCTATGACCTCGTCGTAGATATTTGTATTCAAAACCTCCGGCACAAAGCCCGCGCCTATGCCCTGTATCTTGTGGAGCCCGGCATAGCCTTTGGACAACACGGGGGAGGCCGCCGGCTCCACGGCCACTATCTTTATATCCGGCTTCCTGGATTTCAGATACTCTCCCGCTCCGGTGATGGTTCCCCCCGTGCCGATGCCCGACACAAAGATATCCACCTGTCCATCCGTATCCTCCCATATTTCAGGCCCTGTGGTGGCCTTGTGGATGGCGGGATTGGCGGGGTTTTCAAACTGGCCGGGGATGAAGGACCCCGGAATCTGGGCGGCCAGCTCCCTTGCCTTATCTATCGCCCCCTTCATGCCCTTTTCCCCGGGGGTTAAAACCAGCTCCGCGCCGTAGGCCTTCATCAGCTGGCGGCGCTCTACGCTCATGGTCTCCGGCATTACGATAATCAAACGATATCCCCTGGCGGCGGCAATGAAGGACAGGCCTACTCCAGTGTTGCCGCTGGTAGGCTCAATAATGACGGAGCCGGGTTTCAAAAGCCCCTTGGCCTCCGCATCCTCAATCATTGCCTTGGCAATGCGGTCCTTCACGGAACCCGCCGGGTTAAAATACTCCAGCTTCCCCAAAATTCGCGCCCCTATGCCCTGCTCTTTCGCAATATTCCCCAGTTCCAGCAGCGGCGTCCTTCCCACCAGCTGGGCGGCGGATGTGTAAATTCTGCTCATAATAAATTACCTCCATAATGTTGCAATATATAGCCTGCAGCCTGGTTCCCGTTGGCGCCCACAATCAACATCGTGAAAACGAGTATCGGGTATATTTCAAAACTGCAAAACCACATTACCGGAATTTATTTACCTATTTACCTAGTTGGTTTATAGCATTATATGTCTCATATACGTCCTGTGTCAAGAGAAATCATATTTTTTATTTGTTGAAAATCTTTTTACCCAGTATATAATAGGGTTGGGAGGGATATCAAAATGCTGGTTTCAACTAGGGGCCGTTATGCGCTCCGTGTGATGATAGATCTTGCGGAGCATCAGGGAGAGGGCTATATACCCCTGAAAGAGATTGCACAGCGCCAGGAGATTTCGGAAAAATACCTGGAGAGCATTCTAAAAACCCTCGTCAGCAATAAGTTCCTTATAGGCCTAAGGGGCAAGGGCGGCGGATACCGCCTGGCCAAATCCCCGGATTTATATACCGTGGGCAGCATACTGCGGATGACGGAGGGAAGCCTCGCCCCGGTGGCATGTCTGGAAGAGGAAACCGAACAGTGTCACCGGATGGCAAACTGTCCCACCCTTCCCATGTGGAAAGCTCTGCACAAGATGATAAACGAGTTTTTCGACGGCATCACCATTGCCGACCTGATGTCCTCCTCTCAGCCTGGAGACAATTACGTGATTTAAAACATAAGAACGGCAAGAATAACAGTATAAAAAAGATAGACGATACGATATTACAGTATCGTCTATCTTTTTTATAATTAATAATTATTCCTCCCATGTCAAACTATATAACTCCATTTCCAGCCGGAGTAACGGCCAGATTAACGCCAATTACACAGCTGGCATTTTTATTTTCCCACGCAAAAGCGCTCAAAAATGCGGCTTGTGACGTCTTCCCTCAGGGTTTTGCCCGTCAGCTCTCCCAGAGCGGACATGGCGTTTTCCGCCTCGGTGAGAACCGCGTCCGGCGTATAGCCCTGCTCCATGGCGGCTATGGCTCCTTCAATTGAGGCCAGTGCCCGACCCACTGCGTCAGCCTGGCGGGAATTGGTCAGTATCTCTCCGACAGGCGGGGCCTCGGAATCGTGGAACATATCCGCCACCGCCCTATCCAGCTGGTCCAGCCCCGTCCTGTCCAGAGCGGACACACGGCAGATGACCTCAAAGTTTTCCTCCAGCAAGCGGGAGTCCAGCCTCTGGGGCAGGTCGCACTTGTTTATCACCGCTATGGAGCGCCTGGCTTCCTTTGCCGCCTCAATGGCCTCCCCGTCCTCGTCAGTCAGGGGCTCCGAACCGTCGAAAACAGCCAGCACCAGCTCCGACTCACGGGCGGCGCTCTTGGCCCTGTCAACCCCTATGCGCTCCACCGGGTCCTCGGTTTCGTGGAGCCCGGCTGTGTCCGCAAGCCTGAGCAGCACGCCACCCAGCCGGATTCGCTCCTCAATGGTATCCCGAGTGGTGCCGGGAATGTTGGTTACGATTGCCCGCTCATAGCCTAGAAGGGCGTTCAAAAGGGAGGATTTACCCGCATTGGGCCGGCCCACTATGGCCGCCTTAATGCCGTGCTGCATTATCCTGCCCCGCTCGAAGCTGTCCAGGAGCTTCTTCAGCTCGTCCCTGGCGTCTTTAAGCGTGCCGGCGTAGTTTTCAAGTTCAAAGGGCTCGATATCCTCGTCCGGGTAGTCCAGCACGGCATGATAGTGTGATGTTATGTCAACCAAACTGGAGTATATTCCGTCAATTTTACGGAAGATTGCTCCCCCAAGCTGACCGGCGGCGTTCCGCGCCGCCTCCGCTGTTTCGGCGTTAATCAGGTCAATTACCGCCTCCGCCTGGGTCAGGTCCAGCCGCCCGTTCAGGAAAGCCCGCTTGGTGAATTCGCCCGCTTTCGCCTGCCTGGCTCCGGCGGCAAAAAGAGCTTCCATTCCCGCCCGGAGCACCACCGGCGAGCCATGGCAATGCAGCTCCGCCGTGTCTTCTCCGGTATAGCTGTGAGGACCCCGGCTGACCGTGCAAAGGCAAATGTCCAGCACCCGCCCCTTCTCGTCCAAAAGGTTGCCGTATATAAGCTTTCTGTCGGGGACGTCTCTCATGTCCACGCCGGAAAAGGGACGAAAAACCCGCCTTATTATTTCTATACAGTCATCCCCGGACAGGCGTATGATGCCTATGGCGGCCAGCTGGTTGCCCGTGGCAATTGCGGCAATGGTATCGGCCATGGACTTCACCTCCAATAGCGAAAAATATGTAGACTGCAGCTTATTTGCCTTTCTGGATTGCGTGTAGAACACAAGAGGGGCTTTTGTAAGCCCCCCTAACATCAATATTTTTTTCGAGTAAAAATATCAGCCAGAAGCTTTAGCGTCACCTTGCCAGGCCTTCCGCAAAGCGCATGAGGATTGTGGCCACCTGCGCGCGGGTGGCGGTGCCGCCGGGGCTGAGGGTGGTTTCCGTAGTACCGTTGACAAGCCCCTTAGCAACGGCCCATTTCATAGCGTCCAGCGCCCACTCGCTGACAGACGGCGCATCAGTAAACCTGGCAAGGTCGTCGGAATCGGATACATTGTAGCCCTTTGCGCTGGCATAGCGGTACAATATGGCGGCCATCTGCTCGCGGGTAATAGGGTCGTCTGTTCCAAAGAGGCCGCTGCCGTAGCCGGTGACAATGTTGTTGGCATTGGCCCAAAGTATGGCGTTAGTATACCACTGCCCGTTTTTAACATCCTTAAAGTTGTTGACCGCGGTGACTGCCGGCTTGCCTTCCATACGATGGAGGACTGTCACCAGCATGGCCCTGGTCATGTTGGTGCCGGGGCTGAAGGTGGTCTCGGACGTGCCGGTAAACAGCTGCTTATCCACCGCATATTTTACGGCATCAAAATACCAGTCGCTGACAAAAACGTCCTTGAAGGGGGACTCCACATCCCCCATGACCCGGACCACGCCGTCTATGGCCGCATAGGCTGGGGTCAAAACATTGACAGTGGCGGTGGTATCTTCAGCAGCCAGGTAGCGGTAATATCTCACCAGGCTGTCTCCGCTCCTGACTGTGCTGCCGTCGGTGATGCAGATAACCGTTCCGCTTTCAATATTGACGGTTCCGGAACCGGACAGCAAAATGACGCTCCCTCCGGAGTTTAGGGTAACGGTGCCGCCGGCGGCGATGTTCTTAAGGACAAAGCTGTTTGTGCTGCCGCCGGGAGCGGTTATTTCGGAGTATATGGGCTCCAGGGCGGCGTCAATTTTAGACATGGCCTGCTCGTTAATCTTGTGGACGTACGTGTCCTGAATATAGCTCAGGGAAATGAGGGGGTCTGCTGAACTGCCCGCGGATGCGGCAAGGGCGGAGCATGCCCCCACCAGCAACAGGGCAGCGAATATAAAGGCTGTTATCCGTTTTCTTTTCACCTTGTTCTCCTGTTTTTGGATTAGTGTTCGTCATTCGCTTCTTTTAATTTTTCGTACAAGTAATAGCTCAGCACCAGCAGGCTGTCCGAAAAGTGGATGTTTTCCACAATAACATTGGGGTCTTTAATATCAAGCTCAATGTTGGTAAAGTTCCAGATTGCCTTAATGCCGCTGTTCACAAGACCCTGGGCGACGTCCTTTGCCATTCGCTTGGAAACGGCCAAAACGGCAATGTCCACATCGTTTTCCCTTATAAAATCGGCCTTTGTGGCGCCGTCGTAAATGGGAATATCCGCGATGGTGGTTCCGACAAGCTCGGGACGTATATCAAAAGCGGCCAAAACATTAAAGCCGTATTTTTCAAACCCGAAATTCTCCAAAAGGGCGTGGCCAAGGTTTCCCACGCCTACCAGAATAACCGAAAAACCGCTTCTCATTCCCAAAATATTGGAAATCTCGTAGCGCAGCCCCTCCACATTATATCCATATCCCTGCTGGCCGAATTCGCCGAAACAGCTGAAATCCTGCCTGATTTGGGAGGACGTCAGCCCCATCTGTTTTCCAAGTTCCGAAGAAGATATTCTATCAATTCCGTGATATGCCAGATCCTCCAATTTTCTCAAATATCTGGGCAATCGTCTTATGACATTGTTGGAGATATTCGATCTTTTCACAGTACGCCTCCTATATCAAGCAGAATATAATGAAAAATGCCTTATATTCCCATAGTAGTCTTTATAATTTTCAGAGTATTATACCACCATTGGAAATAATATTCAAGTAATATGTATTAATAGTTTAACCTTGATAATTTGAGCAAATTATATATGGTTTATATATTGTCATCCATTGCAGGACTATGCTATAATCTGACATTAGCATGATTTTGGAGCCTGCGCCTGCTTGCGAGGAGAATAGCGTATGAGAATAGTATATGCCGACAATTCAGCCACCACCTCTGTTTCAAAAACCGCTCTGGAGGCCATGCTGCCATATTTTACCGAATACTACGGGAACCCGTCCACCCTTTACAGCGTGGGCAGAGAAGCGAGGAAGGCCCTGGATTCCGCGCGGGCAAAGGTGGCAAAAGCCATCGGGGCCGAAGCGAAGGAAATCTTTTTCACCGCCGGCGGCACCGAGGCCGACAACTGGGCTATCCGGGGAGCCGCTGAGCTCAGGCGAAAAAAGGGAAAGCACATAATTACCACGGCCATTGAGCACCACGCCGTCCTCCACACATGCGAGGACCTGGAAAAGCACGGGTACGAGGTGACTTACCTCCCCGTGGACGAATACGGGCGTGTTACGGCCGAGCAGCTGAAAAGGGCTATCCGGGACGACACCATCCTGGTTTCGATAATGACTGCGAATAACGAAATAGGCACGATTTTGCCCATAAAGGAGCTTTGCGCCGCGGCCCATGAAAGGGACGTCCTGTTCCATACCGACGCGGTCCAGGCTGTGGGGCACATACCTATTGACGTTAAGGAGCTGGGCGTGGATATGCTTTCCATGTCCGCCCACAAGTTCAGGGGGCCAAAAGGTATAGGCGCCCTGTACGTGCGCCGGGGCCTCTCCCTGCCGCCCCTTCTCACCGGCGGCGGGCAGGAGAGCGGGCGCCGTTCCGGCACCGAAAACGTGGCGGGAGCCTGCGGCATGGCCGCCGCTCTTGAGGAGTCCGTGGAGCACATGTATGAAAACATTAAAAGAGTTTCCGCCATGCGGGACCGGCTTATTGAAGGCCTGCTGAAGATACCTTGCTCCCGCCTGACCGGGGACCCGGTAAACCGGCTGCCCGGCACCGCTTCTTTCGTATTCGAGTTCATTGAAGGCGAGTCCATGATACTCAGCCTGGACGCTGCCGGCATATGTGCCAGCACCGGCTCGGCCTGCTCCTCCGGCAGTCTGGACCCTTCCCACGTGCTTACGGCCATCGGGCTGCCCCACGAGGTTGCCCACGGCAGCCTTAGGCTTTCACTCAACGAGTGCAACACGGAAGAGGACATTGACTACATCCTGCAGACCCTGCCGCCCATAATTCAACGTCTCAGAGACATGTCGCCTCTTTGGGAGGACCATATCAAAAAATCCAAATCGTAAGGGAAGGAAACGGAATGTATTCTGAAAAGGTTTTGGACCATTTCTACAACCCCAGAAACGTGGGGGAACTGCCGGACGCCAACGCCGTCGGCGAGGTTGGAAACCCCCGTTGCGGGGATATTATGAAAATCTACATGAAAATCGAAGATGACGTCATAAAGGACATCAGCTTTAAGACCTTCGGCTGTGGAGCGGCCATTGCCACGTCTAGCATGGCCACGGAGCTTGTAAAGGGAAAAACCATTCAGGAGGCGCTGAATTTAACAAACGCCGCGGTGACGGAGGCTCTGGACGGCCTGCCGCCCCAGAAGCTTCACTGCTCCGTGCTGGCGGAGGAGGGCATCAAGGCGGCCATAGCCGACTATTACAGGCGCCAGGGCATAGACCCGGAGCCAATTATCGGCTGCTCATTCGACTGCGAAGCCTGCCACAAGGGACACTAAATACCCCTTCAGATAAAAAAACAGGAGGAACACCAATATGCAGACCTATAAAGTTCTTGCCATTAACCCCGGATCCACATCCACCAAAATTGCAGTTTTTGAAGGCGACAGGGAAATCTTCAAAAAGACCGTCGAACACGACGCCGACAAGCTGGCCGAATTTGCCACCGTGGCGGATCAGCTCCCCTACCGCGTTGAGACAATACTGGAGGTAGTCAAAGAGCAGGGCGTGGATATTTCAGACTGCGCGGCTTTTGTCGGCCGTGGCGGCGGGCTTAATTCCTGCGTCGGCGGCACCTACGAGGTCAATGAAATTATGATTCAGCACGCCCGGCGGGGCGGCGGCAACCACCCGGCGGCTCTGGGCTGCCAGATTGCCAAGAGCTTTGCAGATAAATACGGGGCAAGAGCCTTTATCGTCAATCCCCCGGACGTGGACGAATTCTGCGACGAGGCCAGGATTACGGGATTTTCCGATATTTACCGCGTGCCTTCCATACACGCCCTGAACCAGAAGGAGACCGCCATCCGCGTGGCAGCCGACCTGGGCAAAACCTATGAGGAGTCAAACTTCATTGTTGCCCACATAGGCGGCGGCGTTTCCGTCACAGCCCACCAGAAGGGCAGGATGATAGACTCCAACGGAATCATCAACGGCGAGGGACCCATGGCCCCCACCAGAAGCGGCGCCCTGCCCGCCGTGCCCCTCATCGACCTCTGCTATTACGGCAAATACACCAGGGACGAGATGTATAAGCGCATCACCAAAACCGGCGGTTTTGTGGACCACCTGGGCACCAGCGACGCCCGCGAAGTGGTGGATATGATGAAGAAAGGAAATAAGTACGCCAAGCTGGTATACGACTCCTTCATATATCAGATTGCCAAGAATATAGGCTCCATGGCGGCCGTCCTGGATGGAAAAGTGGACGCCATCATCCTCACCGGCGGCATTGCCCACAACCAGTATGTGTGCAAGACCCTGGAGCAAAAGGTTGGCTTTATCGCCCCCATCATAGTCCGGGCCGGCGAGTTTGAAATGGAAGCCCTGGCCGCCGGCGCCATCCGCGTGCTCACAGGGCAGGAGGAGCCCAAGGAATACACCGGCATACCCGTTTTCACCGGTTTCAAGAAGGAATAACATAAAGGTCTGACGAACATAATTAAACCCCTGTATTCCCGGGAATACAGGGGTTAGTTGTTGCATAAAACAGGTAAAACCTACGCTTCGGCTATCAGTTTCAGCAAGTCGTCCAGGCTTCCCTGGGCGATGTACGGCACCGTGCTGCCTTGCCGGCTGCACCAGAGGCGCCCCTCCACAACCCAGACGTTAACGTTGTACATCTCCCTGTCCTTGCTTTCAACGCCTACCACAAAAACAGGCTTGGACTGCGGGATTTTCTCGTGGGGATATTCGCTGAAAGACAGGAGCTCGGCCAGAAAATTCAAAGTGTCCTCGTCGGTGATTACAAGAAGCAGCTCTTCTTCCGGCCGGTTGTCGCCTTCACTGACTTCCGACACGGAATAAATCTCGGCGGAAGTCATGCCGAACAGCGAAACCGCCGATTCGTTTACGCGCTCATCAGGGGCTTCTTCCACGACCCCCGATCCGGCGGAGGTAACCATCTGCTTATCCTGCTGGCCGCCGTCGACGGAGCCGGTGCTGGCCCCATCGCAGTAATCAAAAGCCTCGTCTTTACCTCTTTCCTGCTCCTCCGCCGCCACCGCCGGCGGGGCTTCGGCTGCTGAAAACTCCATAAGCATGGAGGCGCTGTCCGCAGTATTGCCGGAGCCCGCCCGGCTGAACAGGCCCATTTCATAGGCGCCCAGCAGTATAACCGCCAGGCAGGCGGCAATGGCCCCGTAACGCGCCAGCGCGTATGGAAGCTTCCTGGATTTCCGGCTTTTCTGGAGGGCGAATTTATTCATAACGCTCTCGGCAAAATATTCAGGGGGACTTGCAATCCCCTCCGAAATGGCGCCGGATATGCCTAAAAATGCCTCGTAGACCAAGCGACATTCAGGGCAGGTGTCGATATGGGCATGCAGCTCTTCCGCTTCATGAGCAGACAGCTCGCCGTCTGTCATGCAGCTTATCATTTCCTGGTATTTATTGCATTCCCGCACGCTTAACACCTCCCTTTGTCTCATTAGACGGGTATGAGACAGAAATGTTCCCGTCCGCCAACAAAATGCTGCATAATTTCTTCCTGGCCCGGAATATGCGGGATTTTACGGTACCTTCCCCCAGAGAAAGGACCTGTCCTATCTCCTCATAGCTGAGGCCGTTTATCTCCCTGAGAATAAGAATCTGCTTATAGTCATGGGGAAGCTGCTGGAGCCCCCGCTCAACGGCGGCTATAAGCTCCTTGCGCTCCAGCTCCGTCTCGGGACTAAAGCGCTGATCCGGGATTTCCATCTCCTCGTTTTCATCGTCGTCGCTTATGTAAGTGATGGAGACGGTCTGTCGTCGCTTGCGCCTTCTCAGGAAATCTATGCATATGTTGGTGGTAAGCCTGTAGAGCCAAACAGAAAACTTGCTGTCCCCCCGGAATTTGTCAAGGGAGTTATATGCCCTTAGAAACGCTTCCTGAGCCATATCAAAGGCGTCTTCCTCGTTGCCCACCATGCGCAGGGCAAGGTTATACACACCGGTCTGGTTCGCCAGGACCAGCTTTTCGAACAATTCTGTTTCGCCGGCAAGAACCCGCTTTATTATATTCATTTCCTCGTTACGAGTCATATGCAGCCATTCCTTTCTGCACAGTTTAAAGTCGTCCCCCAGGGGCCGTTTTTCACTCTTGCCGTCAAAGCGCCTTAAGACATGAGCCCCGAAACTCATCCAAGTTCCCTTTTTATGTCCTCGGCAATCCGGCGAGCCTCGTCCAAAGTTTCAATCCTGGTCACAAGCTGCCTGAAATAGCTGCTGTGGGGAACGCCCTTCAGATACCACGCAAAATGCCGCCTTGCCTCTAGGCAGGCGATTTTTTCACCCTTATACCCTGCGGCAATCTCAAGCTGCCTTATGACGGTGTCAATACGCTCTTTCAGTGGCGGTATGTCCGGGATGGGCTCCCCCGCTATGGCCGCGGCCGCCTGCCTGAACAGCCAGGGGTTTCCAAACGCCCCCCGGCCCACCATGACCATGTCGGCCCCGGTGTATTTCAGTATCCTGACGGCGTCCTCCGCCGTGAAAACATCACCGTTTGCCAGCACGGGGATGCTGACGGCCTTCTTTACCTCTCTGATGATGTCCCAATCAGCCACGCCGGAGTACAGCTGAGCCCTTGTCCTGCCGTGAACGGCGATGGCGCTGGCCCCCGCCTCCTGGCACATAAGGGCAAACTCCACCGCGTTGACGCTGCCCTTGTCCCATCCCTTGCGGATTTTTACGGTGACGGGCAGTTTCGTGCTTTTTCTGACAGCTTCTATAATTTTCAGGGCCTTGTCCGGATCCCTCATCAGGGCGCAGCCGTCGCCGCTCTTGACGATTTTGCCCACGGGACAGCCCATGTTAATGTCAATAAAATCCGCGCCGGAAATCTCCTCAGCCATAGCCGCAGCCTCGCCCATAACCTCAGGCTCGCTGCCGAATATCTGCGCCCCCGCGGGGCGCTCGTCCTCCCCAAGCTGAAGGAGACTCCGGGTTTTAACGTCTTTATATACAAGCGCCTTCGCGCTGACCATTTCCGTGTAGGTCAGGGCCGCCCCCTGCTCCCGGCAGATAGTCCGGAACGCTATGTCCGTAACCCCCGCCATAGGCGCAAGGGCCAGCCTCCCGTCTATGTTTACGTTTCCTATAGTCGGCATCTCAAACCATCCGTTGCAGACGTTGTTTGGCTATATTATTTCTGCCCGCTATATTTTTATGTCAAGGCCCACCGGGCAGTGATCGCTGCCCAAAATCTCCTGACATATGTAAGCCTTGTCAATCAGATCCCTGATTCTGTCGGAAACAAGAAAATAGTCTATGCGCCACCCGGTGTTGTTGGCCCGGGCATTGCCCCGGTATGACCACCAGGTATAGGCGCCTTCCAAATCCGGGTACAGATGGCGGAAAGTGTCCGTCAGCCCGATTTCCAGAAGCTGAGCAAACTTTGCCCGCTCCTCGTCGGTGAATCCGGGGTTGCCCCTGTTGGAGCTGGGATTTTTCAGGTCTATCTCCTTATGGGCCACGTTCAAATCGCCGCACACGATTACGGGCTTTTTGCTGTCAAGGTTGGCGATGTACTCGCGGATGGCGTCGTCCCAGCTCATGCGGTAATCCAGGCGCCGCAGCCCGTCCTGGGCGTTGGGGGTATAGACGCAGACCTGATAAAAATCCTCAAACTCCAGGGTGACCACACGTCCTTCCCCGTCGTGCTCCGGTATGCCCAGGTTAAATTTAGCGGAGAGGGGTGGTATCCTTGTAAATATTGCGGTGCCGGAATAGCCCTTTTTCTCCGCGTAGGCCCAAAACTGCTCGTAGCCGGGTAAATCAAGGTCTATCTGCCCGGCCTGAACCTTGGTCTCCTGAATGCAGAATATGTCCGCGTCCAGGGTATAGAAAACGTCCATAAAGCCCTTCTTCATACAGGCCCTGATGCCGTTTACGTTCCATGAAATAAGTCTCATGTCTCTCTCCCAAAACTTTATTATTCGTTCCGCACAGGCTAAGGCCTGACGGCGACGCAGCGATTAATTTTTACTCCCTGGCTGACGAACTTTACCTCATAATCAGTCATGACCCCCGCGGGGCCGTTTCCGTGAAGGTCTCTGGTGACCTCCCGCAGCTGCCAGCCCTCCTTTTCAAACTGCTCCAGAGAGTAGTCGAATAGGGGCACGTTGTCGGTTTTGAACCATATCTCGCCTTTTTCCGGCAAAAGCTCGCGGTATATTTTCAAAAAGCCCGGGGCGGTCAGGCGGCGCTTGGCGTGTTTCTTTTTAGGCCAAGGGTCGCAGAAATTTATATATATGCGGCTTATCTCTCCGGGGGAAAAAATATCTGCGATTTTGGAGGCGTCATAGTCTATAAAGCGGACATTCTTGATATCATTCTGGCAAACCCGCTCCATGCCCACTACTATAGCCTCCGGCACCTTTTCAATGGCAATCAGAAAAACGTCGGGGTTCTGGATGGCCATCCCCGCGGTGAAGCGCCCCTTGCCGCAGCCCAGCTCCAGATGGTAGGCGCTGTATCCCGGAAACTTCTCCGCCCACTGCCCCTTGAATTCCTCGGGATTTTTTATCTGAACGTGGGCGCAGCGCTCCAAACGGGGGATGAGGTTGCGCTTTTTTCTCATTCTCAAAGGAATCACACTCCATGCAAAATGATAACATATGAGGGCTAAAACATCAATTAAGAAAATTATTGCAGTTTTCCACCGGATGTAGTATAATGCTTAAGCGGCACTGGGGCCTGAAGCTCCCGGGCCGTAAAAAAATACACTTCGGGGTGTAGCGCAGCTGGTAGCGCGCCTGCTTTGGGAGCACGCGCGAAATCGGTCGAAAAGTAAATAACGGGGTGTGGCGCAGTTGGTAGCGCGCGTGGTTTGGGACCACGAGGCCCGGGGTTCGAGCCCCCGCACTCCGACCAATTTTCCTCAAAAAACCGCCTTTTCAGGCGGTTTTTCGGTGTTTATTGTGACTGTTTGTGGAGTGCTGACCCAAGTTGATTTTCACAAAATGGGTCAGAAAAATTGTTTCGGCGGCGGAGCATCTCCGCCGCCAAAACGTGTTTTGACCCAGATTTTGACCCAAACGGGGATAAGAACGGAAAGTGGCGGAGAGTTTCGGGCAGGTTTGGAATGAAAATGCCTACCTTAGGTTTGCAAAAGGAAGTTTGCCATAATTCTCACGAAAAGCCTCAATAAGCTGTCGCTCTAATTTGACGGGATTTTCATCTTCAGATGTGGCATACCAGTGGATTTGAAAATCCTCACTGTCTTCACACTGCCATAAATATTTGCCGCCACGGTGTCCGATATTTTCGCCTCTGCCAAATTTCAGAAGCTGCTTTATTCGCGCATATAATGTCGACTTGTACTTGCGTCCGTTTATCTCGGTTCCTCCCGCCCGTCCAATATAAAGTATGCTGGCTCCGTCTACCCATTTTTGTCGGAGCTCCTGGACACTGACATTTGGATTTTGGCCTTTGAAAAATCCTCCGGTTCCAACCTCAAGAAAAGCGTCCGGTTCGGCGGGGTGCATCGTTGTCACGATATAGATTCCCGGAGTCTTCGGGATTCGGGACAGTGCCTGCTGTGGATCGGTTAAGAATTCTGACACGGTAATATAATCTCTTCCGCCATATCGGGACAGCAGAGACTCTGTAAACTTATCCTCATGTACTCCGGTAAAGCAAGGTCTGTTCCAGCCCGTAGGCAGCATGGTTATTCCCTCCTTGATTTTGACCCAAACGATAGTACGAGAGAGGGGCGGAGAGCTTGGGGCATGGCGGGGTGTACAAGGGAACTATCGTCTTTTAGCTCCCTTGCTTGCACCGCTTTTGCTCTTTTTTGATCGACCCGTCGAGGCCAGAAGCACCAGCAAAAGAAACAATATTCCCGCCGACATACCTAATTGCAATACCGTCGCAAGGAATCCATAGGGTATGTTATGGCTTTTCAGCACATTGAAAACCAGCATTCCAAGCACAATCACGGATGCGATGACGAGAAATAATATATAGTTTTTATCTTCGGCGCCATTTTCAAACGCATAGTAATAGAGGGACGAGCTGATAAGCAGAATTGCCGTTCCGGGCCACAGACTGTAACCAAACCATTTTTGATATGAACGATTGAAAAAATATCCTACGGCGATAAATCCGACGGAAACTGCAAGCACAATGATGAAATACTTTATGTCCATAATAGCCGAACCTCTACAAAATAATTTCTGCCTGGCCAAAACGTCCTTTGAACCAAGCGGCGTTTTCGGTGTGGATTGGATAGATTACATCAGGGTTTGTTGCGGACACAACCTCACAAACGGTTTCCGCGTCCGCATGGCCGCTGGTATGCAGATAGGTATAGTTTAAGCTGTCGAGAAACCGGACTGTACTCGCGCTTCTATTCTTGCCCTCGACATAGCCCTTCCACATGGAATACAGAATCAGCCTTTCCGCTTCCGGATATTTTTCAATGATTTTTCTGTGGTCGTCCCGGCTCCGCACAAGCATACAGAAGCCGCGCTTAAAGAACCTCTCCTCAATATTTTCACCATAAGTAACGATCTTCTGAAAATCATATAAACTTGACTTCTGCCCGGCATTTTCTTTGACAATATTCAACACCGTCTTCTGATATTCGTCGCACAAAAAGTATCTTCCAAATGGATTGGTATGATAAAACGCAGCGATACGGTCAATATTGGTGGAAGAGCACAGCACAAATACGTACTTTTTCTCTTTCATCAATGCGGCGGCTTGAAGCTGCAGCTCACGTTCCGTCATAGGCTCTCCGCCGTCGCGGGAAAGGGTCGTGCCTTCGACAATCAGCGCATCAACCTTGCCGACATATTTTTGAAGCGTCGGCAGAAGCCCCTTGCCCCTGAAACCATGTCCTCTGAAATCGCCCGTATGCAAAGCAGTTTTACCGTTTGCTTTGATCAAAAACATATAAGCGTCAAAAGCCGAGTGATCCACTAGCAGAGGCGTTACCTCAATATCTCCGACTTTGATTGGCTGCATAAGGGTATAAGTGTGAAAGCGCTCCACCTTGGACAAGTTTTCTTTGTCGGTTCGAGCCGTGAAGGCGGCAAGGATTTGTTTGGCCACTTCACCGAGATAAATCGGGATATCTACCGGAATATGCGTATACAAACCCATATGGTCACCGTGATAATGGGTCAGGAAAACAGCGTCGCAGTCTCTCAGAATCTCGCCTTCGTTGATCGGCGTTTGCGGAACAAGTTCCTCACCAAAATCAATCAGTATCTTTGTCGTGTCACTCGAGATTTCCGCGATGCATCCGCCGATTTGGTTTTGACCTCGGTGAATTTTAATGTTCACGACTCACCCCATACAGTCAGCCCCGTGTCGGTCGTATAGGCCATAGTGCGCAGCTCCTGCAAAAAATCGGGGCCCTTTTCTTGCCTGCAAAAATCAAGTATTTCACAAAACTTCTCATATGCGCTGCTGCTTTGATTCGGCTCGGCCACAATGAGAATCGGAATGATTTTCCTCGACAGTTCAGGCATCTTCCAATCGGAATTGATTAATCCGATTTTTCTCTTTTGGTCAAACATATCGGTTACGGCCCGTTGAAAAACCCCCCACGGCAGCATATTGAAGATTTGAAGGTACAGGCCGATTTGCAGCGGACTCAGGTAAATCCCCGAGGTGTTCGTCCCGTGCTTCAGCTCCATCAGTAGGATGTCTCCATTTTTGTCTACCGCGAGAAAGTCAAGCTCGTTGCCGATAGATTTTTTAACGAGATCCCGGCCATATCTCTCTGGATTTCTCTTGGAGATTTTTTTCTGCAATTCCTTATACTCACCGTGCAGCGGCCCAAACAGGCGCGCCTTTTCCTCCTCATCCTTATACCCGACCACGGCTTCTTTGTCCAGAATAATAAAGTCTGAATCGGCTCTGCTATAAAGCCCAAACATCCTCGAAAGTTCGTTTTGATAGTACCCCTCTTTTTTATTGCCATAATATCTGTCTGCGGTACCCTTAGCCGCAAGGCTTTTTCTAATAGCCTCAATTTCCGCTTCGGTTATGTCTGAAAGTGTTTTCCTTCCGGCAAGAGAGGGTGAGATACTTTTATATGCATCCGCAGTTTTAAGATTGACCGTATCCGCCGCAGAGGTTGGTATAATCGTTACGATCTTTGTCAGTCCGCGATAGACGTGAAGGTATTCTTCTTGTTTGTTTTTTCCAATCAGCAGATCGAGGTCGTCATGAGCTTTCACATAATCGACAAGCCAGCGCAGCGGCCCGCCCACCATTATCTTTTGCTCAAAATGAGCTGCGATAACGCGTTTATAATACATGCCCGGTTCCTCCCCATAAACAAAATTTCTGTCGCTTAATCTGATAACCAGATTATAGCAAAAAATCAAAGAAAGCGTCAATGATTTGCAAAACAGCCCCTTTACCAATGGAAAGCTCAAAGCCCGGATTTCCGAGCTGGCTGAGCTTAAATAAGGATAACAAAAAAGAAGGCCGAACGGCTGCCCATGTGGACAGCCGTCCGGCCTTTTCAGCGTCTTATTCCACCTGTTCGAACGGTATAATCTTGCACTCGCTCTCCTCCGGCATGGCAGCGTCCATAAACCCGCCCATCTTGTCGGCCGCCTCCTGCTGCATTTTTGTTGTGATGTGGGTGTAGGTATCCAGCGTGAAGCCGGCGCTGTAATGCCCCAGCATGCTGGAGACTGTTTTCACGTCCACGCCGTTTTGGAGGGCCAGTGTTGCAAAGGTATGGCGGAGATCATGGAACCTCACTCCCTCGTCGATGCCCGCCTTCTTCAGCAAAGTTTTGTGGATGCGCCCGGCGGAGTCGGGGCTGAACATCCCACCCGTCCGGGGCGACGGGAACAGGTAGGGGCTATCTGGGTGCTTCTCATGCTCCGCGACGAGCAGATCCACAGCCTGTTGGGGAATCACCACCGTGCGGATGGAGTTCGGCGTCTTGGGCGTCGATACCACCAGTTCGCCATTTAAGCGTCCGAGCTGCTTGGATACGGAGATCGTCCGCTGCTCCACATTCAGGTCTGTCCACAAAAGCGCCAGCAGTTCGCCCCGGCGCAGGCCGCTCGTCAGCTCAAGGTAGAACATCGGCAGCACGCCGCACTCGCCGGCCTGCCTGAGATATTCGCCCACCTTCTCGGGCGGGATAATCTTCATCTCCTTCTTATCCAGCTTGGGGATACGGCAGTTGTCGCAGGGGTTGTGGTTAATGAGCCGCTCCTTGACCGCCTGCTGGAGACAGCCCCGCAGTACCATATGCAGCGCCCGTACGAAGCGGATGGAGAGCGACAGGTCGGTGGTCTTCTCGCTGCGCTTGACCCGTCCGCCTGACTTGGTATCGTTGTAGAGCTTCTGGATGTGGATGGCCCCCAGTTGCTTGAGTTTGATTCTGCCAATGGCCGGAATGATATGATTTTCGATGATGTTTGTATAGTTGCCCACCGTGCTCGGCCGAATGTTGGGCTTGCTGTAGAGCTCAAACCACAGCCGCATCCACTCGGCGACGGTGTAGTCGCCCTTGTGGTTGATGGCCGGGCCGCGGTTTTCACGGATGGCGGTTTTGAGCTTTTCCTTGACCTCGGCCTGGCTTTTGCCGAACACGCTTTTGCTGATGGACTTGCCGGTAGAGTAGTCCACGCCCACGGTGTAGCGGGCCTCCCAGCGGCCATCGGCGCGCTTTCGGATGCTGCCCTCGCCGTTTGCCCGTCGTTTTCCCATTTATTATCACCTCTTTCGCAACACGAATATATACCACATTTTTGAGACAATAGCTATCAAAATCTTTCAGGTTTTTCAGCGCTTTGCGCCTCCAGCCACTGGATGAATTTTTCCTTCGGCACGAGGATTCGCGAGCCGATGGTGAAGGATGGGAAGCTCTCCCGCCGCGCCAACTCGTACGCGCCCGAAAGCGCGATGCCAAGTGCTCCGGCGATGTTCGGCACCGACAGCACCAGCGGCAGTTCCTCGTAAGAGGTATAGGTGGATTTTTTCATATTTGTCCTTTCCGTCTGCCACTCGGCAGGCCTTATATTTGATGTCCTGCGTCTTGATGATTTATTTCCCCACCATCTGCTGGAGTAAGGTGCCCCAGCAGACAATGAGCGGCTTAATAGCCCATGAACGAAATGCCCTGCTCCTGCGTGGGCTCGTCCTTCTGGCCAAGGGCCTGCTTTTTCTCGCGGCGTTTCATACGGCGCTTCTTATCAATACTCATCCCAACCGGGCTTTTCCTCGGGAGCGAGTTGTCCCGGAAGATGTTGCCCATATGGTGCAGCAGACGGCTCACCGCCAGCATCAGCGGCGGCGAGCGGAAGTCGTTCAGCCTGTCCAGAAAGAATTGGGCATAGTCGTTGCCCTGGTCGGCCGAGCGCGTTAGCCAGTACCGCGCCTGCTCTCTGTCCTGCCGGACTTCCTTGCCCATGAGATACAGCTTGCCCAGCATATATTGGGCGTACTGGTTTCCCATTTCAGCGGAACGTCGCATAAAGTCCAGCGCCTTCGGCACGTCTTTCGCTGTGATCTCGCCGCGCAGATACTCCTTGCCGAGCCTGTACCCGGCGTAGTGGCTGCCGTTTTGAAAGGCCGTCTCCAGCCAGCGCAGACCGGCAGCCGGGTCGCGTATCTCGGTGTCATCCGAAAGGTACAGCTTGCCGAGCGCGTACTGTGAGACGGTAAGGCCACTCTGCGCCGCCTGCGCGAACCAGTACCGCGCGTTTACCCAGTCGGTAACAAGCAGTCCGCCGTCGCGGTAAAGCTTGCCAAGAAGATGCTGGGCGTAGCAATTGCCCGCTTCGGCCAGCTTTGCCATTTCGGACACGGCATAGTCCCGTTCCTCCAGCGACGCACTTTCGTCAAGGATGATTTCCTTCATACGACAGTAGTAGCCGGCGGCAAGGGCTTCACCCGCAGGCTCTATGTCCGGCTCCGCGTCCTCGAAGGTGATCTCGCCCAGCCGGACGCGCTCGGCCTCTTTAATGGCGGCGTTTTTGATGGCCCGGAACTCCTTCTGCTGTGACAGCTTCAGCCGCTTCGGCGCTTCGCCGGTGTAGTAGCCCTGCACCTGTCCCTGGAGCGTCAGCCACTTTTCGTAGCAGTCGGCCACCACCGGCAGACGTTCCATTTGATCGACGATGCTGTCCACCAGAGCCTTCATGGGTTTCGGCAGATAGCCGTACTGCTTTTTGCCGCCGACTGTTCCCAGCTTCTGCGCCAGTTCTGAAATAAGCTGTTCCGCCTCCGGGTGGTCGCAGATACCCTGCCGCATCCGCTCGGCCAGCTCCAGCAAGGCCTGCCGCGCCTCGCGCGCCAGCTCGTCGCGGGAGGCGCTTTTCTGCTCGTAGAGATGCAGCATCTCCTGCTTGAAGATGTCGTTGGTCAGCTTGGAGCGCATGGCCCGAATGCCGTCCTGATTCAGATATCCCTGTTTCGGGTCGGATGACCACGCCATCATGTGGACGTGGGGATGCTCGCCCTCGTCGTGGAAAGCGGCGTGCCAGCGGAAGTTCTCCGGTAGAATGTGCATGGCCGCCGCGATCTCATTGCGGTGCGCGCGGAGCAGATTGCGCCACGCCCCAGCGCTGTCGTAGCCAAGCCTTGCCGCGTCCTCGCGGCGCAAGGAAATAATATGCGTCCACACGTTTCCGGTGTACACGTCCAGCTCCGCCATGGCTTTGTCAAGATCGACGGTATCACTGTCGCCGAACAGTCCATGAGAGCCCAGCCGTTCCGCGCGCGGACGGGTCGCGATATATTTCATATACACATCCGAGCGGCTGGCCGCGTCCCAGTTAAGCTCCAGCGCGGCTGTGATGAACGCTGAGGCGTGCGCCTTCGTCGGCGCGGCGCTCCAGTCCTCGTACTCGAACAGCTCTTTCGTGTCGGGGAAGTCCCGCAGCAGTTTTGCAATGAGCTGTTCCTGGCGCTTCGTCGCCGGGCGGGCGTCCGCGACGATTTGCACGTTCTCGCGGGTGGCGATGTACCGCATGTACCCGCTAACCGTGCCACTGCCGCCGCACTTGAGATAAGGACTTTTGAGGATGAGCTTCGCCATCAGTCCTCACCCGCGTTTCGCGCGATGCTCTCGAAGGACAGCCGGCCGTTGGTCTGTTTGACGTTCGCGATGCTGCGTCCGCGCTGGCGGCGCATATATTCCTCGTCCAACTCGAAGCTGCCCGCGATAATGCTCATCGCCATGTCTTGTTCCACGGTCTGCTTGAACAGCAGGCTGGCCAGTCTGTCCTCTAACATCCCAAGCCGTCCCTCGATGACCGACTTGACCGCCGCGGGGAGGAATGCGCCGGCGTTGTTGGCGCTGAGATAGTCGAGGTAGAAATTGACCGCGTTTTCGACGAAGGCCGTGATGCTGCGGCTTCCGTCCTCGCGGTAGCGGCGCTCCAGCTCCTCTTTCTTTTCCGGTGGCAGGTAGAACGCGAATTTCACTTTTTGACTCATTTTGACCTCCATTTCTGGGTTTGACCCCTGCAAATTGCCTGTAACGGCGCGGCTTTTGCGCGTCTTGACCACAAAAGCCGTCTTTCCTTCTGTTTTTGACCCCAGTTCCGCACCCCTCAAAATGCCCGCACTGCGGGCATTTGTGGCCGGGCTGAGCGTCGCTTGCGACGCCAGTCCTTTATCCCGCTTTTTCTTTCGCGCGTTCATAGGCGGTCAAAAGGAGCGGTTTCGGCGTTCCCGGAGGAAAGATTTTCATATATTCTTCTATGCTGTCTACCAGCCCCAGCTCCCGGAACCCCATGAACTGAAAGAGATGAAATACGGCCCTGCGGTTCGCCAGCTGAAGCTCGGCGCGTCGGTTGAGGATGAATTCCTCTTGCGCCGCTGTGAGCCGTTCCGGATTTCCGCCAGCGGAAAATAGCCGGATGTCTTCTTCGGAGAGCGGTTCTCCGTAGTACTTGTCATAGGTGTGCCGGGCATAAGCGACGAGGTCGCGAACCTGTTCCGCGATCCAGCACAGATCGTTGCTTATGATGGTATCAAGAATTTTTGTAATCATGCGGTTCTCCTTTCGTCCCCCGGAGAGGCTTTAAATTTGATGTCTGCGTCTGGATGATTCATTTCCTCACCGTCTGCTGTGCCCTCCCGGTACTCCGCACGGGGCGCGGGTTTCGGGAGCGGTGGCAGCTCGAGGATATAGTAGGTGTTGTTTGTCTGGCGCGTGAGGCCGGTGCGTTCGCTACGGTAGGTGTTCACCTTGCTGATGAACCCGCGATCCTTGAGCACCTTGGTCGCCTCCCGCGCCGCGTTCTTTGAGCAGCCGCAGCAGGCGGCGATGGTTTTCATGCTGGGCCAGCACCGCTCGTTCTGCCCGGCGCGGCAGACGAGGTAGCTGTACACCGCCAGCTGAATCGGCGTCAGGCCATAGCAGAATACCGCGTTGCTCATTTTGAAAAAGCACTCGCCCGGAATACCCATATGGTGCCTCCTCTCTCCATTTGCTCCTTGCCGCACATGACGGCGGTTTTGTTTTTACTCATTTGTAAAACCTCCTATTTTTTAATTTTGATACAGCAAAGCTCTCACAGAAAAATTGTGGGAGCAGTATTCATGTTGCGTATCGGAGGTTTTATGGTAAAATATTCTTATCGGGGGGTGAGAGGGATGCCGCAGACGAAATACAGGATTTACGAGCTGTCCGCGAGAGCGGTCCTGAGCTATGCCGTGAAAGAGGACGGCGGATATTCCTTTTATCTCAGCGGGGCCGCAACCGAAAAGTGCAAGGCTGCCGCCGCCCTGCATGAGCAGGACGGCAACGCATTCTTTTTTCAGACCATGTGCGCGCTGCGCGGAAATGAATACAGTGAGCGCGCAGGCGGCCGTTTGATCACCGACCTTTCCGATATTATTTTCTATATGGATTTCTCGGGTATCTTTGACCGGAGAGCGGCACAGAGAAAACAGCTTGTCCGTCAGCAGAAGGCGGAGGCCATGTTCCGTCCCGAAGGTGTCTCGCTGGACTTTGGCTCGGGTGAGCATCGCTATCTCGCCTTTGAGCGCTCCGGCAGCATGAGCCGGCAGGCGCGGCTGTCGTTCATCCGTGCGGACTATTATGATTTGGTGCGCCGCCGTATTATGATGGATATGACCGTCGGCGACTGTCAGCTTAGCAAGCTCTATGCCTATAACGGACTGATGCTCTCCAGCGGCGTGCGTATCGAAAACATCGGCATTGACAAACCTCACCGGGTCATCGTCATAGATAATCCTGTGAGCACTGTCCACAACGTGAAAGTGATTACCGTCGCCGATGATGGCAGTCAGGGCAGCACACGGAAGTATCACCGTGAAGAAAAGAAAACGGATATCGACGTCATGAGCTTTGACGGCGAAGGTCTGATCTCAAAGGAATATGCCCGAGTTGTGGACAAGGCGTACTGCGGACAGCATATCCACACCTCGTTTCAGATTCGCCTGCCATATATCAAGGGCATGCTGCATCAGGTAGACTTCAAGGACTTTTTTAAGAGCGCCGGAATGGATGCTCTCACCGATATCTACGGCGTTTCTCACAATGTGCAGGACGTGGACATCATCCTCACCAAGAGCCAATTCAAGGGTTACGGCTGGCTGAAAGACAGCGGCAGGTCGTGGGAGGACTACTGGGACGCCTTTCGCCGGTACCGCCACGCCCTGTATATCACGGGCGTGAGCAAGGAGAAGCCGGAGGCTTTTACAGAGTTGAACTACCAGTTTTTGACCACCGTTTCCATCCGGGCGGAGGAATTCCGTCCGGTTGATCTGCCGCCCGGATGGGATCACAGTCCGGCGGAGGACAATCGCAGGTGGCTGACCAAGGAAACCGAGCTCGCCTATTACAACTACTGCGCCAATGAACAGTTCCGGCAGGATTATTTCCTCGAGGCGCTGAACCGAAGGAGCCTGTTCAGCAAGAGCAGAGAGCAGCGGCTCGCCCGGATTCTTAAAAAGAACCCGCTGTTTATCTCGGAGCCGGTCTATGCGAAACAGCTGGATGCCATGGCCGACAGCATTCTGAAGCAATATGCCGTCGGCCGACTGATCGTGGCCGGGGACAACCGTTATCTCTCCGGCGATTTGCTGGACTTTATGGCCTTGCTGATGCCTCTTGACAAAATACGCACACGCAGGGAAAACACATTTTTCTTAGCGGCCATGAACAACTACTTCAGGGAAAGCGTATTCTACGCGCCGGGGGCCGCCTATGAGCATGGGGATTCCTGTACGCTGCTTCGCAACCCCCATATCGCCAGGAACGAGGAAGTGCAGCTCTCCGTGTACTCCCAAAAGGACAATATGCGGAAGTATTACCTCAGCCACCTGACAGACGTTGTTATGGTCGATACACATACACTGGCATCCGAGCGGCTGGGCGGCGCGGATTATGACGGCGACATGATCAAAACCATATCCGACCCGATTTTGAATGAGTGCGTCCGAAGAAATTACGAGTTTGACAAATACAAAGACATTTCCAATCAGTTCAACATCCCTCTTCTGATGATCCCGGCAGCTGAGCCGCAGATCCGCGACGCCAACGACTGGCACGCCCGGTTTGAAACCGTCCGCAGTACATTTTCCTCCCGCATCGGGCAGATCTGCAACGCTGCCCTTGACCGCAGCATCATTGCGTATAATGAAAACTTGAACGCCGAGGAATGTCAGCACTGCCGTGAGGAAACCGAAACTCTCGCCATCCTCACAGGCCTGGAAATTGACTCTGCCAAAAGCGGAATTAGGCCTGACCTCGACGAGTACCTGACAAGAAAAACCGTCAGGCGCAGCGCCTTTCTGCAGTACAAAAATCTGGTTGAGGATGCTGAAACACGGCGGGCGTGGTATGAGCCGACCCACGCCGAGAAGATCAAGTCGTTTTTCAAAAAAGTCGATTGGAATAAGATCGATTCCAATGTGGAGCGGCTGCCGTATCTGGCCTATCAGCTGAAGCAGAACACGCCGAGAATAAAGGCCAAGCCCGCGGCGGACAGCGAACTCTTTACCTTTGCGCAGGAGGAGCATTGGAAGGAGCAATTGGACAAAGCGGTTTTTTCCGCTGTTTCCGCTCTTTTGGAGGACTATGAGACGTGCCTCTCCCGCATCCGTGCCTGCCGCGCTCCGGCCAGGGATATGCCGAGAAAAAAGGACATTGACCGAACCCTGTATGTCAGAGGGCAGGAAGAACAGGTTGATTCGGATGAGCTGTACGCGCTCTTTCAGAACCTGCCCCCGGAGAGGGTTTCCGCCCTGCGTCAGGCGATGCGGGAGCAGTCCTGGCACTTTATGGACGAGCAAACCCGCGAGGTGTTTCTCCTTACCTGGCTGCCGGACGCTGATTTCATAGATTACCATGACCTGCTTGCGGATTTCCGCTTCGGCGGCTACCGCATCCTCGGTGATCTCGTCTGCGATATCGATGATGATAATACGGCCCAGGAGCGGAAAAAACTATTCCGGGAAAGCGATTCTGAAGCCTTCACCACCATGATGCGCGCGTATGCGGACAGGCCGTTTTCTCAGACCTACCGGGAGACGGTCGCGGAGAAATGCCGTGAGCTGATGGACAGAATCGTGAGGCCGGATATTGCCGTGCGGTACGTGGTCACGCTGGGAAAGCGCAATCTGCTGTGGGAGCTGCTGATCGATCAAGTGGAGAAAAACGTCTTGAGCAAGGAGGGCGCACCATGCTGAATGAATGGGATGAATTTGAGGCTTATACCGGAAAGGTCGAGTACACCGCCACGGGCAAAAGCGACACAGGGTATCTTGGGCGCTTCACTTTTGACACGATTCTTGATTTTGAAGGCATGGCAAGGATACTGACGATCCTCGCGCGAGGATATCTTTTTCATGAAAAGGACGGAACGATAAAGCGGGGCGCCCCTCGTGAACAGATTGAGGCCGCCCGCCGCGCCTTATGCGCCTGGTGTAGTATTCCGGACAGTAAAAAAGCCATTCCGAAAGAGGAATGGCAGTTCCAGACGGATTTTTCGGATTTGCACGATGAGTTCCCAGGGCTTGTGGAGAAGAACGGCGGCGGGTGGTTTTACCGCCACGTCCACGCCGTGGCGGACTTCATGCTGAAAAATCCCGATAAGGTGAGAAAGACTTCCCTTGATAAGGCGGAGATTATTCAGAAAAAGTTTGACGCCGCTTGGCGGAACAAGGTCTTGCAGTATCAGGTTCCGATTTTTTCACCGCAGACCAAGGGTGCGTGGACACTGCGTTTTGACGATGTGATCGCCGACGCGCTGGAAATCGGCCCCCTGAGGAGGATGGAAGCAAAATTTTCGCCGGAACTCATTGCGAGCATTAAAGTGATTACGCCAAAAGAGGTTCCGACAGATGTCATCTGTACGCTGATTGCCTATTACGCCGCTAACAAGCCGGAGGACAGCGATTGGGTCGTTCTCCCGGTAGCCAATTTTGATGTCTATTTCGGCGACACAAAGTTCGGGCGCAAGTATCTTTCCAAAATCCCGAAGGAGATCATCGAACGGACAGATCCCAGCTTCGGCGTGAGCCGGTACCGGGTGGCGGCGGAATATCTCTTGCCGTGTGAGGCGCTTTCGGGCAGATAACAAAACAGGCTCCGCCGTGGCACGTATCTACGGCAGAGCCTGGTGTTGTTTTTCTCCGGGTTCATTCTGCCCGTGGTATGGTTTCCGGCCGGTAGTCCGGCGGCATGCTGTTCTTTTGCGGAGTCTCATTGATGGTCTGGTCGATGACCTCGCCGATTTGCTCAGGAAGCTCGGCGGAAGGTGTCGCGTTGGCACGCGGCGGCGACACGCCCTCGCTGCCCATAATACCAATCTTTACGCCGCTCTCGTACATATCTTCTGCATAGGTGATCTCGCCCGAGCCGCCTGATTCGATGTAGCCGAAGCCCTGCACCCAGACGAACGGCTTGCCGTCGATGGTGGTTTCTCTGGCGGGCGTGGAATCTGGAACCGACGCGGGCATTTCATTGAGCGGTTTCTCTGGCTCAAGAGGCGGCCCGGTCAGAGCGTTCACTGTTTCGATCTTGTCAGACCCTGGCGGCGCTTCGACTACCGGAGAACTTTCTTCCTTTGGTGATACCTCGTCAGATGCCGTCGACTCGAAATCCTCCAGCCGCATCGGTGTCAAAAGCAGTTCATGGTCATAGCGCTGAGCCGTTATCCTGCACTCCGACACGCTGTCGGATTCTTGTCGTACACCGGGCGGTTCAATCCAGGCGGGCACTTTCTCGTCTGCGCCACTTCGAAGCCATACAGGGGCGCACAGCGCCGTACACGCCGCAATTATGGCGAGGATCGTTGCAAGCGGTTTTGTCATTCTGATTCCACCTCCCGAAATACGGAACAGGCGTCCAACTCTGGCCTCCCGGCCGGCGTTGAACGCCTGTTGTCGTTATAGTGATTCAGTTCATTTGTTAACTTCCACGCCAGCTTGAAGCCGCAGATGAAGCTGTCCAGTGAGAGCTGCCCCGCGATGCTGTCCTTTGCGTCAATGATCCGCAGCACCAGCTTCCGCTCCGGTTTCTCCAGCCGCTCGATGAGAATCCGGTGATTGTCATCAGCCTCCTGTTTCAGCTCCATCATCTCTGGCGGCGCGTAGAAACTATCGTACAGCGCTTTGAGTATCTCATCCATATGTCTCGCCTCCTTGTAGCAAGACACAATAGCACAGTTATCCTTGGAAGTCTACTACCATACAAACGAATTAGCCGATATGTTCGTAATAACGAGTTCCTTGCCCACAACGCTTCCCCCTGCATTATGTTGGATTGTATATCCTAACATGTGATATTGGCTATAAATGTCCCGTATTAAATCACAGTCATCATAAGTTATTATCCATGGAACATCGTGTAAGCATTTAGATATTATTTTTTCAAGACTTCTATGGTCATCTTCCTTAAAATAGTTGGTATAGAGCTGACTTCCCTTGACAACATACGGTGGATCAATATTGAAAAAACTGGTGGCAATTTTGCCTTGCAATTGTTTGGTAATTAGTTCACTTGCATCGCAGTTAAATATTGATATCTTACTTTTCAGCAATGCTGTTTTCTCAATTTTCTTTGCTATTTCACTTTTATTGAACCGACAATCTATTTTATAAGTGCCGCTCTGTGACAACCCACCAATAGGGCCACCATCAAGGACGCCAGAGAAGTTCACTCTGTTTAAGAACAGCGTCGCAAATCCATCGTTCAAAATGTCGACGGAGCTATCTTTATATATTGACCTCTGTTTCTCTCGCTCCTCAATAGATATTGGGGTGTCAACAATCTTTTTAAGCAGATCTTCTGTATAGTTAAACACAGAAGACCAAAAGTGATAAATATGAGCATCAAAATCATTAAGAACAGCGGTCTCTACGATATTATTACATAGCAAAGCTATCCCTATTCCAAATCCTCCGGCAAAAGGTTCCACATACGTTCGGTTGCCCAATGCGTTGGTTTCGATAAGAGTTTTTATTTTATTATAAATCTTTGATTTTCCGCCTGGATATCGAAGCGGCGAAAGTGACTTAGCCATCCTCTACCTCTCGCTTACCAGATTCCTGTATGCCATAAATGCATTGGGAAGCCAATCCGATAAATCATAAGGATTCAGATAAATCTTCGTCTTTATGTTCTCGGGCTTCTTTCGAATAGCTGGAACAACCTCGAACAAGACCGAGGGATTAGGCTGAGGCGTATCCAGGTCTTCTGATATAAGTTTTTTTAGCGGCACGAGAAACGCTTCTTGCTTTCTTTCATCGTATTCTTCTGGCAACTGGCCATATTGAATATAGTTTAGCAGCTGTAGCCCTAAATGTCTATCGAACAATTGATGATTTCTCTGGTTCCAGTAGTTATCCAGACAGTTTTTACAGGAACGCGAGCATTCACACTCTGACAAGATATTTCTTGCTCTATCAAGAACTTTATCGAGAATTGAGCCAATCAGTGATGAATACCCTGCGCCGCTCGTTAGATTGTCGTAGAAGAACATCTCAATATGTGATTTCCCGTCGCTCCTGACTCTCGGACGCCAACCTCCGCTAATTTCATTGTAGTCTATGTCCAAGACAAGTGAAACCGCCTTCTTTAGTGCCTCGTGCAGAGTTGTCACGGCCGCACGAAGTATACTTCTCTCTTCCGCATTGCTATTTCCCACAAGCTTTATTGAATCGTAGGAAATGTCCATCATAAACATATCCGTCAAGAATTCATATCCCAGATAAATGCCAGTAGCTACAGTCCCATCATGGTGGCATAAAGGGTGGTTATCATGGTATGGCTGTGAGAACAAAAATGTTCCATTTGTGTTGGTATCTGCAACCTCTGCGCCACCGCACTTTTTGCAGACATTGAAGCCGTTTTTGCTTTTCCCCATATTTACAGTCAAGACTTTCCAGTCGGGGAGGTTTGCAAAACAGATATTGCTCTGCCCGAAATTATCCATTCTTGTGTCTTCAGGAACATAAGAATAGTACGGAGCTTCAGCATAGGTGTATTGCTCATCCTCATCCTCGAACTTTACCTCATCACCCTTGACGGGCGAAAAACCCCAAGGACGCAGCATTTTATTTTTTACGATAGATGCCCCACAATATGGACAAGCAGAGCGGCGTGAGTCCTCTTGTTCCAAGCCAAACCAGTTGCATTCGGAACAAATATAGATGTCTTTATAATAATCATTATTCTTAAAATAGAACTCGGCTTGGTTTGTTTCAAAACCTCTGGGACGCGGATTTGAATATATACCGCCGCTCTTAAAAATCTTTTTGTCGATCGTCACGAAACGTCCGGGAGCATATTCGCTGAGGGCAACGGCTATATCGCGCTCCGGCGCATATTGGATATCCCTCGGAGCGTTCTTTCCACGATCGGATTCTTTTTCGACATAGAATCTTACAACATTCTTTGGAAATGAATATGATGGGATAAAGCCTTCGCGGTAGAATATTTCAAATGCCGAAGTTTCCTTACTCTTATCTTTGAGTACATCTCGTCGTATTTTGTGACGGTGGCTGTTAGTGGTTTACCGTAGTGTGCTTTCAAGGAAAAATACAGGCGCCTGTATTCATATGACATAAAATTGTCGCTTTGTTGTTCAACGGGTTCGTCGGCGAACTGAAGTGCACCAGGTATTCGCATAACCCTATAGAACGGCCCAAATTCGGTTTTCCGTGCCACTGTGCAATCTGTCTCAAGTTTATCACCCCACGACTGAGATGGGACATTGTTTGACTGCGGATTGAAGTATTCGAGTTCATCAAGGGAGATGTCTCTGTCGTAGAAATCGATAGGGTCAAATCGTGACCGGAAATATTCCTCACAAGTGAGATTGTCCCTTATCATAAACTCTTTGGCAGAAACCCTGTATGCCGTAGGGCTTGAGAACACCCCAAACCCGTTTACTGAATAATTTGTATTCGGTATCCCGAAAAACAGTGCTAAATTTCCAATCTGTATGCTCCGACCGTAGTTGGCTAACCGATTGTGGTTGTCGTCGTTAGTCAAAAGGTATCCGGTTTCCTCGTAAACTCTGCGGACATGAAAAGGAAAACTCGCCTGTTGATTGCTGGCATCGATGAATCTATCGGCCATAGAGGGAAACAATTCCGCAAACCTCGCCATCAAATCGTTAAGCACGATAGTCTGGTTATGCTTAGTTGTTCCGGCGGCGTTACCCGATGAATTCTGTGCTGTGCGAAGGCACCACTGTCCAAGAGCCGAATAGCAAAGCCTATAGACAAATGAATCTTCTGCTTCGTTAAGGAAACGGCTGATGCCCATATCGTTAGACATCGCGGTCAGCAAATCACTCATCACGCAAACCACCTCCTGAACAGATTCTTATACGAACACCTTCCGGTGTCACCCGCATATTTGGCTAAACGCTCAGAGATGTTGTATGGCGCAATCTGAAGTGCATCCACGCAATAGGGCAGAACATCAAATGCCAACGAACGGCATAAATCCTGCTCATTGAATATAAGGGCGCACTTGCGCTCAATTAAACTTTGACGAATTCCAAGCTCGCCAAGTATTTCTCTGAGCAAAGGTGAATACCGCGAATCTGATGCCGCCTTTTGGGGCATTGCCTCTACCTCCTCAACTGTTGAAGGGTCTTCGGTTAAGTCTACATTGACCGATAACGCTTCTATGCGGTTGAGATTGAGATAATGGCAATACTTCAAAAACTCGTCAGGAACACAGAACAGGGTTCTGTCGTAAGCAATCGTCACGAAGATAATTTTGTCTCTGTGCTTGTCAAACAGCGGAAGTAAAACCATCTCGTTAAAATTCCCGATGAAGTTGTCCAAACAAACAATGCGCCTGTCACCTGACAAGAAGTCGTCTATAGCTTGTTCCGAAACATCGTTCGAGAATACAAGCGTTTCTATATTGACTGTCCCAATCAGCGCGTTCGCAACGCACTTAATCAAAGACATACCTGTACTTCGACTGACAACGATAGGCACCCCTTGAAAGAGGATATGGCTTAGGTGTTCTTTCAACAGGGGAAAGTATTCCGCATCGGTTGGTACGCGTATGCTTTCTAAGTTGTATCCCAGATAGTCCTTAAACTCATCTATATCTTTAGGACACAAAAGCTTTTGCGCTGCTTTCTTCTTCATGTCTGTGATACCCATCCGTCAGTGTGCCGGAAAAGCTGCCATCGTAAATCTTGCCATATCCGCAGGAGGGGCTGCGCTCCTTGAGAGCGGCATATTTGCAGCCGCAGAGCTTGGCGAGACGAAGCGTTTCCTCTGCACCGCGGCGGTAGTTTTCTGTCACATCCATGCCGTTTTTAGAAAGCACGACGTCGCCCCTGATTTCCGCCGGCTCCCGAGGCGTGGGCAGACCGCCCAACTGCTCCGGGCAGACGGGAATGAGCGTGTGGTGCTCCATTAGTGCCAATACGCCGGGCGCGGCGCCCGGTACCGCGTTATACCGGCAATTTACGCCCAGTAGACAGGCACTCACAAGAATATTCATTTCCGCTCCCCCCTCGGCACGGTCAGCTTATAACTGTGGTCGATCATCTCGCGCAGGGCATCCTCCGGAATCTCGTCCGGTCGGACGGTGTTCCAGTGTTCCTTGTTCATGTGATAGGCCGGGGTGACTCCGGGGTAAACTTGCCGCAGAAAATCGGCGCGGAGCGGCTCGCACTTGAGATTTACGCACAGACCACCGCGCTCGTAGATAAAGGCAAAGCTCTTTTTGTTGCCCTTGTGCCGCATAACCGCCCAAGCGTCGGGCGCGCCGGCGAGCTCATCGAAGGGATAGTCCTCATAGGCGTCCGGGTAGGTCAGGCAGTAATCAATGAGCTCTCGACGGGTCACAGCTTTGCTTCCCACTCGGCCTGTTTAAAGCCGACGAGGACGAAATCTCCGCTCACCAGAATCGGGCGCTTGACCAGCATCCCGTCGGTGGCGAGCAGCTTATATTGTTCGTCCTCCGTCATGGATGGCAGCTTTTTCGATAGCTCCAGCGCCTTGTATTGCAGGCCGCTGGTGTTAAAGAAGCGTTTGAGCGACAGACCGCTTTTCGCGTGCCATGTACGAAGTTCGGCCTCGGTGGGATTCTCGACTTTGATATCGCGGAAGTCGTACTCTGTGCCCTTGGTGTCGAGAAACGCCCGTGCCTTTTGGCAGGTGGCGCATTTTGGGTAGCAAACAAACAGCATGATGATTCCTCCGTTGTCGGTGATGCCAAGTCTTGTGTACGGCAAGAGATCAAGACTCTCCAGCGCTTCGCCGTGGATAAGCCGTTCTTTGTCCAGCTTGGTAAGCGCCTTGATACGGTATTCCAATTTTGAAGCCTCGGACCTGTCAGGCAATTTCCACGCCGCCTCGAAACGGACAAGCCGGCGGGAGGCTGTATATTTCGCCCCCTTGCCGCAACTTCCCGCGTGCTCGGCGAAGCGGCGCGCAAGATCGGTGGTGATGCCGGCGTAAAGACTTCCGTCCTCACAGCGCAGAATGTAGGTATAATAGGCCGTCTTCCCCACCCCTCCGACATTTTCTGCTCTGAGTATAGCATAATTTAGCCGGAAAACACAGCCATTTGACGGGATACGCAGGGTCTGATAACATGATATAGACACCGCGAAAGGAGTCCAATATGGAAAAGTTTATCCCCGTTGAGAAGATCTCAAAGAAAAAACAGCGGGAGCTGACGGCGCAGAAACGCGGCACATGGGGCGGGCAAAACCCCGCGACACGGAAGCCCGAAAATCCTAAGGCGTATAACAGGAAAAAGGCACGGAAATGGAATCAGGATTCCATGACTGTGCCTTCTGTTTTTGTGGGCATGATTGCAGATACGTGGTATAATCTGGTTGAAAGATGGCGTAGCTTGCGCGCTTTGTCTTTTCGATATGCAAGGGCTTTAATTTCTTGCTCTGCATCTTTATGATATATTTCCCCACCATCTGTTGGCGTGGGCTGCCCCATCAAGTGGAGAGCGCAGAGTCCTTGTTGTGATGGATTTTTCGGAGGCTATAATGAGTAATTACACAAAAAACGAATTGCAGGAGGCCAAGCGGGCCATTTTGTCTCTGCTGCACAAGTGCGAAAAAGTAGAGGAGAAGCTGGAGCCGGGGAAATCCCAGCACACGCTGACAGTGCGGCGTATTCAGGCGCTGCGTATTTCGTCCGAACTGATCGAACGAGAGTTGAAAGAAGCGTGAAAACGTGGAGCTTGTACTGCGCTCCAAAAACCCGCTTGACCTTTTCAGGATTGTTTACGACAACACCATTATGGATGTGGTGCTGAATCGTATGACACAAAATCAGGAGTTTTGAGAGAGGTATCTGGAGGACGCCGAGTTCCGCAAGGAAGTGGATAAGATTTTGCTTCCTCTTGTTCACGTTCGACTGTCGAGGCTGTGATTTAGCATAACTATAAAAACAAGACGCCAAAGGAGGCCGAGGCATGGCAAGCTCGTCAAACCAAAAATTGAAGCCCCTGTACCTGATGAAGATACTGCTTGAAAAGACTGACGCACAAATCTCTATGACGATTGCGGAAATCGTAGATGCACTTGCCGGCTACGGCATCAACGCCGAGCGCAAATCTCTTTATAGCGATATGGAGCTTTTACGGCAGTTCGGCGTCGAGATTGAAATGCAGCGGGGCAAGACGGTCGGATATTACATAGCCGAGCGGCAGTTTGAATTGCCCGAACTGAAATTGCTTGTTGACGCCGTGCAAAGCTGTCGGTTTATCACCAAACGGAAAAGCGAAGAACTGATAAAAAAGCTATCGTCGCTCACAAGCAGCCAACAGGCAAAGCAGCTTCGCCGTCAGGTTTTCGTAGCGGATCGCGCAAAGACCATCAACGAAACGGTCTATTACAGCATAGATCAGATACATCATGCTATCGGCGAAGGCAAAAAGATTGCCTTTAAGTATTTTGACTATGACGTTAAGAAAAAGCGGGTTTTCCGGAAGCGGGGGGAATTATACCGCACCACTCCTGTCACCCTCTGCTGGAACAACGATAATTACTACCTAATTGCTTACAGCGCAAAGTATGATGATTTTACGCATTATCGGGTTGACCGAATGAGCGGTGTCGATGTGCTGGACGAGGATGGCGACAAATTTGATAAAGATAAGTTCAATATCGCCGAACACGCAAAACGCGCGTTTGGCATGTACGACGGAGAGGTTGTACGGGCAAGGCTGGCATTTGATAAGAGCCTTGTCAATGTGGTACTCGACCATTTTGGCAAGGATGTCCTCATGTTCCCGTCCGCAGACGGATGGTTTGAAATCTCGGTTAATGTTTCAATCAGCCCGGTATTTCTGGCATGGATGTTCCAGTTCGGTGACTGCGCTGAGATAAAGGAGCCCGACAGCTTGGTTTTGGCAATGATAGAGCTTGCCGCGAAAAGTACGCAAAGGTACTCAGCAGAATGAAATTGCTGTCCGTACCATTGGACACCGTTTTTGGTATAATGGGTATCAGGAGAGGTAGCTGACGTCTGCCAGAAGGAGGGACTTTATGAATATAGCGGATCGGCTTGTCATTCACAAGACATTTGGCGAGGGCAAGGTGGTAGATCATGCAGGGGGTTATCTTTCCATTCTGTTTAGTCAAGGCGAGAAGCGATTTGTATATCCCGACTCGTTTAAGGAGTTTTTGCGGGCGAAAGACGAGACGCTTAATGCCGCTATTCAAAATGAATTGGCAGAAGCGCAAGCTCAGAATCTGACGCTGCAACGTGAAAAAGAACATGCCGCATTGCTTGGAAGAGAAAAAACGGCTGAAAAACGCTTTACGCAAACAAAACCAAAAGAAAGGGTTTACCCGCGCGCCAATATCTCTTTCAAATGCAATTTTTGCGATGGCGGCAAGTCATCGGAGCGGGTTGGCTTCCGCGGCGTTTGCTCTGAGGGAGTAATCCGTTATAACATAAAAGAGAAGAATCATGTTTGGTGTTCATCACCGGATTCTCCCTGCCGACAGTATTATGATGGGATTATCACGTCCTACTCCGAGCTTGAAGATATGCTCAATGAGGGCGGGCAAAGTTATATCTGCTACGAAAGCGCCATGCTGCGGGATTGGAGGGCGTTTGCGGGAGTTACTCAGACAGGAGAAAATAAAGGGCGGCCTATGCGGTTGAAGCAGGTTCAGATAAACAGTTTGGCCGTGCTGACCACAAGGCTTCCGTATGAGCCGGAGGAAAACAGATTTATCTTTGCAGTTTTCTTGGTGGATGATACATACGAGGGAGATACGCGGGAAGAAGGGTATGTATCAACCGATTCTCGCTATAAAATCCAAATGACGCCAAATGAGGCGCAAAAGCTGAAATTTTGGAACTACTACTCCTGCCCCAATGCCCCTGATGTTGTCAAGTTTGGGTCAGGGCTTCACAGATACTTGTCTGATGAACAGGCGGCTCAGATTCTTAGGGATATTGCTGAGTTGAAAAGAGGCACGGCGCAGGAAGCACTTGCGCGGGAGTTCTTAGATTACTTCTGCAAGGTCAACGGCATAAACATTGAGAGCGTACCGCAAAACAGCGGTGCGTTGATGTCCAAATAACACGGAGGAAGATAACGCTATGCAGCTTGGGTGGATAGATTTTTCGCGCAACGAGCGCAACAAGATAATACAGACCCTTAAAATGCTTGAGGAATCCACCGCGCTGGACGAGATTGGGATCGGCGTTATCCGTGACGGCTATGCCGACGTCCTATTTCCGGGCATTTCAACGCTTCAAACGAGAGCCAAATACTTTGTGCTGCTCCCCTATCTGTTCGGAATGGCAGAGCGGCAAAACTTCAAGCGCAGCAGCGAGATACTGCCGTGGATTCACAGGCAGGAGGATTCGCTTGTTCCTACTTTGGTAAAAAATAGCGGTGATGCCACCGGCGTTATCGGCCTTCGGGCGCATAAGCAAGGGAAATCGGTTAAGGTGAAGTCCTCAAGCATCTATTGGAATGGAATGAGAACCTTTGAAATTTTAAAGGATGAGCACCTGTCCGTATCCAATGTTTGCAATATCATTTACGGCAAGCAGCTGCGCAGAAATTCGGTTGAAATCAAGACCGAAATAAAGTGGAGCGGTAATGAGGGGTTCGACGATGAAACAGCGGTTAACGAAAATATGCCGTTGTTTTCAAGCATCATGCCGGACTATTCGGTCATGACTGAGGCGGCGATAGAACTGAACAACGCAGAGGCCGAGTATCTGTATCAGAAGATGACTACGGCTGCAAAATCCCGCACTTCCTTGCTTGCTTTCATGTTAAAAGAGAAATGCCTGTTTCCGAGCTTTCACGAAATCGACGAAACGGCTCTGCCAAATGAGTTGGGTATAAATGTTCATTTTGCAAAAGCTTTCGCTGATTTTATATCCGGCGCGCATATACGCTACAATGTGATTTTTTCAAACGGCGGGGACGCCGGCCAAATTGAAAATTACCGCGAGTGGCAAGAAACCTTTGATTTCGACGGCTTTAGCTTATCGGATGTTCTTTCAAAGGTGAACAGCAACCCGGCTATCAATGCGTTTTTGAAGGAGTTTTATGAGTCTTCTAAAAAAGGAGATAACGAAGCAGTTGACAACCTCATTATCCGGCGCGAGAAATCCATTAAGCACGAGCGGGCGAAACTGGGCAAGCCGCAGGAGTATCGGTACGACAAGCCGGTACACGATTACCTGTTAAATTATCGCTATGGTACGGCATACACGATTGTCAACGATATTTTGAACGGATTGGAGGGATAGGCATGGCCAGGACACTGTTTGACTATGAAGATAACCGTCTTGAATACGGCGGTCTGCTGATGCCGGACATCGGCTATGATGTCGATTTTGCCGTGGCCTTTACATACTCCCTCGACTTAGAGGCTTTGCTGGGCGTTCCCGTATCTTTGGGGTTGCTGGACAGTGATATGGATACAGGGCTGATCGACAACCCATTTTTCCTCTTGGAAGCCATCAGAAAAAGCAGCGATAAGATTGCCATCTTCTGCAATGCGGGGAGCATCTCCCTCCCTCGCAATATCCGCAGCGTGTTCGCCCTGCTTGAAAGCAGTGTTTTTGAAGTCAATCTCAACGGCATGAATAGCTTTCACCCGAAAATGTGGTTTATAAAATACACCAATGATAACGGCGATTCCTATATAAAACTGATTGTTCTCAGCCGGAACCTTACCTTTGACCGCAGCTTTGACTATGCCGTGGAGATGACAGGGCAAATTGGAAATCGAAAGCAGGGCAAGAACAAGCCGCTTTCTGATATGCTCCAGTTCGCCGCTAAATACGCCGGCACCCAAAAGAGAAAAAAGATACTCGCTTTGGCCGAGGATATTCTGTGCGTCAAAAATTTTGAGTTGGATGACCGATTTGAGGACTATGAGTTCCTGCCGCTCGGTATCACGCCCGATGCGGCGGAAAACACAGGGCTTTTTGATGGTTGCTATGACCTTATTGTTTTCTCGCCGTTTTTAAGTTCTAATATGGCCGAGAGCATGGCGAACAACGCAAGGTACAGGAAAACGCTCTTTACCCGCAAGAGTTCTTTGAACAGGAAGATTATCGGTCTGTACGATGGTGTCTATATTACAAAGGACATCGTAATGGATAACGAAATCATGTCGGAGGGCGAGGCCGAGCCAAGAGGGTGCGATATTCATGCCAAGCTATATTTCACGCGCGGCAACAATGGGAACTTTCTGTATGTCGGTTCGGCGAACGCCTCCGACAAAGCCTTCTATAACAACGTGGAATTCTTACTAAGGCTGAAATACAAGCCATATATGACGAGCTATGATGCCCTGCTCAAAGAGTTTCTGCCGGAAGATGGCTGCCCATTTGAACGCATTGCGGACATTGTAACGGAGGAACAAGCGGAGGATACAAGTCTTTTAGACAAGTCGTTCCGTGAAGCGTTGCGCAGTATAAAGAACGCAACCGTGGCCGCCGACGGCGAACGCTTCTCCATTACTCTGCGGACAAACGGCAAGCCATTTGAAAAGGCTGTCTATATCGCTCCATTATTTAGGGCGGGTAGTTTTGCCCCGCTTGCGGACGGCCTTGTTTTCCCGGATATGCTGCTCAAAGAATTGAGCGAGTTTTTCATCATAAAAATCGAGGACAAGCAGATTGTAACAAAGATTGCTTTGGTAGGTATCCCCGAAGGCCGCGATCAGGCAATCTACAAAAGCATCATTCAAGATAAAAACGGGTTCTTAGCCTATGTTTCATTCATGCTTTCAGATAACTACTCCGAGAGCTGCTTTGAGCAATATGAGATTGCGAAGCGGCTTTTGAACGATGCCGATATGCCGCAGTCTGTGATACCCGGCGCCCTATATGAAAGAATGTTAAGCTGTACCGTGAATAACCCCTACCGCTTGCTCGACCTCGATAACCTGATGAGCAAGCTCGATGAAGATATTGTAGGCGATTTTATAACGATGTACCAACCGTTCAAGGAAATCGCAAAGAGGATGATAAGATGAAGCCGAAGGATTTTCAAGAAGCGACGGCGCAGCGGATCGTCGAGATATTTGAAAAAGAGGGTCAGAACAGGGTTTTGCTTGCCGACGAAGTCGGTCTTGGCAAGACCATTGTGGCGCGCGCCGTCGTTGGCAAGGTGTCGAACTGGCATAGGAAGATGGGCGACAAGCATTTTAAAGTTGTTTATATCTGCTCCAACATCAACATAGCCAACCAAAACTCAAAGAAGCTGGGTATCTGTGATGAGGACTGCCTAAGGGTATCGGAGAGCCGATTATCCATGCAACATTTGAAGATATACCAAAATCAGGGCCGAGGCCACGGTTTTCAACAGCTCATCCCCCTCACGCCCGCAACATCCTTTTCGATGACCGGGGGCTGCGGAAACCAAGAGGAGCGGGCTTTGATGTTCGTTTTGCTATGCCGTCTGCCTGCGTTTCAAGGATTATCCGGGTTTTCGGACTTCATGCGTTATTATGAACTCAAGAATTGGGATTACTATGTCAACTTGTATGAAGGACAAGCTGTATCCTGCGATGAAAACGGAAGCGGATACTTCTCCAAAATGACGGCGGCTCTTAATGATGCAATCACAAGCGACATGATCCGTGAAATACAGGCTATTTGCAGAAAAACCGCCACGGAAGATAAGTGGAGAAGCCGTGACATCATCAATTCGCTTCGCCGGATATTTGCTCAGATCAGCCTTGATGAGTTAGAGCCAGACCTTGTAATCATGGACGAGTTCCAACGTTTCAGGGATTTGATAGCACCGGCTGATGACGAAACGGGTATGCTCTCCAAGAAGTTTTTGCATGACAGCGCCACGAAGGTTCTGCTTTTGTCGGCGACCCCTTACAAACCGTACTCGACGCTTGAAGAAATCAGCCAGAATGAATCTTTTGACCACTATCGGGAGTTCATGCAAGTGATGGACTTCCTCCTGTATGATGCTCGGAAAAACGCCGAGTTTAAGAGTGTGTGGCGGGACTTTTCTCATTCCCTGTCAGAGTTAAGCACAGATAGGCTTACCGTCCTGTATGCGAACAAGGCAAATGCGGAAAACGCTTTGTATGGCAGCATTTGCCGAACAGAGCGGTTCAGAATGGGCCTTATTGACGCAACAAAAGCTGCGGATATTGAGGTTAGCAGGAACGATATACTCTCCTTTGCCGAGATGCAAAAGTTCTTGAATGAATACAATATAGGCAATGTGCCAGTTGACTATGTAAAGTCGGCGCCATACCTCTTGTCATTCATGGAGAGCTACAAGCTGAAGGAAAATATCGTGAAGCAGTATAAGGCAAGCCCTAACGCTTTATTGTTGAAGCGTTACAAGACCATGCTGCTAATAAAAAGCGACTTGAATGTTTATAAGAAAGTGGACTCCGGCAACGCGCGGCTCCAATGCTTGATGGATACCGTGTTTGACAGCGGAAAGTCTGGCATGGAGAAATTGCTTTGGTTGCCGCCGAGCAAGCCGTATTACAAGACCGCCGGGGCGTTTTCAAAGAGCAGTAATCTCTCAAAGGTGCTTGTGTTTTCAAGCTGGGAGATGGTCCCCCGCATGATCGCCTGTATGCTTTCCTATGAAACTGAACGGCTGAATTGCGTAAAGATCAATGAGAACAAAGAGAATAAGCCCAAGCGTTATTTTGCTGCCGACAATTCCGAAACCGACGGTAAGCGCAAGCGCCGTGCGGTTGTCATGCGTTTGCGGGAGTATGCGGAGAAAGTGGTGTCGTACCCATGCAAGAAGTTGAGCGAGCTTTATAATCCTCTTGAATATCTTGGGCAAACTCTGGACGCTGTTCAAAAAGACGTCGCTAAAAAGGTGCAAATTCTGATCCAACAACTCAAAACCAAGCATGGGCTTTCCGAGGGGCGCGGAAGTGCAAAGGACTATTTTAATATTATGTACCATCTGTTTGACGGTTTTGTGGGCGAAATGCCGTCCGTCATACCGCATAATGCGGAGGCTGTTTTTACAAACATAGCGATTGCTTCCCCCGCCGTATGCGCCTATCGCCTGTTCAGAAACTATGAGCAGGCCGATACATTAGCGGAGAACTTTGTGTCACTCTTTAACAAAACAGAGTCGATGGACGTTTTGGATGCTCTTAACGTGCAGAGCAAGAAAAACGATGAGTTTTACTATGAGGATGTCCTTCGTTATTGCGCAGAGGGCAATCTGCAAGCCGTTCTTGACGAGTGGGCTTATGTCTTGGGCGAGAAGGGCGACGCCCTGTTAGAGTCCATGCAAGGCTCATTTCTTGGCACAGCATCGGTTCAGGTGGATACCTACGAATCGTTCTCCGGGCAGTCCGCAAAGCCGCGCATGAGAAATCACTTCGCCGTGGGCTACTTTAACGCGCGATTAGATGACAAAAATGTTCAGCGGACAGAAAATATCCGTTTGGCTTTCAACTCACCGTTCAGGCCCTTTGTTCTTGCGACCACATCCATCGGACAGGAGGGCTTGGACTTCCATCTGTACTGCCGGAAAATATGCCATTGGAACTTGCCCTCAAACCCTGTTGATTTGGAGCAGCGAGAGGGGCGTATTAACCGCTATCTGTGCCTTGCGATACGCCAAAGCATCGCGCAGAAGTATGGTAACATAGATTTCCATGTCGATATATGGGACGAGATGTTTGACAAGGCAAGCGAGATCGAAAAGCAAGACCTTTCCGACTTAGTACCCTTTTGGTGTCTGCCTGATGATGGAAGTACCACGGTGAAGATCGAACGAATCGTGCCGATGTATCCACTCAGTAAGGATCGGCTTGTGTACGAACGCTTGGTAAAGGTGTTGACGCTTTACCGCTTGACATTGGGACAACCGCGCCAAGAGGAGCTTCTCGACATGATTAACGCCTCCGAACTGGAAGATAAGGCTCTCGATAAGCTGTTCATCAATCTAAGTCCGTATTTCAGAAACGGGCAAACTTGCTCTGATCGATGAGCACGCTACTGCAAAAGTCGAATTAACGCCGCGCAAGTATTGCAAAAAATGTAAAGGAGAGACCAACATGCAGTCAGTAAACGAGAAAATAAAAGACCTGTTACTCAGCAATCGCGAGGCCCTATTACAGGCGGATATTTCAACACAGAAAACCCCAAACGGCATATGCTTTGACGGCATCGTCGATGAGGCAGTTTTCTATGCACAGCCTAAAAAGATCGTCTTCCTGCTCAAGGAGACAAACGGAAACGATGCCGGTGGGAAGGCCCGGGAAAGCTATAAGGACTGGGACTATCGCGGGTGGTTTCAGCACCAACAAGCAAATGACGAGCCCGGAGACGAAGAGAACAGCCGCACCTTTTATAAAAAAGCATTTACTAATCTCTGTATGTGGTTGGATGTTTTTTATGATGTCCTGACAGGCAAGCGCATCTCATATGAAGAATATATGGCAAGCGGGCGGTTCGATACAGAAATACTGCGGAAAAATCTCAACAAAACAGCAATCGTCAACCTTAAAAAAACATGGGGCGGCGCCTCTACCGACTGGAAGGCTTTGAACAGCTATTTGCAGAGCGAAGCGGCTCTTGAGGTTTTGCGCAAAGAGAATGCCCACATAGGTCCGGATATTGTGATTTGCGGCAGCGACCAAGTCTTCGATTTCGCAAAGGAGATTTTTGGCGGTGAGGCGCAAACACTCTCCTTGACCGGCAGCCGGAAAACAAACTATTTCCGAGTGGGCAACAGCATTTTCCTGGACTTTTATCATCCGTCTTGCCGCAAAAAGCGTAAAGATTTATATGACTACAGCGCGGAAATATTTAATGCGCTGCATACGCTGCTTTAAAAAACGGAGGGACACATATGCTCGGAGCAATTATCGGCGACATTGTAGGGTCGCGGTTTGAGTTTAACAATCACAGAGGCAAGGACTTTGAGATGTTCGGCGAGGGTTGCTTTGCTACCGATGACAGCATTATGAGCAACGCATATCCTTCCAACTGGTCTGAACTGCTGGCCCTTTTCGGAATCGACCATGAGGAAAGCGAGGATAATGATGAATCCTCAAATTGAGTTTGATGGGGATGTTCTGAAAAAGCCTTCAAGAAAGGACTAAGATAATATGCGGCTGTTTATTGCGATAAACTTCAATACCGAAACACGCTCACGCTTGCTTTCCCTGCGTGATGAACTGCGCGCCCGCTTGGAGCGCGGGAGATTCTCCGCGCCAGAGAATCTCCACCTGACGCTTGCTTTCCTCGGCGAGTGCGACGCAAAGCAGACCGCCACTGTGAAGGCCGCAATGGATGCAGTCAGCTTTAGACCTCTCCTCCTAAGCGTTGGGTGTGTCGGGCGGTTCAAGCGTGATGGGGGCGATGTTTGGTGGGCCGGCGTGAGCGAGAGCAAGCCTCTATCGGATTTACAGCGTGGGTTGACAGACAAGCTGATTGCATCAGGATTCACGCTTGAAAAACGCAAATACAGTCCACATATTACGCTTGGCAGAGAAGTTGTTACAGACACTTCTCCGTGGGTATTTGAAGCGTTTGGAGAAACTGTCGGCAAGATTGAACTGATGAAGTCGGAACAAATTGACGGGAAGCTGACTTATACGCCAATATACGAGAAACGGAGTACAAGGCAATGACAGAGACCATTATAGATATCCAAATCGAAATCATGCCATGTGACAATCTGGCAAAACCTGCTGCGTATGACTTGGACAGGATAATCTTTGACTTGGATAGCAAAATAGATTTATTGTCGAGCCAAGCGGATAAACTCGACTACCTGGTTTCTATCGGCAGTGGAGTGCTTTGCGGTTTGCTTGATATTCTGTGGGTTGGCGATTTCAATTTGGAGCGGGGTCGTGGTATTGCAAGTGATAAAATAGATGTTTTGGTCACAAAAACCGCAAAGTTGCTCGGTTGCAAGGACGATGATTTAGAAGGAGCCGTCAAATTCCTTGAAAAGAAATTCCCCATTCCGAGTGATGGCAACACGCCGGACTTTGGCGGTGGCTTGCAGCACCATCTCCGTGATTTCGCTCACCACCCTACTATTGTCGGACTGATATTTTCGCTCCTTACGCAGTTCACTTACAAGTCCTACGGGACTGATGTCAACGGCGTTTTTATGATTGTGGACGTACCGGAGGTAAGCAAAGCCTTCATTGGAAACGACGTGCCTTCAAAAATACTCTTCGGTACGATTACTTGGTTCTTTCACCTTGTAAGCGATGTGGCAGGTTCAAGCGGTTCTGCTGGCAAGAGCGGCGGCACCGGAATACCCGGACCCCTGCTTGCTTTGGCAAAAGAACTGTCCGCGCTTCCGATTTTTAAGAACATAAATGTCGGCAACAATTCACTATCCGTTTTTTTATCAAAACTCTTTAACGGCACTTTGCTCGCAAAGCATGACGAATCCGGCAAGATTATCAGAAATACCGTGCTGAAGTTTGATTTACGAGGCGAACTCGGCGTTGGCATCGAACTTGGGCGGCAGGCGATTCCTGTTGTCGCAAATGAATGCATCGTGAGAAGTTTCTATTTCATTTGCCGTCTTGCAATGGAAATACGAGAAAACGATATTCGTTCGCTTTCCGATATAAGCCAGATTGACTGGAGCAAAGTTAAGCCGCTGAACAATCCCACAATTGCCCGAATGCTTACAATTGCGACTGGCGTCTTTACAACTGTAGATGTAGGCGAGGCAATTATCACTCAAAAATACTGGGTGTCTATCAATTACGTTGGTGTCGGGCGTTTCGCCGTTGCCATCGGAGAAGATGTTGCTTGGTGTTTGAAAGCGCGGAACGTCAAGAAAATCAAGCAGATGTATGAAAAAATTGAACACTTCGCATTCAGGCAAATAGATGAAAACATCTATGAAAGGATAGGCGCCGATATGAATATTGATAAACTCGGCTTAACCATCGAACAGACAGAGCTTCTGTATAATCTCCAATACTACAAAACTCTGAATGACATACAGGCCACAAAATTGCTCATTAACAATGACGGCATAAAACGCCTGAAACAGGACTGGCTTGACGAGTGGAAAGAGTACATCTCAAAGGGATTTTCAAGTTTCCTGCAAATTGAGGGTGTTGAACTCCACTGGCACACGGAGCAAGAGCTGCTACAGAAAATAGCGGAAAACGAGCCGCAGAACACTTGGTTTCGTTTGGTTCTGCTTGAAGCGATGCTCTTCGAGCCGTATTATCCGTTAGGTCTTGAAAAAGACAAAAAAGGCAATGATGTACCGAGCAGAAAATACAAAGATCTTCAAAATGTCATTAGCGGGTATAAGAAAGGTAGCGGCGACGATTACATTGATTCGTTTTTCGTCGGGGACTACTATACGAAGGGCTACATAAAGAGACTTCGAAAGTGCTATGCCAAAGTTCTGCGCGAGATAAATGAAGTTCTAAAAACCGTTACTACCTCTTTGACAATCACGGCGGTAATAGCGATTGCCACTGTCGCGACAGCGGGTGCGTTTGCTCCTGCAATTGCAATTGCGTTGGTAGGTTCGAATTTTGCTGGGCTTAGCGGAGCCGCCTTAACAAGCGCTTGTCTTGCCTATCTTGGCGGCGGTGCAATTGCTATCGGTGGTGCCGGAATGGCTGGTGGCACGATAGCTATTGTTGGCGGAGGCGCGGTTTTGGGACTCGGTGTTGGTGCTGGTGTCGGCGGTGCTGTCGGTGCTGTTGGCTCGCTTGGAAAGCAAAACACCATTTTACAATCCGCAAAGCTCCTTGTTTCAGTCAGAGAAATATTCCTCAATGACGAACACGACACCGTGTATTCAAACAGCGTATATGAGAAGTATGTGCAGAACATTATGGATATCGAAAAAGGTGTGGTCGAATTGAAACTTCAAGCAGATGTGGCGAGTGGCAAAGAAAAGAAAGGACTCAAGGGTAGGATAAAGAAAGCCGAAGAGTCTGTCCAGGCTATGAAAATCGCAAGGAAGAACTTGAGAAAATTCATGAGTTCATTTGAAGTTGGATTGTCCCAAGAATGAAATATAGTGTAGAATCCTGAGTTGCCTGTGGTCGCCTGCACGGAATTAGGAAATTGGAAATGTGCAAGTTTCAATGCAAGTTTAATTTGAACCCCTGTGTTCATTTCAGAAATTAGCGTTATCCTTTATCAGCATTGTTTTGGTGAGGCATCGTCAGCCTGCAAATTTAATTTATGTTGAGTTGCTGAATCCTTTTGAAATTGAAAGAGAGGGTTGTCTGATGAAGATTGAAATGGGAGAATCCCTTATTATGTCGTGGCTTCGACATGTCAAGGAGTGCCAGATCGTTCAGACGAACTGGAAAGCATCGTCAAGATGGGAGCTCAAAAACAAAGAAACCCTTGCCGCTCTTTTGAAATACTCTGATGAATTGTTCAAGAACAAGTACGGCTATGACATTTACAAGGGCAACAGCGGCATAGAACAGATACTTGCGCAAGCCGAGATAGATGTGCTTGGCTTGTCCTTTGGCGATGGGGACACACCTATATATGCCATTGATGTTGCCTTTCATGAAGCGGGGCTTAACTACGGATCAAAAAACGAAACCATTTCAAGGGTGGTCAAGAAATGTATTCGGGCGGCGATGTGTATTCATGGGTACTTTGGATATACAAATGGCTCTATCGTTTTTGCTTCGCCGAAAGTCAACCCTGCTATCGCTTCTCCAATTTTAGAGAGTATAGATGACATCAGCACCGTGTTCGATAAGGTCGGGCTTGCATACAACACACGGATTATCGCAAACGGCGATTTTAGCGAGAGCATCTTGCAGCCTGTTTTGAATACGATGGGCGAGGTCGCCGATACATCAGAATTGTTCATGCGGAGCTTGCAGATGTACAATCTATTTGCAGATAAAAAGCCGAAATCTGCTGCCGGAACCTCAAAGGCCAAGCCTATAAAAATCAGCAGGGAGCTTGAGAGCATAGACTACGAAGGGCTTGATGGGCTGAAAGAAATGAAAATCGGGGTCATCGTGCGGACGGTATTACGTAAGATGTTGGAAGATGGTGTTATTGCATCAGATGAAGTTGAGCTTATGCAGACAAGAGAGTATTCAAAAGAAATCTTTGATATTCAATATCCTCTGCTTGTAAAAGCGGATGAAACCAACGGCGAAAGTCCCAAAAGGTATTATTCTACGCCGGTGGTGGTAAGGGGCGTTCGTTACTTCGTTTGCTCCGAATGGTTTGAGGTCGCCGCTAATAATGACAGACCGCATCTGATAAAATGGCTGGCACTTCATACAGGAGGTTGATGCTATGGAAACATGCACACATGAAGAACTGGCGGAAGCCCTCCACGCCATTAACTCGACCATCGGCAAGTGCGAAAAGGTGCTGCCTAAGCTACGCAAGGGAACTTCACAGCACACGCTGACGGTGCGGCGCATTCAGGCGCTGCGTATTTCGTCCGAACTGATCGCACGGGAGTTGGAGAGATGTGATGAGTGAGCCTTGTGAAATCGCCGTGCTGCGCTTTTTCGAAGGCAAACCAAAGGAACCGGCGCTTATCTGGTGATGGAGGAATGAAAATGTTTGAGAATTGGTATACTTTGACGGAAGTTTTTGAGGCATTAGATGGCAATACTTCAAATGGCCTTTATGCGGTTAAGCTTAAAAATAAGAATGCTTTCAGTTCATATAATCCTGAGCTTCATAACGAATATGTCTTACGCGGACAACCTGATATAATTTATGTCGGGAAAGCCTGCCGACGTGGCGGCATCCGGGCACGTTTGAGGAATGAACTTTTGCAAATGGGCAAGGGGACATTTTTCCGTTCTGTCGGCGCAGTTTTGAACTTCAATCCTGAACCGGTAGCTGCGAATCCAGTAAATTACACCTTTGCTGAGCAGAAAAAGGGTGCCATTATCGCATTTATGGAAGAAAATTTTTTAGTTTCATACGAAATTATTGAAAGCCAAGATGAAATAATTGCGAAGGAGAAAAGACTTATACATATTGAATTAAGACCTATCTTTAACCTTCAAAACAACCCCGAATTATCTCCAGCTGTTAAGATAGAAAGAGCACGGTGTATAAGATTTGCCAGAGGCCAAGAGCAGGTCAATGGTTTTCAGAATCATGCTGACGATTTCATCTGTCCTCAACCAATGCGATGGAATGACATATATCATGATTTATGTGCCGCTTATGAAAACAAAACAGGTGAAAACTTGCCCTCAAATGTTGTCGATATCCGAGAAGCCGGAGGGCCGCCAACACCTTTAATTCTTAATGGCTGGGTGTTTACCGGAGATAGCGAGAAGCGCCAACGCTGGCTTGAGACAGTGGATTGGGCGAAAAAATATGATCTTTTACAGCTTCTAACCGTTGAAGAAAAGGATAAATACCTCGGCTCTTGATTTTAACTAAAGCATTTTGTTTGCGATCAATTCCCGTTACAACCTCTCCGGCGCGGCTTAAGCCATAACAGAGGCTTTTGCTGTCATCAGAAGTTTAGTGCCAAGGCGATTTTGTTGGCGGCGGCCTGAAGTTCGGTCACACTCGGCGCACAGGGCGCGCACGTCGGCTTTTCCGGCTCCTTCATGTGCAGGTACTCCTTGTAGGCTTTACGCGTGTCACTGGGGCGGCTGTGACCTAACAGGTTGGCGAGCGCCCGGGCATCTGCGCCGCCTTTCAGTGCGAGGGCGGCGCAGGTGTGCCGGAGATCTACGAAGCGGACGTGCGCTAAGCCAGCGTGCGCTATAATCTTGCTGTGCAGCAGACGCACCATGTTGGGTGAATAGGGCTTCAGCGTCCCCGGATGAACGAACATGCAGGGGTGGCTGGGGTGCCGCGCGTGCTCCCCGGCCAGCAGCCCTGTCACTTCCTCCGTTAGCGTAATTGTCCGAGTTTTCGTATCATACTCGATCAGCCTGCCGCACTCCACCATCCTCTGTTCTGCGACGGCGAGGGTGCGATTTTCCATGTCCAGGTCGCTCCATTTAAGGGCGATCAGCTCACGCTGGCGCAGGCCGCAGGTCAATTCCAGCGCGAACATAGGCAGATGCCCCAGCTCGTCGGCGGCGTCCAGATACGCCTCCACCTCGTCTGCGGTCAGGACATTGTGCGTCTGCGGTTTCGACCTGGCGCAGCGGAAGGCGTTTGCCGGATTTTCAGAGATCAGCCCTTGGGTGACCGCCGGGGCGAGGCATTGATACAGCAGGCGATGGATGTGCCGCATGGTTTCATCCGACAGTCCCGGATAGCCGGCGCTTTCCGGGCGGTGGCTGCCGGAGGTCTTGCAATGTTCGAGAAAGAGGCTCACGTCCTCGGCCATGAGTGCGGCGAGCTCGATTTCTCCAAGTCCTGGGTTGATATGATTTTGCATAACGTACCTATACGCCGCCAGTGTGGCCGGACGGACGGAGGGCCTGGCGCAGGCTTCCAGCCAATGCTGTGTCCACTCTTGTACGGTCATAATTCCATCTCCTTAAAGTTTAGTTGCAGGTCGCGGAAACCGATGGTGGGCAGTCGCGCCCGCTTGAGCATTTGCCGGTGCAGGTAATAGAAGCGGTGGGGTGTGTAGGGCTCGCCGGTCTTGCCGTCGAGGAAGACACAATGGCTTTCCAGGTGCTTTTCGTGTTCCGCCACAAGATGCTCCGCTGCCTTATTCGAGAGAGTAAGCAGACGGCTGCCAAGGATGATCTGCCTCGACTGCATATCAAAAGCGGCCCACGGAAGGGCAAACAACTCGCCTTGCCGCAGACCGCTTGACAGTCCGACATATATCATTGGGAGAATGCCCATTTCCTCAGCAGCATCCAAGTAGCGCCGCACCTGCCCTGGGCGGAGCTGTTTCGGCTCGCGTCCCCGCTCCGTGGGGACGGTACAGTTTGTGGCGGGATTGGTAAAGATCAGCCGCTCTCTGCAGGCTTCATCCAAAATTCGCCGGAGCAGTAAATGAACGCACCAAACGCTTCGGCTGCCGAGGCCGCTTTGCGGAAGTGATGCATAAAACTCCCGCACCCGCTTTTCCGTCAGGTCGCCGAGCGCCACGTCCGATAACTCCGGCGAAATGTGATGGAAGATGAGGTTCCGGTAGCCGCCCTCGGTGTTGGGCTTTGCCCTGCCCTCGGCGTGGGTGCGGAACCATTCCTCCGCCCATTCGCCGACGGTGTAGGCGCTTGCCCGTTCGAAGTCCATCCACTCGGACTCCTCCCGAAGCCTTTGAAGCTGCTCTTGTGCCTCGGTTTCGCTCCCGGCGTATGCACTGCGGACGATGTATTTCCCGGTTTTCCGGTGCTTACCCATGGTCAGCCGCGTCTCCCAGCGCCCGTCCTTCCGCTGGCGGATGCAGCCGGTTCTCTTTTTCCCTGCCATAGTTTTGCCCTCCTGTCAGCAAGACACAATACCACAGGGGGGCGGGAATATCCAGAGAAAGATCCGGCAAAAGAACGGCCCTGTTTATCTTCCAAAAGCTATGTTATACTGAAGACATAATAACTATGAAAAATCCGGGCGGTGGCATATGCAGAACAGATATACGGGAGATATCGGTGATTTCGGGAAGCTTGGCCTGCTCCGAACACTCGCTGCAGACGGGTTTCTTGTGGGCATCAATTGGTACCGCACGCCGGATGAGACTCACAACGACGATGGCCGTCATACCGGCTATCTGAAAAAGCCGGAGTTCAGAAGCTGTGATGTGCAGCTATGGAATACCCTTGGAGAAATCGTTGAGTCCGGCATTCGGGAAGTGTATGCGCTGGAGACTTCGGGCCTGCTCAAGGCAAATTTCTATGCTCGGCCTTTGGATTTGTCGGGCACGAACAGAACGGAACGGGAAGCGCTCCGCTGGGAATGGCACTGTCTCGCGATGGAAAGGCTGTGCAAATGTGATGTAGTATTTGTGGACCCGGATAACGGGTTAATCGTGCCGTCTGCCGAGAATACGCCAAGGAGCAACAAATATGTGTTGCCGCGTGAACTTGCCGACTGCTATCAAAACGGGGCAAGCGTGATTTACTATCAGCATAAAGCGCGCCGTTCCGATGATTTTTATATCGAACAGCACAAACAGCTTATTTCCTCCAGAGACTTTCCCCGCGCCGCTGGAATGGGATTGAAATTCATCACAACATCGCAGAGGTTCTATTTCTTCATCTTGCAGCCAAAACACGCTTCACAAATTCATGAGAGCGTGCGGCAGATGCTGGGAACAGACTGGCGGAAGCATTTCGAGCTGTACTGACGCTTTTCTCCGCCGGAAGGGTTTTAATTTTGATGTCCTGCGTCTTGATGATATATTTCCCCTCCATCTGGTGGGGTAGGGTGCGCCGCCTGGTGGAGCGCGGCGGAGTTCGTTTTATCGTCAGAGAAAATTGGACTTCTCGGGCGCGGCTAAGGTGAGGTTGGATTTCTATAAATACAATGTGAGGTTATGCTATGGGACTGTTTGACAAAATTAAGGGACCAGCGTTCCTGAAAGACGATAGCGAAGCTGAACGCCAACTGACCGCGCTGCAAGAATTGCGGAAAACCGCAGCCGGTGATCTGGCAGAAGAGCTGGACCAGGAGATACGTCAGGTGAATGCCGGGATCTACGGAGAGAATGTGGTCAGGTATGAACTGGAGAACAGCCATATCCCGATGATTGTGTTACATGACATTTTTCTGGAACACGAAGGGCTTACGGCACAGATCGATTATCTCATCGTCACACGCAAGCACCAGTTTATTCTTGAATGCAAGAACCTTTTTGGCAATATCGAGGTCAGTTCTTCCGGCGATTTTATTCGCACGGTTTCTTTTGGACGTCGCACGAAAAAAGAAGGAATCTATTCACCGATTACACAGAACCGCAGACATCTGGAACTGATTAAACAGATTCGCGGGGCGGAGAAGGGCAATTTTTTATCAAAAACCCTGTTTGAAAAGAATTTTTACAATAATTATCGATCCGTTGTCGTTCTGGCGAATCCCAAGACTGTCCTCAATGCTCGGTACGCGAAAAAAGAAGTGCGGGATCAGGTGATTCGCGCGGATCAGCTTGCGGAGTATATTCGGAAAGCCGACGCAGACCCGAACGCGGTGGCTTCCAGCGAGAAGGATATGGAGGCACTGGCTCAGTTTTTTCTCAGTATTCATCAGCAGCCGAAGATTGATTATACGGCAAAGTTCCGCGAGGCCTGTAACACGGAGGCAGCGTCGGTCGAGGAGACAGAATCCGTCGCGGTACCCACTGCTGCCGGTGATCCGGCTGTCATCCTGTGCCCAAAATGTGGAGCGCCAATGATTCTGCGCAAAGCGATGAAAGGGCCCAACGCGGGCAAGGAGTTTTACGGATGCGCAAACTTCCCGAAATGCAGGGGGATCGTTCAGATTCAATAATGAGGGGAGTGCGCGCAGCATAGAGTCATCGGCTTTCTTTATTTGCTGAATGAGATAACGTAGTGGATAAACTTCCATTTTTGCCGCCCCGTGAAACGCTGAAAAATACGCAGAAAATCCCCTCAAAATCCCCTCAAAATCCCCTCAAAATCCCCTCTGAAACCGCATGTATTCTTTAAATACGCAGACTCAAGACCCAAGATACAACCCAATATACGAAACTTTGGAGTGGACACGGCACCGCACGAGAGTGCCGGAGAGGAAGCGGGAGCGCAGGAAACGGCGCTAAACAGCGCCGGACAGCGCCAAACAAAAGCTCGGGGCCTACTTTGGGAGCAGGATGCCGCAGGTTCGAATCCTGTCACTCCGACCACAGCGAAGACCGTCGACAACAGTCGGCGGTCTTTTTCTTTCAAACGTCAGCAAGTTTTGTCAATACGCGTTAACAAATTGTATCGGCCGCGGGTGTATTCATTGTTTTTCACATAGTCAATTTTTTGAACAAATGAATCGTGAAAATATTGACATTCCAAGGTTTTTTGTCACATTCGACTAGACATATTCTAATTATTATGATAACATAACAGGGTTGAAAAAACAGCGCTAAAATCCACTTCCTGTTAAATATTTGTTAATTAATTTGAGGTGATTGCATGCCATTCAAATTCCACGGCGGGGTGCATCCAGACGGCAAAAAATCCCCTGCCGACAAAATCGAAATAACCCCCCTGGTTCCCCCGCCTCATGTCGTGATACCAATGTCCTTACATATCGGCGCACCATGCCGACCGGTTGTAAAAGTGGGGGATACCGTAAAACTCGGTCAAAAAATAGGAGATACTGAAGCTCCTGTTTCCGCGCCCATACATGCTTCAGTTTCCGGGAAAGTAATAGCTGTCGAGCCGAGGCTCACCCCTGCCGGAACCATGGTCACCTCCGTAGTCATCGAAAACGACGGGATGGACACCCCATGCGAGACCATGGCACCCCATTCCGAGGAGGAATTGTCCGACCCGGAGGCTATAGCAGCCTTGATACGGGAGGCCGGTATTGTGGGCATGGGCGGAGCCACCTTCCCCACCGCCTTTAAAATCACCAGCGGCAAGGGCAAAGTGGACACGCTTATAATCAACGGTGCCGAGTGCGAGCCCTACATAACAAGCGATTACCGCACCATGCTGGAGCATCCCGAAGAGGTGCTGGGCGGCATCAGGCTTTTAATGAAAGCCTGCGGCGTCACTCAGGCGTTTTTTGCCATTGAGGACAACAAAGCCGACGCCATCAAACTACTGAAATCGAAAAATCCCCAGAACAGCGGGATTAACATACTGCCCCTGAAAACCCGTTATCCCCAGGGCGCTGAAAA
>JBMNQG010000003.1:0-70002 GCA_050944015.1 Oscillospiraceae bacterium
GATGGTTTACGTACTATTCCCACTCGATGGTGGCGGGGGGCTTGGGGCTCAGGTCAAGCAGCACGCGGTTGACCCCCGGCACCTCCTCAAGTATTCGGTTTGTAATCTTTTGAAGCACCGCCCAGTCCATGGGGGGTACGGTGGCGGTCATGGCGTCCACCGTGTTGACGGCGCGGATTATAACTGGCCACTCCTCCACCCTTTCGCCATTCCTTACTCCGGTGGATGTGACGTCGGGAATTAGGGTGAAATACTGCCAGACCTTGTCCGACAGCACCGCCAGTTCAAACTCCTCTCTCAAAATGGCGTCGGACTCTCGCACCGCGGCCAGGCGCTGGCGGGTGATGGCCCCCAGGCAGCGCACCCCAAGGCCGGGGCCGGGGAAAGGCTGCCTGTAAACCATGAAGTCGGGCAGGCCCAGCTCCTTCCCTACTGCGCGCACCTCGTCCTTAAACAGGAATTTAAGGGGTTCAATCAGCTTAAAGCCCAGATTTTCGGGCAGCCCGCCCACGTTATGATGGGACTTGACGGTTTTTGCCGTTTTTGTGCCGCTTTCGACAATGTCGGGATAAATTGTGCCCTGGGCAAGAAATTCGATATCGGTAAACTTCCTTGCCTCCTCCTGGAAAACCCGGATGAATTCCTCCCCGATTATCAGGCGCTTCGCCTCGGGGTCGGCAACTCCGTCCAGCCTGTCCAGAAAGCGGTCGGCGGCGTCCACATAGACCAGATTGGCGCCCAGCTGGCCGCGAAATACCTCCACCACCTGCTCGCTTTCATTTTTTCGCATGAGGCCGTGGTTCACATGGACGCACTGGAGCCTGTCCCCTATCGCTTTGATAAGCAGGGCGGCAACCACCGATGAATCCACGCCGCCGGATAAGGCCAGCAGAACCTTTTTGTCGCCCACCTGCTGCCGGATAAGCTCCACCTGGTCGGAGATGAAGTTTTTGGTGTTCCAGTTGGCCTCCGCCCTGCATATGTCAAACACAAAGGGTTTCAGCATTTCCACCAGCGCGGCGTCGTCCCCGGGGAGACTGTCGGCGCTGTATGAGGCGGGGGCATCATAATCAATGGTCATAATAGGTACGCCGTATTGAAAAACGTGCTCCCCTGCTTTGACAGCCCGGCCGTTTATTTTGCCGTTCTCCCCACCGTTTAATACGATACCCTTCACGTTGTGCAGGGAGGCCAGCTCCTCGGCGGTGATGTCATGGGCGTGAATCTCGCTGTACACACCCAATGTGCGTACTGCCCTGGCAAGCCTGGAGTTTTCCTTGCTGCCCAAATCCAAGATAAGAATTAAATCCTGTTTCATTAACCATCATCCTTATAATACACGAATTTTGGGGAAACTAGATAGGCGGAGGTGATTTCTTTGGCGATAGTATTCATCCGTACCCTGATAATATTTCTGGCGGTTCTAATCACAACCAGATTAGCGGGAAAGCGGCAAATGGGAGAATTGGAGCTAAACGAGCTGATTGTGGCCGTTTTGATGGCCAACCTTGCCTCTCATCCTCTTCAGGATATAGGAATACCCCTGATAAACGGGTTAATTCCGGTCATAACGCTGTTTTGTTGTGAGCTAATAATCGCCGGAATTAATTTGAAAAGCGTGGGGTTCAGGGCCTTCCTACACGGGAAACCCAGCATATTGATTGCGGATGGCGTGGTAAACCAGCGGGAGATGCTGAAAAACCGCCTGTCCCTGGAGGAGCTTACCGAAAATCTCCGAAATCACAGCATTACCGATATAAAAAAAGTAAAATTCGCCATACTTGAAACAAACGGTACGTTGAACGCGATACTTTTCCCCGCCGAGCGGCCAGTAACCGCCGCTCAAATGAACATGCAGGTGGAGGATCCTGGCTTCCCCTCAATAATAATCAATGACGGGAAGGTTATGAAAGAAAACCTTAAACTACTGGGCAAGGATGAACAATGGCTCAGGGACGAGCTGAGGAAAAGGAACGCCAAGGGTCCTGAGGATGTATACCTGATGATACTGAACAACATGGATCAGATTTATTATTTGCCTCAGGAGAAAGTAAAATGATAAAGGAGATAGTGGCCGTCGTAATTTTATTGCTGCTGCTTGCGGGGACGGTAATGAACGTCTGGTATCTGGAGGGCCTGGTCAATGAGCTGATGGCTCACATAGACAAATCCATGGAGTATGCCGGAAGGTCGGAATACGGTCCTGCGGTGGAGGAGCTGGAATACGCCATTGAGAAATGGAACAGGAGCGACCGCTACACCCACATATTTATAAGGCATTCCGAGATAGGCGTCGTATCTGAAGCCTTTTATGATTATCTCAGCGACCTGTCCGATGAAAACAATAAAAGCGCAAAAGGCTCATATGAAAAGCTGCGGTGGGCGCTCACCAGCATACTCACCATGGAGCACGTAACCCTGGGAAGCGTATTTTAGTCTTTTCACTCCGGCCCAGTTCAACCGTCAATAAAAACGCCTGAGAAAAATCTCAGGCGTTTTCGTGAAATATAGCTCGCTCAGTTGGGTTTTTGCGGGTGTTTTCCTGAGATAGGGCGTATTAAATTTGAGGCTATTATAGCACAGCCGCAGAGTGTATCGCAAGACAGGTTAATTTGTTTGCCTTGCATTCATTTTGTGATAACATCCGGCTGGATTACAGTTCGGCCGTCCCCTCAAACACCTTTCTGACGGGGGCGTTAAGGAGCACCCGCTCGCTCAGGCAGCTGATAAGAAGCTCGCCCCCCGGCATGGTAACCCGTATAGTTTCGCCGTTTTTGAAATAACCGCACAGCACCGCCGCCGAGGCTGCGGCGCAGGCGCCGGTGCCGCAGCACAGTGTTTCCCCGTTGCCCCGCTCCCAGACGCGCACTCTCAGGTGGTTTTCACCGCAAATCTGAACGAACTCAGTATTCACCCGCTGTGGGAACAGCCTGTCGTGCTCAAATTTCGGGCCAAGACTTCTCAGGTCAAGTTTGTCCACGTTGTCGCAGAACACTACGCAGTGGGGATTTCCCATGGAAAGGCAGGTTATGTTATACATGCCGCCCGCTATTTTCACAGGATGGTCGACAATTTTCTGGCCGGGAAGATTAACAGGTATCAGCTTTAGGTGAAGCTCCGGTCTGGGCATTTCCAACCGCGCCCTGAAAACGCGGGAAGCCTTTGTCGTCAGTTCCAGGTGATACAGGCCGCTTTTTGTTTCAAGAGTCATTCGGGTTTTGGGCACAATGCCGCTGTCGTAGAGATATTTTGCCGCGCAGCACAGGGGCACGCCTCCGGTTTCCCCCTCGCTGCCGTCGTAGTTTATGATGCGTACCCTTGCGTCTGCCCGGTTGGAGGCTGTAATGAGCACAATACCATCGCCGCCAACGCCGGTATGCCGGTCGGTCAAAAGCACCGACAGGGATTCGGGCGAGTCGATTTCCTGCTCCCTGCAGTCAAAGCATAGGTAGTCGTTGCCGCACACCTCCAGTTTTGTAAAGTGCAGGCGAATCCTTGAGCGGCGCATGTGGGCCACATCCACAAGACCGGTATTCATCTCAGAATAGCGGCTCATGAGGCATCTGGCCATGGCGTCGGCGGTGTCCAGTGAGGTAAAGCAGGGAATGCCAAGCTGCACCGCCCTGCGCCGGATGCGTACGCTGTCCCTGGAGGGGTCACGCCCCTTGGCGGAGGTGGAGAGAATATAGCGTATTTTCCCCGTCGAAAGCAGGTCTTGAATGTTATATGTGACCCTGACGTCAATGCCGCTGTCACGCAGTACCTTGGCCGTGCCCTCTGTGGCATATATATCAAAGCCCATGGCGGCATATTTTTTCACCACATCTGCCACTTCAGACTTGTCCGAATCGCGGACAGTGGCAAGCATGGCCCCTTCCCTGTGCATGGCATAGCCCGCCGCGCAAAGACCCTTGAACAGCGCCTCCTCCAGGGTGCTGCCTATGCCCAGCACCTCCCCGGTGGATTTCATCTCAGGGCCAAGATGCGTGTCAACATCCGTGAGTTTCTCAAAGGAAAACACCGGCACCTTGACCGCATAATAGGGCGGCTCCGAGCTTACGCCCACGCCGTAGCCCAAATCACGCAGCTTTGCCTCAAGGCTCACCTTCACGGCAAGCTCGCACATTGGAACGCCCGTCACCTTGCTTATATAGGGCACGGTGCGGGAGGCCCGGGGATTGACCTCAATGACCCAAAGCTGCCGGTCTTTGAGAATGTACTGGATATTGACAAGGCCCACTGCCCCAAGGCCGCGGCACAGGGCGGCGGTGGTTTCCACTATCATCTCCCGAAGTTCGTCGTCAATATCCGTCGCGGGATAGACGGATATACTGTCGCCGGAATGGACGCCGGTGCGCTCAATGTGCTCCATTATGCCGGGTATGAGGATATCCTCCCCGTCGCAGATGGCGTCAACCTCCAGCTCCTTGCCGACAATGTACTTGTCTATGAGCACGGGATTTTCCTGCTTGTGGCTGAAGATTATCGCCATGTATTCCCTAATGTCGTTGTCGTCGTGGGCTATAATCATATTCTGGCCGCCCAAAACATATGACGGGCGCATCAGCACCGGATAGCCGAGGGTTCTGGCGGCCTTTAGGGCCTCTTCCTCGGTCATGACCGTGTGCCCGGGAGGACGGCGGATATGAAGCGACTCGAGAAGTGCGTCAAATCTTGCCCTATCCTCGGCCATATCTATGGCGTCCGCGGATGTGCCCAGTATTCGCACGCCCCGCTGGTGCAGGGCTTTCGTCAGGCGGATGGCTGTCTGCCCGCCAAAGGCCACCATCACGCCCACCGGTTTTTCCAGGGCGATGATGTCCAGCACGTCGTCCAGGCAGGGGGGCTCAAAATAGAGCCTGTCTGCCGTATCAAAGTCCGTGGAGACGGTTTCGGGGTTGTTGTTGACAATGACCACGTTATAGCCCAGAGCCTTAAGGGCCCAAACACAGTGGACGCTGGAATAGTCAAACTCAATGACCTGCCCTATGCGTATGGGGCCGGAGCCCAGCACAAGAACGGTTTCCCTGACGTCGTCCTTTTTAATAAACTCCGCCGCCTCGCACGCGCCCCCTTCCTCGGAGGTGCTCCAGGCCGTGTAGAAGTATGGGGTGGCGGCCTCAAATTCGCCGGCGCAGGTGTCAACCATGCGGTACACCGGAGGCAGCTTTCCGGGCAGCTCCGCCCCGCTTATACGGCGAAGGGCGGTGTCGGTAAAGCCCAGCTTTTTGCCTCTTACATATTCCGTGTCACTGAGGGGCTTCCCTTTTACCGACGTCTCAAACTGGACAAGGTTTTTTATTCCTTCCAGAAACCATTCGTCTATCATGGATAGATCGTGCAGTCTGTCCACTCCCATGCCGCGGCGCAGCAGCTCCGAAACCGCAAACAAGCGCTCGTCGGTGGCTTCCACCGTCATGCGTATTAGTTCCTTTTCGTCAAGGGCGGCAAATCGGGGAATAAGCAGCGAGTCTGCGCCTACCTCCGCCCCTCGGACCGCCTTCATAAGGGCGGCCTCAAAGCTGTCCGCCAGGGCCATGACCTCCCCCGTCGCCTTCATTTGGGTGCCGAGCTCCCTTTTGGCGTAAACGAACTTGTCGAAGGGCCACTTGGGCATTTTGACTGCCACGTAGTCCAGGGCGGGCTCAAATGCGGCGTAGGTATTGCCGGTAACGGCGTTTTTGATTTCGTCCAGCGTGTAGCCAAGGGCCAGCTTTGTGGCAACCTTGGCAATGGGGTAACCCGTGGCCTTGGAGGCCAGGGCAGAGGACCTGGAAACTCTTGGGTTGACCTCTATCACCGCGTATTCAAAGGATTCGGGATGCAGGGCAAACTGGCAGTTGCAGCCCCCCTCCACCCCCAGGGCGTCAATGATTTTCAGGGCGGCGCTCCGGAGCATCTGGTACTCCTTATCCGATAGGGTCTGGCAGGGCGCCACCACTATGCTGTCGCCGGTATGTATACCAACAGGGTCCATGTTTTCCATGGAGCAGACGGTGATTACGTTTCCCCTGCAGTCCCGCATGACCTCAAACTCGATCTCCTTCCACCCAGCAATGCTTTTTTCCACCAGAATCTGACCAATTGGAGACATGGCTATGCCCCCCGCGGCAATGGCGGAGAGCTCTTCCGGGGTTTTGGCGATACCGCCGCCGGTTCCGCCCAGGGTGAAGGCGGGGCGGACGATAACCGGATATCCGATTTCCTCGGCAAAATCCAGGGCGTCCTGAACATTGAAAACCACCTTGGAAGGCACGCAGAGCTGAGAAATGCCGGCCATGGTCTCCTTAAAAAGCTCCCTGTCCTCAGCCTTGTCAATGGTTTCCGGGGAGGCTCCCAGCAGGCGTACGTTGTGCTTCTCCAAAAAGCCTTCCCTGGCCAGCTTCATGCACAGGGTCAGGCCCGTCTGCCCTCCCAGGCCGGAGAGGATGCTGTCCGGCTTTTCCTTAATAATGATGCGCTTGACGGTTTCCAGCGTCAGGGGCTCAATATAAACCTTATCTGCCATGGCGGTGTCGGTCATGATGGTGGCGGGGTTCGAGTTCAGCAGAACAATCTCAATCCCGTCCTCCCGCAGGGCGCGGCAAGCCTGGGTTCCGGCGTAGTCGAATTCCGCGGCCTGCCCTATTACAATGGGGCCGGAACCAATCATCAGGACCTTATGTATGTTGGGATTCAGCGGCATTTTCCCTGCACCTCCGCTCTTCTAAGAAATTCGTCAAAAAGGAATGTGGTATCCAGAGGGCCGGCGCCAGCCTCCGGATGGAACTGAACCGAAAACGCCCGGCCGTCCAGATATTCCAGCCCCTCGCAAGTACCGTCGTTTACATTCGTAAACAGGAGCCTGGCCTTCGCCGGGTCAACGGTTTCGGACAGCACTGTGTAGCCGTGGTTTTGGGATGTTATGTAAACTTTCCCGTCGGTTTCCCGGCGCACCGCCTGGTTGAGCCCCCGGTGGCCGTATTTCATTTTTGCGGTCTTAAAACCTTCAGCCAGCGCAAGCAGCTGGTGGCCAAGGCAAATGCCGAAGATTATCGCGCCGCTCTGCCTGAGCCGGCTTATGGTTTCAATCACCAGCTTGTTGTCCGCAGGATCGGCGGGGCCGTTGGAAATCAATATGCCGCGGCCTTTTTTGGCCAGAATTTCAGAGGCGGGTGTATCATGGGGCATCACCCATACGGAACAGCCGCGCTCAAGCAGGCAGGCGAGGATGCTCTCCTTGTATCCGCAGTCCAATAAAACAATAACCGGACCGTTTTCGGAGCCTTTGTAAAAAACGGGCTCTTTCACCGAAACGGCCGGCAAAGCAGAGGATACGCGGTAAGCTCTGAGGGCGTCCATGTCGCATTTTCCGGGGTCACGGCAAATCATCCCGTTCATCACGCCATTTTCACGGATGAGACGGGTCAGGGCCCGGGTGTCGATACCCTGCAGGCCGACGACGCCGTGCTTTTTCAAATAGGCATCCAAAGTGCCCTCGGAGCGGAAATTGGAGGGCTTATCGCAGCATTGGCGCACAATATATGCGCTCAGCCAGGGCTTTTGGCTTTCCTCGTCCTCGGAAATACTGCCGTAATTACCTATGAGGGGAAATGTCTGGACAACTCCCTGCCCATAGTAACTCTTGTTGGTAAGTGTTTCCATATAACCAGTCATACCGGTGGCAAATACAATCTCACAAAGCGCTTCGCCTTCCGCCCCCAGCGGCTGCCCGCGAAAAACCATTCCGTTTTCAAGCACTAAAAACGCAGCATCCCCCATATAATGGCCTCCTTCACACCACTTTGCCAAGTATGTTACCATCTTCAGGCCCTTTTGGGCCGGTTTACAATTACTGGATGTTTATAGGTGAATAAATATTTATATTTCGGTTAATATTATTCACTTTATACCACGCGAAAGGAAAATATGTCAATCTTCATAATATACAAATTAACTGTCAATAAGCATTGGAAAATATATATTTTTCTATAATATGCCGTAGCGGCGCCTGAATACAATCTCAAAACGTGTGCTACATAAATAAACAATAATGCCCGGGAAAGCACGAAAAATCGTGCAGTCTCAGGCATTTGCCGTTTTGAAAAAATGAGAATAAATCGTTCCCCATATTGAAGGCACCTTCAAGTTAATATTCTAAATTACTGGCCCGTGTTTTCGCCGGTTTTCTGTTCAAACCGGTTTTTGCGCGTCCGGCTGGGCACCTCCGTTGGGTATTCGCCGGTAAAGCAGGCCGTGCAGCAGGTTTCGGGGGCGTCGCCTGGCGAGCATTTTCACATGCTCAACGCTCAAGTAGCCCAGGCTGTCCGCGCCGATTTCTTCGGCAATTTCCTTCACTGTGGACCGGCAGGCAATCAGGTCGTCCCTGGAGTCAATGTCCGTGCCATACCAGCAGGGATTGAGGAAAGGCGGCGCTGAAACGCGGACATGCACCTCTTTGGCGCCCGCGTCCCTGAGAACCCTGATAAGCCGGCGGATGGTGGTGCCCCGGACAATAAATCTTCATAATACACAAATAAACCGACAAGCAGCATGGTCATACCCATGTTTTTTATAATGCCTCAAGCCAGCCCAAGGCCCACGCACGATTAAAAAGCGCATTAAAAGCGGCCTGAGAATAAGGCCGCTTTTAATATCAAAAATACTAAACCTATAATGAACAGGAAAGGTGTTTTTAATTCAAGATAGGAAGTGTCTCGATTGAGGCGCTTCCTCATTTTCGGCTTTATGACTATGGATTAAAAAGGCTGTATGTTTGGTCAAGGCACGACAAAGTCACCTAGCAAGCGAAGGCGTGCTTGCGAACGGGTATAATTATTTTTTATCCCCAAGCAGCTTGTTTAGCTCCTCCATGAAGGTGTTTATATCCTTAAACTGGCGATAAACGGAAGCGAAACGCACATAGGCCACTTCGTCCACATTCTTAAGACGTTTCATAACAAGCTCGCCGATTTTTGTGGACGTTATCTCCCGCTCAAGTGAGTTTTGCAGTTCCTGTTCAATTTCGTTGGCGATATTTTCAATTTCCTGTATAGGCACAGGCCTTTTTTCACACGCCCTGAGCATGCCGTTTAGCAGTTTCATTTTGTCAAAGGTCTGGCGGCTTCCGTCGCGCTTGATTACCACCAGAGGCAAGCGCTCCATGATTTCATATGTTGTAAACCTCTTTTGGCAGGAGAGGCATTCGCGGCGGCGACGAATTGTGGCCCCTTCATCCGCAGGGCGTGAGTCCACGACCTTGCTTTCGGAGTAGCCGCAAAATGGGCATTTCATATTGCTATTCCCCCAGTAACACAATATAACAATTCTAATAATAACACAAAACACAACATCTTGCCATATAAAAATTCGGGGTTACTCCGTTAAACCGGGATACGGAAGCAAAATGGAAAGTATTTGCCCTTGAAGCAGGAGCTTCAAAAAGTATACAATAGCCTTTGAGGTGAAAATATGGTCCTGCGCAAGCTGTTACATAGAATTCTGAACATGTGCAATCCGGCCTGGGGCGCTCTCAGGGGCACTTTAATGCTAAGCTGCACAATGGTTTTTTGTGCTTTTGTGATACTCATAGAAATAGGCCCGGTCTCCATTGATACATATTACCTGTATCTTTGCGCCAGGGAACTGGCCACCGCCCCGGCGGGACTGCTCCTTGTTGCCGCAATAGGCACCGTATGCCTTGAGGAACAGGCGGAATAGGGCTATTCCGGCTGCCTAAAAACCTCATCCAGCTTTTTAAAAAAATCCTCGCGGCTCATGATGGCGTTCAGCACATCCAGAAGTGCGTTGGCGGACAGTTTCTCCGGCAGGTCAAGCATTTTTATTAGCCTGCGCCGTTTTTCTTCGCTGCCCGGCTTTCCCGAAAGCCCAACGGCATAAAGGTCCGCCTTCGTTATCTGGTCCGGGCTTTTCTCCGGCTGTTTCTCGCTCATGGTGGCTCCAGCCCTGCGAAGCGCCTCTATAATGACCTCCGGCCTCATGCCTTCTACCCCCAGCTTCCCCTCTTTTGATAGGGAGCTTTTTCGTTTTTCCCGGCCTTCTATGTCGGGGATATAGGCATGCTTTACCTTGGAGGGGTCAATGGCCCCCTTCAGATAATTGCGGATGACAAAACCTGCCCCGTCGCTGTCCGTAAGTATGATAAGTCCCCGGGCGTCGGCTATGCGGCGGAGAAGCTCCAGCTTTTCCCTATTGGAAAAGATGCCGAAGCCCTCGGTTTCGATTATGGTGGCGTCCACAATTTGGCTGAGGGTATTTTTATCGTAACGGCCCTCAACAACTATGACTTCTCTTACCTTAATCATAGGCTGTCACCCAGAGCCAGCTGCAGGAGCAAATTTTTCAGCAGTGCCTCGTCATCGGCGCTGCTGCTTTTCATTTTGTAGTCTGTTTCGGTGCAAAGCTCCACCGCCCGGGCGAGCCTGTCCAGCGTGAAGCCGCCGGCGCTGGACAGCAGCCTTTTGGCCATGAAGTCGTACTTCAGCCCGCAGGTTTCCATGACGTAGCTCTTGCCCAGGCCGCTGTCAATGGCGAGCCTGGCGGCGTAGAGGTTTCGCATCTGCTGGCCTATTATTGCCAGCAGCTTTATGGGAGCCTCCCTGGAGGCCAGCAGATCCGCCAGGATTGCCGCGGCGCCGTCGAAATCCCGGGCGGCCAAGCGGTCCGTCATCTCAAATACATTTGCCTCAGGTATCCTCTGGGCAACGGCGTTAATATCCTCCCGGGTTATTGCATTGGATTTGGCATATGCGGACAATTTTTCTACCTCCGGTATAAGGCGGTTCATGAGGCTGCCGGAAATGAATATCAGATACTCGGCGTTCTCCCTGCTAATGGTCTTGCCCAGGGCCTCGAAACGGCGGCTGAGCCATTTGACAAGCTGGCTTGTGCTCTGGGAGGTAAACTGTATGACCCTCCCGTGCTCTTTAATGGTTTTATAGGCTGACAGCCGGCCATCCGGCTCATAATCAGGCCCCAGCACGAAAACAAGGGTACAGTAACCCGGCAAATCCCCTATGATTTCCTTCAATACTTTCAGATCGGCGTCCCGGCATTTGTTTATGTCGTAGTCCCGAACCTCGATGAGGGTACGGTCGGAGAAAAATGGGAGGCTGTCCACAGCGTCCGACAGGCTTTTCATATCCACAGCCGGGCCGTCAAAGCGCTTATAGTTGAATTCCTCTGCCCCTTCCGGGAGGCAGAGCTTTTTTATCTCCAGCAAAAACTGCTCGCGGAGATAATCCTCCTCGCCCCAGAGGAGGTACAGGTTTTCCGGCCCCTTGGCTTTTAATTCCCGCAAGAGGGCATTGTAATCTATAGTCGCACTTTTTGCCATCTTAAGCACCTAATTCAGCCTTATACTAATATTACCCATCAGGTCCGTGCGGTAAATATCAATACCCACGTCATCCAGGCGATTTAGCACCTGGGAGGTGGGGTGTCCATAACTATTGTAGCCTACGGATATTATAGCAGATTCCGGGGTGGCCGCATCCAGCAGCTCCTGTGAAGTGGAATAGCGCGAGCCGTGGTGTCCCACTATAAGAAGCTCTGTGTCCGGGAGATCGGCAAGAGACAGGAGCTTTCGCTCCACGGTGGCGTTCACATCCCCCGTGATAAGGGCGTCGAAGTCCCCGATGGAGGCCATGACGATTATGCCCCGTTCATTGGAATCCGTTGAACCCAGAGGGGCGAAAAGCTTTAGGGTTATTCCGCCAACAGCCACTTCAAGGTTTTCCGTGACATAAATGATTTCTGTGCCGCTGGTTCTTGCCAGCTCCAATATTTTGTCGCGCAGCCCGTCATCGTCGCTCATGTCAATTGACAGGGCAATGCGCCTTACATCCAGCCTTGAAAACAGGGCCTCGACTCCTCCGGCGTGGTCTTTATGGAAGTGGGTCAGAACCAAAAGGTCGATACGGCCTCTCCCCTGCCCCAGCAAATAATCCGCCGCGGTGTCGCCGGCGTTTCGGTTGGTGCCCGTTCCGCCGCAGTCCACGACAACGGTGCCGGTCTTGGATATAATGGCTATGCACTGGCCCTGTCCCACGTCTATGGCGGTGAACATGCCTTTTCCGGTATCCAGAAAGACCATAGAGAAGAATATGGTCCCGCATAGCGCCATGACGGACAGGCATACGGGCAGCACCGGACGTAAGGGCTTCTTCCCCTTGAGGGCGTAGGAAACAGCAAAAATTATATAAACCAACACAAGCCACCAGGCAACAAGGGGATTGACGGTATAGGCGGTCGCAAAGGGCAGACCGGCAATAAACTTCACAAGGACTATTACATAGCGCAGCAGCCAGGCGATTACCCATCCCAAAACATTTGCCAGGCCGCCCCATATCATGCCTGCCAGACAAATCAGATACCCCAGCACGAAACACCAGGACATTGCAAAAAGGCAGAGCATGTTGGTTAGGACGCCGTAAAGGGAGACATACGAAAAATGCACGGCCACCAGCGGCGTAGAAAAGGCAATTGCGCCTATGGTGCTTGAAAAGCTGTTTATAACCCAGCGGAGGGGCTTAGGAACATATTTGTTGCCCGACAGCCTGGATTTTTCGGCCCATGCCCACAGGGACTTATATACCCTCGGCGTTATTGCAAGCACGCCCGCCATGGCGGCAAAGGAAAGCTGGAGCCCCACGCTGGCGGCGGAGGAGGGGTTTATCAGAAGGAGCAGGGCCAAAACCGCGGACATGGAGGTTATTTCGTCGTTTTCCCTCCTCAGCAGGGGCGCTATAAGCAGCAGAATCTGCATGAAACCCGCCCTGACTACGGAAGGGCTGCCGCCGGACATGAATATGTAGACAATTATTAGGGGTATGCATATAAAAGCGGTGCGCCTTCTCCTGCCGGTAATACGGCGCACGAAGCCAACAATGTAGGCCACATTTGTGCCGGATATGGCCACCGCGTGCATTACACCCGTAGTTCCCATGGCGGAGTAGAGCCTGCGGTCTCCGGAAAGCCCGGTGGTGTCCCCCGTCAGCAGGGCTTTCATTAGGGCCGATACATCCGAGGGGAAGCGAAGCTCGCTTTGCCTTTTCACCGTCTGGGCAATTTGCTTGGGAAAGTACAGGAAGGACAGGCGCCAGCGCCCTGTTACCTCTACATCGCCCTTGAGGTAGGCCAGCGCGAATATGCCCCGGGAAGTGTACATGTTTGTCTCGTCCCCGTATCGGGTTACGGCTGAGGCAATCTTCACAGGGGCAGTTATTATATCCCCGGGGGTCAGCTCAGGGAAGGATGAGTCGAATGTATAAATTGCGGTTTTTACGCCGGGCGAGTCCTGCCCTATAGGCTTGACGAAGATATAGTCGCTTCCCTGACCGTGGACAGCATAATCCAGCACCCTGGCGGTAATGGTCATTTCCTGACCGGCCAGCTCCTCGGCAGGCTCTATCACAAGCCGGTAGTGCCCCCAGCTCCAGGCAAAACCTATGGCTGCGGAAACGGCAATCAGCAGTGCCCGAAGCCGCAGGTCCCCTTTTAATATCAGTGAGATGAGGGAAAGCACGGCGAAAACAGCCGCCGCATATGGCTGCCACTGTCTGGGAATCACATACTGGGCGGCATAAACGGCTCCGGAATACCCCAGGGCGGCAGTCGCCAGCTTACGCATGCCGCCAGCGCCCCGGGAAGTTTTTTGGCATGCTGTCCTGTAAAGTGCAAAGCGGCGCTCCTGCATAAAACCACCTCATAATTAGCTGAACATGGAAAGTGATTTAGTATGCCATTTTATTATGACAAAACAGCTTCGGGCGGCCATACAGGTCGCCCGATTCTGATTTGCCGATGATTTAAACTAATTTCTCGCCTAATTTTTTCCCGGCCAAAACGTGGAAGTGAAGGTGAGGCACGGTTTGACCGCCGTCGCTTCCACAGTTGTTGATGACGCGGAAACCGTTTTTAAGCCCCTGGGACTTAGCCAGGGAGGCAATTACTTCAAAGCACTTGGCGATGATTTGAGAATTCTCCGGGGTAATCTCCGCCGTGGAGCCGATATGCTCCTTGGGGATTACCAGAAAATGAACGGGAGCCTGAGGGTTGATATCCTTAAAGGCGTATACGCCTTCGCCGTCATAGAGGCAGCTCGAGGGTATTTCTCCCGCAGCTATCTTACAGAAAATGCAGTCAGACATTTTAATTACCCCTTTACATTTTCAGTAATATAATCGTACACTGCCCCAAAAGCCTTGTCAAGCTGTCTTTCGACCTTGCCGCCGCCCATGGCGGTGTCCGGCTTACCGCCGCCGGAGCCTCCGGTAAGGGCGGTCACATGCTTAATCAGGTTGCCGGCCTTAATATCCCTGGCTATGGCGTTCTTTCCACAGGTGGCCAGGAAGGTAATTTTCCCGTTATTGACGGCGGCCAGCACGGCTACAATGTTTTCGTCCTTATCCCTCAGGAAGTCGCCCATGGTGCGCAGGTCGTCCACGGTGGCGTTGGAAACCCGGCCGGCGACGACTTTAAGGCCTCCGATGGCATTGGCTTCGGAGAACAGGCGTTCCGCATCCGCCCTGAGCTGGCCGCTGCGGAGTTTTTCTATAAGCCTGCGGGATTCCCTCTGCTCGTGAACCAGCTGTTCGGCCTTTTGAGCCAGCTCCGCGGGGTTGGATTTAAGGGTGGCGGCCACCTGGTTTATCAGGCTGTTGGCCTGGGACAGGAGCGCCAGGACGCCCTTGCCCACGACGGCCTCGATACGGCGGACACCGGAGGCAACGGAAAACTCCGATACGGTGTGGTAGCATCCCACCTTGGCGGTGTTGTCCAGATGAGTGCCGCCGCAAAGCTCAATGGAGAAGTCGCCCATTTTTACAACGCAGACTGTATCGCCGTATTTTTCTCCGAAGAGGGCCATGGCGCCCATTTCCTTGGCTTTTTCAAGGCCTGTTTCCGTAATGGTTATATCCATTCCCGCCAAAATGGCGTCGTTTACTATGGAATCAATTTTTTCAATTTCCTCCGGTGTCAGTGCGGAGAAGTGCGTGAAGTCGAAGCGAATGGAATCCGGGGTCACCAGGGAGCCGGCCTGCTCCACATGCGTGCCCAGAACGGTGCGCAGCGCCTTGTGCAGCAGGTGCGTGCAGCTGTGGGCGCGCATTATTGCCCTGCGGCGGTCGGCGTCAATTGAGGCCGTCACCGCATCGTCCACGGAAAGCGTACCGGAGAGCATCTTTCCATGGTGGAGATAATACTTATCTCCGCTGTCCTTATGCACCGAGTTAACCTCGAAAATGTTGTTGCCGGCAAAGATTTTGCCGGTATCGGCCACCTGGCCGCCCGCCTCCGCATAAAACGGCGTCTTATCCAGGACGAGGATGGCCTCAATCCCCTCGCGGACGGATGAGCAAAGCTCGCCGTCGGAGATGATGGCAAGTATTTTGCCAGTATCCTCGAACTTTTCATAGCCTGTAAACTGGGTGGGCATAAGGTCAAGACCCAGGTCGGAGCTGGCCCAGGCCAGGTCGCCCATGGCGGCCCTGGCGGCCCTGGCCCGCTCACGCTGCTGCTCCATAAGCTGGTCAAAAGCGTCCCTGTCCACTTTAAGACCGGCCTCTTCGACTATTTCAACGGTGAGGTCTATCGGGAAACCGTAAGTGTCATAAAGCCTGAAGGCGTCGGAGCCGGAAAACAGGTTTTCGCCCTTTGCAACGTGCTCCGAGATAAGGTCGTTGAGGATTCTCATGCCGCCGTCAATGGTCTTGGCAAAGTTCTCCTCTTCCAGTTTGATTACACGCATGATATAGTCTTTTTTCTCGACCAAATCAGGATAGGGCTGCGCGTTTTCTGCAATGACGGTGGCGGCTACTTCGCTCAGGAAAGGCTCGTTTGTGCCCAGGAGCCTTCCATGACGGGCGGCCCTGCGGAGCAGCCGGCGCAGCACGTATCCCCTTCCTTCATTGGAAGGCAGAACGCCGTCGCAAATCATCATTGTGGCGCTGCGGATATGGTCGGTTATGACTCTGAGGGATACGTCCTTTTCCCTGCTCTGGCCGTAGGTGACGCCGGTAATCTCGGATACCTTGTTGGTGATGCTCATTACTGTGTCCACGTCAAAGATGCTGTCCACATCCTGACAGACCATGGCAAGGCGCTCCAAGCCCATGCCTGTGTCGATGTTCTTCTGGACAAGCTCGGTGTAGTTGTTGTTGCCGTCGTTGTTGAACTGGGAGAAGACATTGTTCCAGACTTCCACATAGCGGTCGCAGTCGCAGCCCACCGTGCAGTCAGGCTCACCGCAGCCGTACTTGGGGCCCCGGTCGTAGTAGACCTCGGAGCAGGGGCCGCAGGGGCCGCTGCCGTGGTCCCAGAAGTTGCTTTCCCTGCCGAAGCGGAAAATGCGCTCGGGCGCTATGCCGATTACCTTCTCCCAGATTTCAAAAGCTTCGTCGTCCTCATAATAGACTGAAGGATAAAGCCTGTCCGGGTCAAGCCCCAGCACCTGGGTGAGAAACTCCCAGCACCACTCTATAGCCTCTTTTTTGAAATAATCTCCAAAGGAGAAGTTTCCAAGCATTTCAAAATATGTTGCGTGCCTTGCGGTATGGCCTATGTTCTCAATGTCTCCGGTCCTGATGCACTTCTGACAGGTGCACACACGCTTTCTGGGAGGTTCCTGCTCCCCCGTGAACCAGGGTTTCATAGGCGCCATGCCAGAATTTATGAGCAGTAGCGATTTGTCATTCTTGGGTATTAGCGAAAAGCTGGGCAGCCGCAAATGGCCCTTGCTCTCAAAGAATGACAGGAACATTTCTCTAAGTTCGTTTAATCCATACTTTTTCATATCTCTTTGACCCCATTCCTGCCGCCTGACTGCGGCAAAGCATATAAAGTTTAACGGTACATTAGACTTATCATGCCAGAAGTGATGATAAGGTGGATTTTTTGATAAAAATGGGCTGTGTTTTCATCATATCTACAACTAAATTATTGCCCAGAATATTGGATATTTTAATAGCTATGACAAAAAAAGTCAAGAAGTTGTATATTTTTATATCATATCTGCTTTTGTTGACTTTTAACGAAAAAAAGAATACAATATTTCTGCATTTTATCACTTTTACATTTTTGGTTTTATGTACATAGGAGGTAATTTAATGATCATCGGTTGCCCTAAGGAAATTAAAGCTCAGGAAAAGCGCGTAGGTTTGACGCCTGCCGGAGCTGACGCCCTTGTAAAGGCCGGTCATACGGTGTACATTGAGCAGTCTGCCGGACTTGGCAGCGGCTTTCCTGACGAGGAGTACACTGCAGTAGGTGCAAAGATTCTGCCCACCGCAAAGGACGTATTTGAGCGCTCCGACATGATAATCAAGGTAAAGGAGCCGCTGGAACCGGAATATGACCTGCTCCGGGAAAACCAGATAATTTTCACCTATCTGCACCTTGCTCCAGACCCCAAGCAGACCCAGGCCCTTTTGAAGAAAAAAGTCATAGGTATAGCTTATGAAACGGTACAGACCGCCAATGGGCAGCTGCCCCTGCTTAGCCCCATGAGTGAAATTGCAGGTCGCATGGCCGTGCAGGTTGGCGCCCATTTGCTGGAAGCCACGAATAACGGCCGCGGAATACTCCTGGGCGGAGTTACCGGCGTTGAAAAGGGCAAAGTAGTCGTGCTGGGCGGCGGAAACGTGGGTACCAGCGCCGTTAAAATTGCCATTGGAATGGGCGCGGATGTTACGGTTATTGATATATCCACCGCAAGGCTGGCCTATCTTGACGATATTTTTGGCAGCCGCATTCAGACCCTCGTGTCCAACAGCTTCAATATAGCCAAGTCGGTACGGGAGGCGGACCTTGTCATCGGCTGCGTGCTTATTCCCGGCGCCCGGACGCCCAAGCTGGTGACGGAGGAAATGGTTAAAACAATGAAACCCGGCAGCGTATTGATTGACGTGGCTATTGACCAGGGCGGCACTATAGAGACCATGGACAGGATTACCACTCATGAAAACCCGTATTTTGTAAAGTACGGCGTGGTGCACTATTCCGTTGCCAATATGCCCGGAGCTGTTCCCCGCACCGCCACAATCGCTTTGACCAACGCCACGCTTCCCTACGCGCTTAAAATCGCCAATATGGGCGCCGAGGCGGCCATGAAGTCTGATCCCGCCCTTATGAAAGGCCTGAATACATATAAAGGTTATCTGACCGTTAAGGGCGCAGCCGACGCCCAAGGCCTTGAGTACACGCCTGCAGAAGGACTGTTCAAATAATTTTTGACATCAGGCTCAAAAAATACTGCCGGCCATTTGGCCGGCAGTATTTTTTTAGCTGAAGTTTATTTGGGAGAGATTTCGATAATTCCGGTGTAGGTCTGGCCGGGTACTATGTCTATGACCTGGCCATTGATTTTGGCAACGCCGTTGAAGGTGCAGCCCTCGCCAACGGTGAGGCTTGTGATTATGCCGTTGCCGGTGACGTTCCAGACGGCACCGGCCTTAAGGACAACGGTGACCTTGTTAGCGCCGTTGAAGTAGGGCGTATTGGCAACATGGCCCAGATAGTAATACTCATTTATTGTGAAGTAGGTGTTCTGTTTGCCGTTTTCGTCCACATGCATTACTGCGGCGGAGCTGATGGCGCCGTCAAGTTTTGCGCCCTGGCCCAGGCTGATGATGAGCTCATCGCCCGCATAGGAGCCGCCGCCGCCCATGCCCTGGACAAAGTAGTTACCTGTGCCGTTGTAGAAGTCGCCCTTGAGGGTGACGTTCTCGGCATTGAAGGTGACCTTCTCGCCGCTGTCTACGGTCTCGCCTTCCTTGCCCTTGGCCCAGCCTTCGGCTTCCTTATACTCCGTGTTGAAGACCGGTCCGGCCGCGCCGGGCGGGAAGGTGGCGCCCACAAGGGAGTCGTCGTTGTCAATCATCTGGAGGATGATGCCGTTCTTGGTGTTGAGCTTGGCCCCGTCGTCAACCGTCAGGTTTACGGTACCGGCCTTGAGCAGGAAGGTAGCGTAGTTTGAGTTGACCTCGGTGCCGTCGGTGATTACCAATTCGCCGCTGTTGTGGGCCATGAATCCGAAGACGTCGGAATTAATCACTGTATTGCGGCTTTCCTTGACGGTGTAGGTGAAGGCAACTTCGTCGCCAAACGCCACATCGTAGTCATCAATTACATTGCCCATAAAGTCTGTCTTGGTCTTGCCGTTGGGGATGCGTATCAGCGGACGGATTTCGTAGGTCTTTCCGGCCTCGGAAGCACCGTATACTGCCTTACCTCCGGTGAGTATGGAGGCGTAGGAACCCACATTGAAGGTGACACCGTAGAAGTACTCCTGAGCGTCGCCTATAATGTAGGTGCCGTAACCAGAGCCGTAATTCTTGCTGAAGGGGTTCTTCGCGTCAATTTCGCTGAGGTTTTGGCCCAGCAGGGTCAAATCGGAGTTGATAACAGTGAGGAGCATGTCGGTGCCGGAGTCGGTGGACAGGACGCCCCACTGATTGGCGTACACCTTGGAGCCAACCACCGCCGTGGTCGGCAGGTTGCCCATCATGTTCGTGCCTCTGGAATTGCCGGTGATGCCCAGCACCCAGGGAGGCGCCACCATCTTGGACTGGTCAGCGGTGTTTTGGTAGCCCTCGTACAGGGTTCCGCCCATGACCCTTATCTCGGAGTCCTTAATCATGGCCTTGGCATACTCGTCCACAAAGAGCGCGGGACGGGCCACGCCTTCAGTTGTGATTTTGCTGTTTTCAATCAGGACCTTCGCATTGTTGAAGGCGGATACGACCGCGCCGAAGCCGGAAAAGTCGTTTACTTTGCTTCCATCGCTCTTGCTGAGGAAATTGAATGTGGAATTCTTAATTGTGTAATCGACCTTACCGTTGAGCATGATTCCGCTGAAGTTGTCGCTGGTAGAGTCGATTGTGATGCCGTTTGCCTCTTTGGCGCTGTAGCTTCCGCCCTTGATGGCAGAGGTGACGGATTTTGCGGTCACGATACCGGTCTCGTCAATATAAAGTGCGGTGCGGTAATCGTAGTCTTCGGGATCCCCTCCGCCGAAGCTGCCAATTTGCCCGATATAATCGGTTACGCGGATTTCCACATTGGAGTATGTTTTACCGGGCTCAAGGCTTGCTTCCTTGCCGCCGATTATGGCGGTCAGCATTTTCTTTTCAGGGGCCACTACCAGGCTGTTTTCAGCGTATTTGAAGCTGGAAAGCCTGGTGTCTTCATTAATTACCTGAACTTTCGGCAGGGCTCCGCCATGCTTGCTGCAGAGGGCGTTGTAAATGAGCTGAACGGCGTCGTCACGGCTGACGGGCTCATTCAGGTCAATTCCGTCCAGATTGTCCAGCAGGAAGACTTCCCCTGCGGCCAGGTCGGAAATAACCATGTCCACCTTGGATTTCCAGTCGGCTCCTGTGAGTCCCATGTGACCCATTGCAGCCAGGAGCATCTTGACCGTCTCATAACCGGTAACGGTGCCGGAGGGATTAAACAGTCCGCCCCCAACGCCGTCTATGTATTTCTTGGCGTGCCCGAATTGAATGTAGTGGGCCGCCCAATGCCCGCCAATATCGGAAAAGCTGGGCATCTGCGCAGGCTCAATGGGCTCGCCGCTGGCCAGGGTTACAGCCAGGGAAATCAGCTTCGCCATCTCGGCCCTGTTGAGGGTGTTGTTTGCTCTGAACGAATAGGATTTGCCGTCGTCTTCAAGGTAGCCGTTGATAAGCCCGAGTTTTACGAGAAGTCCGACTGCATCCTTATGCTCAATTTCGTCGTAATCCACAAAGTCAGTGCTGAACTGCAGCACCGGGGTCTGCGGAGGACCGCCTGGGCCGCCGGGACCACCAGGCCCGCCGGGGGGTCCGCCGCCAGGTCCTCCTGGAGGTCCTCCGGGCGGGGCCTCATCCGCCCAAACGCCCAAGGCGAGCAGCAGGGCAAACGCAAGTGTAAGAGCAAGAATGCGCTTAATTTTTGCCAATAGCATACAAACTCCCCTTTCATATATTTACCAATTAAATGGCATCTATATAATAGCACAAACATTCTTGAATTTATTTGTATTTTTTGTGATATTTTTATAAGAATAATGTAATAAATTACAAAAAAGCATCGGATGAAACCCATCCGATGCTTTGCTGTTGAAGTATTAGTCTCCGTAATTCTGAGTTTGAACGAAGGCCTCGTGTTCGGCCAGAGTTCTGAAGAACCGGTGGGTGCCGGTGGCCGTATCGAGGGCGTAGTAATAATACTGGGTGGAAGCGGGCTTAAGCGCCGCGTTTATGGAGGCCAGGCCGGGATTTGCTATAGGTCCCGGAGGCAGCCCGGTGTACAAATATGTGTTGTACGGACTGTCAATGGCTAGGTCTTCCTCCGTCAGCACCGCCTTGCGCTCGGGCAGGGCATACTGGACGGTGGCGTCTATCTGCAGCAGCATGCCTGCCTTAAGCCTGTTGTAAATAACGGAGGCTATGATCGGCCGTTCCTCGTCGTTGGCCGCTTCCTTTTCTATCATGGACGCCACTGTGACGACCTCGCGCAGGGTAAGGCCGAGGTTTTCCGCCTGGACGTATATGTCGGCGGTGAGCTTGTAGTGGAAGTTTTCAAGGAACTTGTTGATGGCGCTGCTGGCCTGCATACCCTGATAAAACTCGTAGGTATCAGGGAAAAGATAGCCTTCCAGGCGGCTGGCTTCGCCGGGCTCCACACCCTCTAGGAAGCTGTAGCTGTACTTATAGCTGGCGGCGGCTTCATAGAGGTCATCCACAGAGCAGATGTCGTTTTCCTCCAGTTTTTCGAATATCTGCGCCATGGTATAGCCCTCCGGGAAGGTGATGGTGATTCCCACCTGGGCACCGCTTCCCACCTGCATTTTTTTAACCAGGGCCCTGTAGTCGTACTGTGTGCTCAGCTCGTAAGTGCCCGGGTCGATTTTTTCCGCAGCCTTTGAAATCTTCGAATACAGCTTAAACAGGAATTTGTACTCAATTATTCCGGAATTCTTAAGCTGGTCGGCCACATAATCAATATCCACAATTTTAATTTTCTTGCCTTCATCGTTAACATCTGTTGACATTACATCTTTAGGAATAGTGATGGTGGCGGTATGGTCAGGTTTGTTAAGCGCCAACACGTCGGTGGCGGCTATCCAGCCCACGCAGGCCAGAATTATACTGACGCTTATTACGAAAACGGCATACATAAGGCCACCCAGGCAACCTGTACGGCCGTCCCGGCGGAAACGGATGGGGTAATAGTCCCGCTCTTCCAGCCCGTCGTCAAAATCCTCGTTGTCCAATTCAGACTCGCTCACCAGCATCTCCCCGGGCCTGAGCACATATGGCGGCTCAGGCTCCTTCTTTTCCAGTGCTTCCGGGGGATTTTGCTCCGAGCGAAACCTGGATTTGACCCAATCCAAGGGGCCGAAACCGCTTTTGTTGCCTTTTTCGTCGGCATCACCCTGGGGGTAAAAATCTTTCCAATAATTATTTCTTTCGGACATTGATATACTCCTTAATCTTGGTCTGAGTTTAGTAACGACATGAAGCAATTGAGCATATTATGGCACAGACGGGTCGGTAAGGCGCCTTATCACCATGTACAATAAACACCAAGACAACTCAAGTGTTAGAGTCACCCACCGCGCGGGGTGAGAGACTACGAACAACATTTGCGCGGAGAAAGGGAATAGAAGATGTTCTGCAATAACAATAATGGTACTAGCTGCCTCTGGATTATAATCATCCTCATTCTCCTGTTCTGCTGTGCAGGACCCTGCGGATTCAACTCCAGAGAGTGCTGCTAAATTTGCCAGCAGAAGTTGTGAGAATTAGAAAGAAGTAGCCTTACTCCTCTGCTTGAGGCTCCTGCGGGAGCCTCATTATTCTTTTTTCCGTCACAATGCATTTTACGGGCATGTCGTGCTCTTCAAGTGGCAATCTGTCGGACAGCATTGCCTCACGGCACAGGCCCACGGTAAATGCATCACAATTGGCAAGGAAGCGGTCGTAATACCCGCCCCCCTGCCCCAGTCGGTAGCCGTCCATATCATAACCAAGGGCCGGCACCAGGATAATGTCCCCTGCGCCGGGAAAAACCCTTTCCGAATTTCGGCCCGGCTGGGGAATGTTTAGTGAACCGTGGACGAGGTTGGTGTCGTCAAAGAGGGCGTATTCCATTATTCCGCCGCCGAGCACCACCGGCAGGGCCACGGGCTTTCCCATGGCCCTGCAGAGCCGGATAATCTCGTGGGTGTCCACTTCCCTGCCCACGCTGTAATAGGCGAAGACGCGTTCCGCCGAAAGCAGCTCCGGCAGGGAAATTACCCTGCTGCAAATCTCACGGTTGCTGGAGGAAATGTAGGACTCCTCCAAACCCGCGAGCCTGCGGCGGAAGGCAGTTCTCAGGGCAGCCTTATCAGCCATATACGAGTTCATCCCGCACCTGCGCGGCAATGCGGCTGCCCTTTACAGCCTCCAGCAGGGCAAGCCCGAAATCAATGGCTGCGCCGGGGGCCCGGCCGGTAATAACGCCGTTGTCAGTCACCGCCGCCTTATCGCCCAGGTATTTGCCGCCTTTCATCTGGCCCTCCATCCCCGGGTAGCAGGTAAAGCTGCGTCCCTCCAGGAGACCAAGCCTTGACAGCACCCTTGGACCCGCGCAGATGGCGGCAAACTTTGCCCCAGCCTCCGCGGCGTTTTTCAAAACCGACATGGCCAGGCGGCTGTTTTCAATGGTCTCAACCCCGCCAAGCCCGCCGGGTATTACTATAAGGTCTTCGCTGGTGAATTTTAAAGAAGTATCCATGACAATATCGGCGGATACCGTGATGTCATGGGCGCCCCGCACCTGGGGACCGTTTACGCCCACATATTTTACCTGTACTCCGCCCCTCCGCAGAATATCGCCGGGGGCAACTGCTTCCATTTCCTCAAAACCGTCGCCAAGGATAATGAATACCATTTACAGCACCTCCATTATTGCCTTGTAAATTTCCTCATGTATATCCTCCGCCATGCGCATGCCGCTGCCGGAAATGCAGTTTATGCGCTTCCATCCGTAGTAATCCGCGGCAAAGGAGCCGGCCATAAGGCAGCTTTTAAGGTAATTTATATCGCTTTCATGAATATCGCCCTTGGTATTTGCCTCGTACTGGCGAAGGGCCATCATTGAAAGGGCGGTTTCAATGTCCACGTCCATATAAATGACGAGATCCGGCCTCGGAAGTTCCAGGAGACGGAATTCAAAATCATACAGCCAGTCCAGAAAGGATGAAAGTTCGCTTGGCGGGACCTTTGAACCCTGGTGGACGGCGTTGGAGGTAGTATAGCGGTCTGAAAGTACCAGGCCGCCTTCATTATAATAGCTCCCCCAGTCGGTTTTGTAGGAGGCGTACCTGTCCACCGCAAAAAAGGTTGAAGCGGCATATGGGCTCACGTCGGAAGGCTTTTTTCCAAACTCCCCGTTGAGATACATGCGCAGCAGCGCGGAAGACTCCTTGTCGTATCTGGGGAAAATGATGTTACGAAAATCCACGTTTTCCCTGAGCAGCCTGTCGCAAAGAAGCCTGTACTGGGTGGATTTACCGCTGCCGTCAATCCCCTCAAGAACGATTAGTTTACCCTGCATTTTTTCTCCGTCCTACTCTCTGCCCTGCCACGGCAATTATGAAAAGTGGCAGCTTAATCATGCGTTTTATTCTCCGGGGCTCCTGTATCAACCGGTAAAGCCACTCCAGGCCCAGCTTCTGCCAGGAATCAGGCGCCCGCCTGACCTTGCCGGCAAATACGTCCAGAGTCCCGCCCAGGCCGGCCATGAGACCTACCTTCAGCTTTCCGGCGTTGTTTCTCATCCAGTATTCCTGCTTCGGCGCGCCCAGGCAGACCAAGAGCAAGTCTGGCCTTGCCTCGTTAATAATATTAATTATGGGCTCGTCATCCGAAAAATAACCGTGGTGGGTGCCGGCTATCACCAGGCCGGGAAAGAGCTCCTTCAGCCGCTTCGCCGCCTGCCGGGCTACCCCCTCCTTAGCTCCGAGAAGAAAAACGGACATGCCCTCTGCTGCCATGCGGCCCATCAGCGCCTGGACAAAGTCTATGCCCGATACCTTTTTCTTAAGGGGAGTGCCCAGAATTCTGGCGCCGTGGATTATTCCTATTCCGTCGGGAAGGACAAGGGCGGCACCGTCAATTGCGCTTTTAAGCTCCGGCTCAGACCGGCAGAGCCAGACGATTTCCGGGTTGGGAGTAACCACATAGGCCGCTTTGCTCCCTCTGCCCTCTTTGATTATGGAAAAAGCCCTGTCCACCGCCTCTTCCATTGTCAGGCTGTCAAAACCGACGCCCAATACTTCAGTTCGCATTCACAACCATCCTTGAAGCGCAGGCTATACTTTGGAGAATACCTCGCCGATTTTTTCACGTATCACCAGCCGGGCGTATCTGTCGTGGCTGGTGGCGTCACGGTTGATGAGCACCAGCTTGTCCCCGTCGTAATAATTGACAAGTCCTGCCGCCGGATAGACCACAAGGGATGTCCCACCCACAATGAACACATCCGCTTTTCGTATATAATTTATGGCCTTCATCAGCAAATTAGAATCCAGGCTCTCCTCGTAGAGCACCACGTCAGGCCTTACAACGCCGCCGCAGCTGCATCTGGGAACCCCGGTGCCCGTATTGATGTACTCCTCGGGATATTCCTTCCTGCATTTGGCGCAGTAGCAGCGGTGGATAGTGCCGTGGAGCTCTATAACGTTTTTGCTGCCTGCCATCTGGTGCAGGCCGTCAATGTTCTGGGTGATTATCGCCTTCAGCTTGCCCTCTCTCTCCAGCTCAGCCAGGCGTATATGGGCCTGATTGGGCTTCACATCTTTTTTAATTACGAGCTTCTCCCTGTGGAATTTGTAAAATATGTCGGGATGAGACTCAAAAAAGCTGTGGCTGAGTATGGTCTCCGGCGGGTAGTCGTATTTTTGATTGTAAAGTCCGTCGACACTGCGGAAGTCAGGTATGCCGCTCTCCGTAGAGACGCCAGCACCGCCGAAAAAGACTATGTTGTCGCTTTCAGCTATCATCTGCCTGAGCATTTCTATTTTATCCATCACTTTACACTTCCTTTACGGACTTAATAGATAATCATTATACACTTTTTTCTAGCGATACGCAAGCCAAAGCCCCGTTTGCTGGGTAATTCTGCAGGCGTGCAGGTTCATGTGGACAAAATTTTTTATCCGGTGGAATATTTTTCATGTTACGGAGCAGAATAAAGGTGTACCATATTTTTACTATGGAGGTATCTATATGAAACTGCATACCAAACTGATTTCCATGGTATTGGCCGCCATGCTTTGTCTTTCGCTGGCCTTTTCCGGCGTTGCCACGGAAAATTCTGCTCCGGTGGCTGAAAACCTTGAAATTGTTACCTACAGGGGCGTTTCCGTTGGCGGCAGGCTCAGCGCCGTTGACCCCAATGGGGACACGGTTACGTTTGAAATAACCACCAAGCCCACAAAGGGAAGGGTCGAGCTCCAGGAGGACGGCCGCTTCATCTACACCCCCAACAGCGGCAAAAAAGGCAGGGACTACTTCGGGTACAAGGCCATAGACAGCGCAGGAAACTACTCTCAGGAAGCGACGGTAATAATTAAAATTCAAAAACAAAAGACAAATGTCATCTATTCGGACATGAGCAGCCATCCCGCCCACTACGCCGCCCTGTATCTGGCTGAAAAGGGCGTATTCACAGGCGAGTGCCTGGGCGGCGAGTATATCTTCCACCCGGACCGGGAGGTCACACGCGGGGAATTTCTGGCCATGTGCATGAAGCTGGCGGACTACGACATACTTTCCGGGGTCCGCAGCACGGGCTTCATGGACGACGATGAGATACCAGGCTGGGTAAAGCCCTACGTGTCCACCGCCCTGATGGAGGGGGTTGTCACCGGCTATACTGACGCTGAAAGGGGCGCCGTCTTTAACGCAAACAACGTAATAAGCTATACGGAGTCGGCGGTAATCCTCAACAATGTGATTGATATTTCCGACGTGGCAAACGCCGACAGGTATAATGAGGCTTCCGTGCCCGCGTGGGCCTATCAGGCAACGGCCAACCTGAACGCCTGCGATATTGTCCCCGCCGGCATGAATTCAATGGAGGAGACTCTCACCAGGGCCCAGGTGGCGGAAATGCTCCTGGGCGCGGCCAGGGTATTGGAAAACAGATAACTTTGACTGCAAATAAAACAGAGGGATGAAAACCATCCCTCTGTTTTTGCTTATTTAACCCTCAGGCGCCTGGCCAGTTCCTCGTCCGGCTGGGCCAATATGGTTTTGTAGTCCGTGTAAATCACCATGCCGGGAAGAGCCCCTTTCGGTTTCTTTACATATTTCACCTGGGTGTAATCCACCGGAATCTTGACACCGCCGCGGCCCTGGGAAAAATACGCGGCCAGCGAGGCGGCCTCCTCAAGGGTCTGGGGGTCCGCATCCCTGCCGCCGCAGCGGACAATCACGTGGGAGCCGTGGATTTTCTGGGCATGGAGCCATATGTCCGACTTGTGGGCAATTCTTGCGGTAAGCATGTCGTTTTGCAGGTTGCTTTTGCCCACCAGAATTTCCATGCCTGAACTGGATAGGAACCTCATGGGGCCGGCGCCGCTTTTTCTGCCTTTGGCGGCTTTCTGGTGCTTGATATAGCCGGTGTCCATAAGCTCCCGGCGGATCTCAGCAAGGTCGCTCTCCCCTTCCGCCCGCTCTATGGCGTCCAGAACGCTGTTCAGGTAGTCAAGTTCCCTTTCGCCCTTGGCGATAAGTTCCGTCAGGTGCGCCTGAGCGGCCTTTGCCTTATTGTAGCTTTTGTAATAGGCGGCGGCGTTCTGCTGGGGTGTTTTTAAGGGGTCGAGGGGAATGGAAATCTCCGGGCAGTCTTCCTCGTAAAAGTCCGTTGTGACAAGCATGCTGTCACCCTTTTTCAGCCTGTACATGTTGGCCGTAATCAGGTCCCCGTATTTCCTGAAGGTATCCCTTTCCGCCGTTTTAAGCAGCTCCTGCTTCTGCAGGGCAAGTTTACGCTGGATACGGTCCCGGGCGGTTTTCGCCGCCCTGCTCAAGTCGGAGGACCTTCGTCTCATTATCTCGGCTTTTTCCTTATCTGAATAAAAGGCGTCAAGAAGCCGGGAGAAGCTGGGATAGGATTGCACCCTCAGGCTGCCGCCGTACTGCTTTATGTTCATAAAGCTGAAATCCCGGGGCTCCTTTCCGTCCAAGAGCATGATAGGCTGAAATTCGTTCTTTGCAACAGTATCTTCCAGGACATCCATTATTGCGGGAAAAGAGGCCTTCTGCTCCTCCGTAAGGCTTGAAACCCTGGGCGAGGTATCCCCGAAACAACGATAGCAAAGCTCCCGGCAGATGAGGGGCGAAAGGCCGGAAAAGCTCTCCAGCAGCCACTTGTCGGCCTGCTTCTCTTCATCGGCATTCCGCCACATCTCAGCCCTTTTGCCGGATGAAACATCAAAAAAAAGCGGCTTTTCCTGAGCCGGCGGCAGCCTGTACAAAAGTCCCGGCAGCACCTGCCGCTTGCCGCCGCTAAAATCGGAATTTACCCGCCTGAGGCAGTCGATAATATGCCCCTGGGGGCCTGTGAGGATAAGGTTGGAGCTACGGCCTATAAACTCGGCAATCAGCTGTTTTTTTACCGGAGCGCCCATTTCGTCGAAGGCGTCCAGGTCCAGGATGACGAGCCTCTCCATCCCGGGCTGGGCAACGGAGGCAATGCGCGCGCCCAGCAGGTGTTTTCTCAGCAGCATGCAAAACATGGGGGGAGTCTGGGGATTTTCAAATTCCTCCGAAGTCAGGTGCAGCCTTGCCGTTCCCGGCCGGGCGGAAATCAGAAGCCGCATGTTTTCACCCATGCCCCGCAGTGTGAAAAGCAGCACATCCCTTTCGGGCTGCTGGATTTTATCAATTTTTGCCCCCGTTATGCGGGGAGAAAGCTCCCTTACCAGGGCGGTCAGGGTAATGGCGTCAAGAGGCATCTACCTGTCCCCCATTATCAGCTGAAACAGCTGGTTCAGCCTTTCTTTGTTGCCTTTAAGATACAGCCAGCCGAACAGGGCTTCCAGCCCTGTGGCCGCATGATAATCGGAGATGTCGGCGTTTTGGGGCACGGAGTGAACCTTCGTGTTCCGGGCCCTGCGGAATACGCCCTTTTCGGCGTCGGTCAGCTCCGGCAGGACGCGCCGGGCCGCCTGGGCCTGCGCCTGGGCGCTGACGTATTTTACCGCTTCCCGGTGGAGGCCGCTGGAGGTTACGCCTCCACGGCTGCAAAGCCAGGAACGCACCATCAGCTCAAAAACCGAGTCACCCAGATACGCCAGGCCGAGGCTAGATATTGAATTTATCTCCTCATCGGTGAGGTTCAGTGAAAAATAATCTGTCATAGACTTGCACCAGTATTAAATATTGAATCAGCGTTGGCAGATGGGATTAACCCTCCCATTCGTCCTCCGGAACGTCCTGGTAGGAGGCGAAATCCATCTGCTCGTGAGCGGCGCCTGCGGGGGCGGTGCCGTTCATCTGCATTTCCTGCCACTGCTCATAGGTTATGAGAATCTGCCGGGGCTTGCTACCCTCAAAGGGGCCTACGACGCCGATTTCCTCCAGCTGGTCGATAAGCCTGGCTGCCCTTGAATATCCCAGCTTCAGCCGGCGCTGTAGCATGGATACGGAAGCCTGCTTCGTTTCGAAAATGACCTCCACCGCCTGGGGCAGCAGTTCGTCGTATGCGCTTTTCCCGTTGGAGGGGCCGGATTTGCCGTTGCCGTCCCCGGCGTTTTCCTCCACGGATTTTTCGATATGGGACATAATTTCCTCGTTGTACTGGGCGTCTGCGCTGGTTTTGATGAAGTTGATTACCCGCTCCCGTTCCTCGTCGGAGACAAAGGCGCCCTGTACCCTGATAGGCTTTCCGGCGCCCAGAGGGAAGTAAAGCATATCGCCGCTTCCCACCAGCTTTTCAGCGCCCTGGGTATCAAGTATTATGCGGCTTTCCAGGGCGGAGGACACGGCAAAGGCAATTCTGGACGGGATGTTGGCCTTCATGAGGCCGGTGATTACGTCAGCGGAGGGCCTTTGTGTGGCAATCACAAGGTGCATGCCGGAGGCACGTCCCATCTGGGCAACGCGGCAAATGCTCTCTTCAACTTCCTTGTAGGCAGCCAGCATGAGGTCGGCAAGCTCGTCTATAACGATAACCACCTGGGGCAGGGGCTTTTCCCCTATGCTCCTCTGATGGGCGTTATAGCCGAAAATGTCGCGGACGCCCATCTCGGAAAACAGGCGGTATCTTTTCAGCATTTCAACCACGGACCACTGAAGGGCGCCAGCCGCCTTTTTGGGGTCCGTCACAACCGGTATATACAAATGCGGGATGCCGTTATATATGCCTAGCTCCACCATTTTGGGGTCTATCATTATGAGCCGGACCTCGTCGGGAGTGGACTTGTACAGCAGGCTTAGAATAAGGGAATTCATGCAGACGGACTTGCCGCTGCCGGTGGTGCCGGCTATCAGCAAATGGGGCAGCTTTGCAATATTTCCGACTATGTTCTTGCCGCTGATGTCCTTGCCCAAGGCGAAGGTCAGCTTTGACTGGGAGTTTTTAAACTCCGGCGAGTTGATGATGTCGTAAAGGTAAACAGTGCTTACGATTTTATTAGGCACCTCTACGCCAACGGTAGATATTTTGTCCGGTATGGGGGCAATTCTGACGCCGGACACGCCGAGGGAAAGGGCCAGGTCGCCGGAAAGATTGGTAAGCTTGTTCAGTTTTACCCCGGCGTCAAGCTCCAAATCGTACCGTGTCACGGTGGGCCCCCGGATTACGCCCACAATGGAGGCCGACACGCCGAAACTCTTTAACGTGGTTTCCAGCCTTTCCTTATTGAGGGCAACCTCCTCCCTGCCGTCAACGGGATTTGCAGACCCCCGCTTCAAAAGGGTCACAGGCGGGAATTCGTACCGGTCGTTTTCCTGCTCCTTTGCTTTTTCTATGGTACTGGCAATTTCCTGGGCCTCGTCTTTCCCAATGTTAGCCTGCGTCTTGGGGTAGGGCATTTCATTCCTGGGAGGCACGCTGATTTCCTGTACGGTGGGCGTGATTTCCACACCTGCAACGGCGGCCGCCTCCTCTATGGAAAGGGGCTCGACATTTTCAGTCTGGGATGCAATAACCTGGTCGGGTGTCTTGACCCGGGGCCTCGTATTAAAAAAGCCAACCTTTTCTTCCACATATTCCTGCTGCACGATGGGCTCGTCGTCCAGGGGAATATCAATGGCGCGCCTGGAAAAGAGACGGCTTTTCTTAGGCACGGCAGCCTTAACGGGAGCGGGCTGCGGCTCTTGCTCAGGTTCCGGCACCGGCTCCGGCTCATATTCAAGCCTGGGCCTGCTTTTAAGTTTTTCAATAACCTGGCCAAGCGTAATGTTTAAGGCGCTCATGGCAAAAAACACGAAGCCGAAGAAAAACACCGGAATCGCGCCATAAATGCTGAACATGGCTTCAAGTCCAATGGACAGAAGGCCGGATATGGCCCCGCCGCTGGTCATGCTCCTGCCGCTCAGGTATAATTCCTTCAGCAGCTTTGAGGATTCCGCAAAATCAATCTTGCAGAAAATCAAATGCACCAGCGAACCGAAAAACAGGGGCAGCAACAGGGCGGAGATGGTTCGGAACATTACGGGCCTGCCCCTGTGAAAACCCAATACTATAGCCGACAAAAAAAGCACCGGGGGAAAAATGTAATAACCCCAGCCAATGAGTCCCTTGATTAAGCCGCAGAAGAAGGTAATAAATACTGCGTCAACATCGAAATATCCAATAAAGGAGAACAGACCCAAAAAAATGCATACGATTGCTCCAACCTCCCGGCGTATGGGACGTTGGGTTGAAGCGGCCCGAGTCGACCTTCTGCTTGTTTTTCTGCCGGATCCGTTTTTAGTACCGGCGTTTTTTTTGGACTGCGCCATATGTAAACCTCCTCAGAATAGCAGAGAAAGAATGATGGTTATCAGGCCCACGGTCCAGCAGTAGTAAGAAAATTTCCCGAATTTGCCTTTATTGGACAGGTGCCGCACAAGCCCGATGGCAAAGTAACCGGAGACCATTGCCACCACCATGCCTATCAGGTAGGCAGGCAGCAGGGATGCATCAAAGCCTTCCTTCAGCGCGTCAAACAGGCTTAGGATGTTGGCGCCAAATATTGCCGGGAGGGATATCAGGAAGGAAAACTTTACTGCAAATTCCCGGTTAAGGCCGGTGGCGATGCCGGCGGTTATGGTTGTTCCGGAGCGGGAAAGCCCGGGTATGACAGCAATGGCCTGGCACAGGCCGATAACCAGGGCGTTGCCAACCGTTATATTTTTTTCGTTTTTCCTGCCGGTTACAATCCTGTCAGATATGTAGAGAATAAAACCGGTGGCTATCAGGGCAAACCCTATAAAAAAGCTGCTGTAGTACAGCTTTTCCACCTGGTCCTTGATGGGCAGCACCAGCACCAGGGGCAAAGTGGCAATGACAATCATCAGGACAAGGCGCAGGGGGTAGTTTGTCTCTTTTCTCTCCATGTCGGATGGAGTCATTTCCTTTCTCCTGAAAAGGGCCACTACCTCTCTAATCATAACCAGAATGTCTTTTCTGTAAACAATGCATACGGAAATTAGCGTCGCAAAATGAAGAAGAACATCAAAAAACAGGTGCCCCACTTCAGGAGACTGCAAACCGAAAAAATTCTGAAGTATGGAAAGATGGCCGGAACTTGAAATGGGCAAAAACTCGGCTATGCCCTGAACAAGCCCCAGTATAATCGCCGCCCAAATTGACATGACCTGACCCCCTGACAACGTTGGGTATTATGTTTACTTGAAAAAATATGATATCATAATTTGCCCTAAAGTACAAGATGCAAGGCGGGCACTTTCGCTCTTTTCCCAGAGTCACAGGCAAAAAAGATAGCCGCACGGCGGCTATCTCAACATAATCAGGATTAACACTTTTTAAGTCAGGCCTCTGCCGACGGGCTATTTTAATGCTTCTGATTCCTTTTTCTTTTTTTCCTGGCGTCTTTTTTGTATTTCCTCGTGCAAAAACGCCAGGGCGTCCGACAGCCCGCCAAGGCAATCGATCAGGCCGCACTCGACGGCTTCCTGTCCGTAGATTACGCTGCCTACGTCGTTGGCCAGCTCGCCGGTGCGCATCATATATTCTATGAATTTTTCGCGCGTAATTTTTGAATTGTGAGTGACAAACTGTACGATCCGTTCCTGGATTTTGGCGAAGTAATTGAAGGTCTGGGGCACCCCGATAACCACTCCCGTAAGGCGAACCGGGTGTATGGTCATGGCGGCGGAGGGCGCTATAAACGACCTGTCCGCAGCCACTGCCAGGGGCACGCCGATGGAATGGCCGCCTCCAAGCACCAACGATGCGGTAGGCTTGGACATGCTGGCAATTAGCTCGGCTATGCCCAGGCCCGCCTCTATGTCGCCCCCCACCGTGTTCAGCAGCACAAGCAGGCCCTCAATTTCTTCGCTCTCCTCCACCGCGGCCAGAAGGGGCATAACATGCTCGTATTTCGTGCTTTTCGAGTTTTCGGGCAGAAGCTGATGCCCTTCCACCTGCCCGATGATTGTGAGGCAGTGTATTACGCCCTTTTCCGACTGCATGGTGGAACTTCCTATGTCGACTATTTCGTCTTTTTTATCCTGCCTGTAAATTCCTTTTTCTTCCACCAATAAAAAACCCCCTTATCTGCTCTCTATTCTGTGCAGTCAGGGGGCTTATTATTTCTTGAATGAGTTGTGAAGGTTTTAAATTAGTATGGCTTTTTTTCGTTAAAGACCGAAAGAATACCCTTGTAAGTCATGTAGCAGTCCAGCTTGGCCACGGTTTCAAAGGGGGAATGCATTGACAGAACAGGCACCCCTGCGTCCACGGTCTCGATATTCCGCTGGGCCATGAACATGGCTACGGTTCCGCCGCCGCCCTGGTCGACCTTGCCCAGCTCCGCCATCTGCCAAATGACGCCGTTTTCCTCAAATAGGCGGCGCAGGCGCCCTATAAGCTCGGCGCTGGCGTCGTTGGAGCCGGATTTGCCCCTGGAGCCGGTGTATTTGCAGATGGCCAGGCCGTAGTTCATCTTTGCGGCGTTGCGCTTCTCAGACACGTCGGGATAATTGGGGTCGAATCCGTTGCACACATCCGCGGAGATGCACAGGCTGTTTTCAAAGCAGTGGCGCAGTGCAACGCCCTGGCTTTCGCACAGGTCCTCTATAAAGCAGTCAAAGGCCTCGCTCTTCATGCCGGAAACGCCCTCGGAACCAATTTCCTCCTTGTCCGCCAGGACGCAGACGGCGGTGCGGTATGGCTTTTTCAGGGACAAAGTGGCCTTCAATGCGGCGAAGGCGCAAACCCTGTCATCGTGTCCGTATCCGCCGATCAGGCTGCGGTCTATGCCCAAATCCCGGGTTTCAAGGGCGGGTACAGCCGACAGCTCGGCGGAGAGGAAATCCTCCTCAGTGATGCCGTACTTTTCGTGGAGAATGTTCATAATGGCCAGCTTCACCCGGTCAGAGCCCTCCTCGGGGTCGGGTATGCTGCCGATAAGGATGTTCAGCCCCTCCCCGGTTATGGCCTCGCCCAGGGGCTTCTTGTTCTGCTCCCCGGCCAGGTGGGGCAAAAGGTCGGTGATTACAAAAACCGGTTCGTTTTTGTCCTTTCCAATGACCACGTCCACCACGGTGCCGTTTTTAAGGGCAACGACGCCGTGAAGGGCCAGAGGCAGGGCTACCCACTGGTACTTTCTTATGCCGCCGTAATAGTGGGTTTTGAAATAACACAGCTCGGTGTCCTCGTACACGGGCACCTGCTTCAAATCAAGACGGGGCACGTCCACGTGGGCGGCGGCAATGTTAATTCCCTCGTCCAAAGGCTTGGTGCCTATTACCGCCAATATAAGGGCCTTGCCCCTGTTGGCCTTGTAAATCTTCGTCCCGGCCTTCAGCTCCATGCCCCTGACGTAAGGCACAAACCCCTTCTTTTCCGCCAGCTTTATGGCGTAGTTTATTGCCTCCCGCTCCGTGCGGGAATTGTCCAGAAAGTCTTTGTACTCCTCTGCGTATTCATAGCAGAGCTTTTTGTCTTTTTCATCTATCAGGTCGTAGCCGTTTTTCTGGTTGTAAAACAGCGCGTCCCGGCGCTCAGACTTTTTTTCAGACATATTATTCCCTCCTTAGAAACCGGCATTTGCCCACTACGATAATATCTTTCTGAATAATTCTTCGCATTTTTTGCGGAACTCATCCGGGCTTTTGTCATTTACCAGCACGTAATCGCAGTTTTTGCGGAAAAAGTCGTCCCTTTGCTGGGCGTCAATGCGTTTTTCCGCATATTCCCGGCTTATGCCCTCTCTTGCCATAAGGCGCTCAATTCGCACTTCCCGGGGCGCGGTGATGCCCACCACGGCGGCGCAGCGCCGGGCTAAGCCGCTCTCAATCAGGGCGATGGCGTCAATGGCGGCCAGCCTGCCCCCCATCCTTGCCCACTGGGCTATCTGCCTGTCAACCTCGGCTATGACGTAGCGGTGGGTTATGGCGTTCAGATCCATGAGGGCCGAGATGTCGGAAAAAACCATCTCGCCCAGCAGCTTGCGCTGAAGGACGCCGTCCCTGACCACGCCGGGAAAGCGGGTCTCAAGTTCGAAGAGCATGTCCGCGCTGTCGGTAGTCAGCCGGTGGTACACCTCGTCGCAGTCTATAGTGAGGGCACCCATTTCTTTTAGAACGTTCAAGGCGGTGGTCTTTCCGCCCCCGGTGCCGCCTGTTATGCCGATTATTTTAACATTACCCGCAAGGGCGGAGAATACTTCCGTTTCAGAAAGCGCCCCTTCCCTGAGAATACGATAAGGAACGGCGCTCAGGTCGATTATAGTGGATTCCCTTCCAACGCCGCACTCACCCCCGTCTATGACGGCGTCAATGGCGCCGTCAAAATAAGAGAGTACCTCCTGCGCCGTTTTCGGGCTGGGCAGCCCCGAAGGGTTAGCGGAAGGCGCCGCCAGGGGCAGCCCCGCCTTTTCAAGAAGGGCAAGCGTGGCCTTATGGTCAGGGCAGCGAAGGGCGACGGTTTCTCCGCCTACCCGTACAATGGACGGGACAATTCCGTCGGATTTCAGAACAATGGTCAAAGGACCGGGCCAGAAGCGCTCCGCAAGGAAATAGGCGGCCTGGGGTATGTCAACGCAGTACTGAGCAAAGGCCCCGGGGCCGGGCACCATAAGGCTCAGGGGCTTCACCTCCGGACGGCCCTTGACCTCATACACCCGCCCTACCGCCTTTTCATCCAAGCCGTTACAGGCCAGACCATACACTGTTTCAGTGGGAACGGCCACAAGACCGCCGGCTTTTATTATTTCCGCAGCGGCCTCGATGTCTTCTGTGATAATTCTTGTCTTCATAATGGGTCCTGTCCTTTTCAGGCGGCTTGAAACTTAATCGTTGTCAATGCCAGCCTTGAGCTTTTCCGCCTGGTCGGCCGTGACCAGCGCGTCGATCAGCTCGTCCAAGTCGCCGTTCATAATCTCGTCAATTCTGTAAAGCGTAAGACCAATACGATGGTCGGTAACCCTTCCCTGCGGGAAATTGTAGGTGCGTATGCGCTCGGAACGGTCGCCGGTTCCCACCTGGCTTTTCCGCTCCGCCGCCAGGGCTTCAGCCTGCTTCCGCCGCTCCTCCTCGTAAAGTCGGGATGCCAGAATCTTCATTGCCCTTTCGCGGTTTTTGTGCTGGCTGCGCTCGTCCTGGCATTCAACCACGATGCCGGTAGGCAGATGGGTTATGCGGATGGCGCTTTCCGTCTTGTTTACGTGCTGTCCCCCTGCGCCGGAAGAGCGGAACGTGTCAATCTGCAAATCCGCAGGGTTGATTTCCACTTCCACCGGGTCCATTTCCGGCAGCACAGCCACCGTAACGGTGGAAGTGTGAATCCGGCCAGAGGCCTCCGTTTCAGGCACACGCTGAACCCTGTGAACGCCGCTTTCAAATTTCAGGCGGGAATAGGCCCCTTCGCCCTGGATGATGAAGCTGACCTCCTTAATGCCGCCCAGTTCCGTTTCGTTTATGTTGGCGATTTCAACTTTCCAGCGCTTGGACTCGGCATACATGCTGTACATGCGGAAAAGATTATACGCAAATAGAGCGGCCTCATCGCCGCCAGCTCCGCCTCTGATTTCAACAATAACGTTTTTGCTGTCATTGGGGTCCTTTGGCAGGAGGAGGATTTTCAGCTCCTGCTGCATCTCCTCCATTTTGGCCCGGGCGTCCTCGTATTCCTCCTGCAGCATTTCCTTGAACTCGGGATCGTCCACGCCGGCCTCAAGAAGCCCCCTGGCTTCATTAGCGGTGTTCACGTACCCCATGTAACGCCTGTATGCTTCCACCACGGGGCGAAGTTCCTTTTGCTCCTTAGCCAGCTTGGCATAGACATTTACGTCGGAGTATACCTCCGGCAGCGCCATACGGCGCTCTATATCAGAATATTTTTCTTCAATTTCCTTTAGCTTATTCAGCATTTTTTCCATTCCTTACTTTAGATTCCGTATTGGATATTATCACATTTTTTGGGCTGTGTAAACAGGCATGAAAAAGCAAAGAATCGGCACGGGTTCCCCCATGCCGATTCATAAAAATAAAACTTATTTTATGACCCCAGGTAGGCTTCCTTAACGGCGGGGTTGCTTAAAAGCTCGGCGCCGGTGCCGGTCATGGTTATTCTGCCGGTTTCCAGCACGTAGCCCGTATCAGCCGTCTGAAGGGCCATATTTGCGTTTTGTTCTATGAGGAGGATAGTGACGCCCTCTTCGTTTATCCTCTTGATGATTCGGAATATATCCCTCACCACTAGGGGCGCAAGTCCCAGGGAGGGCTCGTCCATCATAAGCAGCTTGGGACGGCTCATAAGGGCCCGCCCAACCGCCAGCATCTGCTGTTCGCCGCCGGACAGGGTGCCGCCAAGCTGCCATTGCCTTTCCTTAAGGCGGGGGAACAGTTCAAAAATCCAGTTCAAGTCGCTTTCCAGATTGTCCTTGCGCAGGTATGCGCCCAGGCGCAGGTTCTCCAGCACAGTCAGGTCTGGGAAAATGCGGCGCCCCTCCGGCACCAGGGTGATGCCCTTTGACACAATGGTGGGCACGTCCAGGCCGGTTATGTCTTCGCCCATGAACTCGATTTGCCCGCTTGCGGGACGGACCAGTCCGGTAATCGTCCGGAGTGTGGTGCTCTTTCCGGCGCCGTTTGCACCTATGAGGGTGACTATGCTCTTTTCCGGTACCTTAAAACTGATGCCTTTAACGGCCTCAATTCCGCCGTAATTTACCTTCAGGTCGGTTACTTTAAGCATCTTCGGCCACCCCCAGGTATGCGTCAATAACACGCTGATTTCTCTGTATCTCGGCGGGCGTACCCGTAGCGATGAGCTTGCCGAAATCCAGCACATATATACGCTCTGATATTTTCATTACCAGATCCATGTGGTGCTCTATAAGGAAAACAGTGAGATTATATTTTTCCTTAATCTGCACTATGAAGTCCGCCAGCTCCTGTGTTTCCTGAGGGTTCATGCCCGCCGCCGGCTCGTCCAGAAGCAAAAGCTTTGGTTCTGTTGCCAGGGCGCGGGCTATTTCCAGGCGGCGCTGAAGGCCGTAGGGCAGGCTGGTGGCCAGGTCGTCCTTGTACTTGATGAGGCCCTGCTCCTCCAGCAGGCTCAGGGTTTCCTCCCTCATTCGCTTTTCCTCGGCATAGCTGAGGCGGAAGGTCGCGGAAAACACATTTTGCCTGGCCCGCATGTGATTTGCGGTGAGCACGTTGTCGAACACCGTCATGCTCTTCCAAAGGCGTATGTTCTGGAAGGTGCGGGCGATGCCCATTTTCGTTATCACGTCGGGGGTGTATTTCACCACCTTCGTGTACTTGCCCATATTCTGGCCGGCATACAACTTTTTCATCTTGCCGTGAGGATAGTTGGAGGCAATGATTTGCCCTTTAAAGCTGATCTGGCCGTTCGTGGGCTCGTAAATGCCGGTTATGCCGTTGAAGGCGGTGGTCTTTCCGGCTCCGTTGGGTCCGATAAGGGCGACGATTTCGCCCTCGTATATCTCCATTGAAAAGTTGTCAACGGCAACTACGCCGCCAAACTGCATCGTAACGTTTTCAAGTTTCAGTAAGGGCTCAGCCATCTATGTGTACCCCCTCTGCTTTTTTCTTTTTCCTGCTTACCAGTCCGAAGGGGTCCTTTATAAAACCGGCTATCCCCCCAAAGGATATTTCCCTGTCACCCATTAAGCCTCTGCTGTAGAACAGAACTATCACCATGATGACGACTGAGAATACAACTTTCCTGAATCCTGAGCGCAGCAGCGGCACCTTGAAGGCGCCGATATAGGTTTCGGCGTCCAGGAAACGGAGCCACCATTCGCTGCAGGCGATAAACAGGAACGAGGCTATGCAGCTTCCGGAAATCGAGCCAATGCCGCCGATAACCACAATGAGGAGTATCTCGTAGGTCATGGCTGATTTAAAGGCGCTGGCCTGTATGGTGTTCTGGAACATGGCCAGCAGGGCGCCGCCAACGCCGGCAAAGAAAGAGCTGATGACAAAGGCCATCTGCTTGTGCCTGAACAGGTTTATGCCCATGGACTCCGCGGCTATCTCGTCGTCCCGTATGGCCTTAAAGGCGCGGCCGTAGGAGGAGTTGATAAGGAGCACGATAATCGCTATGCATACCCCGGCGACAATGAACGGGAACATTGCTGAGCTGAAAGAGGGATATTTTCTCAAGACGTTTGACGCGTTGGTTACGGGCCCCAGGGCGTCCCACTGGAAGATTGCCCTGATTATCTCAGCGAAGCCAAGGGTGGCTATCGCCAGATAGTCGCTCTTCAAGCGCAGCACGGGAAGCCCGATCAGGGCTGCAAATATGGCGGCGGCCAGGCCGGCCATGATAAGGGCAACAACCACCGGGACGGTAAACTGTATAATACCGCCGTCAAAGTACTGGTACACGGCGTCCCTGTGCTCCACCGGGATGGTGAAAATGGCGTAGCAATAGGCTCCAATGAGCATGAAGCCCGCCTGGCCCAGAGAAAACAGCCCGGTAAATCCGTTTAACAGGTTCATCGATACCGCCACCAGGGCGTAAATGGCGCCCTTTTTCAGCACCACAAAAAGCATTGAGCCGGGGGAAAGTATCTTTTCAAGGATAAATACCAGCAGATACAGTGCAACTATGGTGCATATGCCGGAAATGATGTTTTTCTTGCTTTTTGTCATGGCACTTCACCTAAACCTTATCCGTAGTTTTTTCGCCGAAAAGGCCGGTGGGCTTGGCAATAAGGATTATTATCAGCAGCGCGAAGGTGAAGGCGTCGGAGAAGGTGGTCCAGCCCAAACCCTTGATTATGTTTTCGCATATGCCGATAATAAACGCACCGATAACTGCCCCTGGTATCGAGCCGATACCGCCGAACACTGCGGCAACAAAGCATTTAAGCCCCGGCATACTGCCGGAAAGAGGGGTGACGGCAGTATAGTTGGAGAAATAGAGCATGCTGCCCACTGCGGCCAGGAGGGAGCCAATGACAAAAGTGACGCTGATTACGGTGTTTATCTTTATTCCCATAAGCTGACTGGTCTGAAAATCACGGGAGACCGCCCGCATTGCCATGCCGATTTTGGTTTTGTTAATCAGGATAACAAGCGCGACAACCAGGACAATCGTCAAAACGGGCGTAAAAAGGGTTACAACCTTTGTGGTGGAGCCCAATATGGTAACGCTGTCGCTAATCCAGGGAATGGTGGGATAGGTTTTCGCCAGTCCGCCGGTAACGTACAGCGCAACGTTCTGAATTAGGTAGGATACACCTATAGCGGATATCATTATGGACATCCTGGGCGCGTTGCGGAGAGGCTTATATGCAACCCTTTCAATCAGGAAGCCCAGAACTGCAATTATAATGAGGTCCAAGGGTAGCGCAATATAGAGGGGCAGTGATGCCGTCAGATAAATCATTATCAGGCCGGCAGCCATAAACAGATCGCCGTGGGCGAAGTTGATAAGCCTTAATATGCCGTAGACCATAGTATAGCCGATTGCTATCAGCGCATATTGCCCGCCCACGGATATGCCGGCCAAAAAGTATGGCAGGTTTTCTCTTATAAAATCCATGGATTTCCTCCGTTTAAAGGCTGCCGTGGAAGAAAACTGCTTTTCTCCGGAGCAACCCAGTTTTTCTCAAATAAACGGGATTTGGCGGGGGCGCAAAAGCCCCCGCCCAAATTATTAAACAACCTAAATGCTAAGCAAGTAATAGCTATAAAAGCCTATTAAACTTTGGCAATCTGAACAAATTCCCACTTGCCTGTCTCAGTGTTGACGGACTTGACGTATGCCACATCGCGCTTGGCGTCGCCTATCTCGTTAAACTCGATAAGACCGCTTACGCCGTTGTAGCTGATACCCCAAAGAGCTTCCATAATTTTCGCGGGGTCGGTGCTCTTGGCGGCCTTAATTGCCTCAAGAGCCACAAAGTATGCGTCATAGCCCATGGCGGTTACAGCGGCGATTTCATCGTTGCCGTTGTTGTTAGCCAGATACTGCTCGTTGCCTTTGGCGTTAAGCCATTCCTTGATTCCCTTGTCGAACTCGGGGTTGCCGCCCTCCTGATAGAAGGTCGTCACAGCGATGCTGACGTTCTTGCCCTTTGCGGCATCAAGAATGACGTTGGAATCCCAGGTGTCGCCGGCCAGGAGAGGAATGCCGATGTTCTGAGCATGAGCCTGGTCGATGATGAGGGCAGCTGCCTCTGTGGATACGGGGGCAAAGAAGACTCCGGCTCCGGCGTTCTTGGCGTTGGCAACGTAGGATGTGAAGTCGGTGTTGCCTTCGGGGAATGTCTCGAACACTACGGTGCCGCCTAGTCCTTCAAAGGCTTCCTTAAAGTAATTGCAGAGGCCGACAGAGTAGTCGTCGCCCAACTTGGCAAGGCAGTAAGCAGTGGTTACGCCCAGGTCGTTAAAAGCATAGTTGGCCAGCACAGTGCCCTGGAAGGGATCCAGGTAGCAGATACGGAAATAGTGGGTGTTGCCCTCAGTGACCTGGGGGTTGGTGCAGGTGATGCCGATAACGGGAATGCCTGCGGAGGCAAAGGTATCGGATCCGGCAATTGAAACGCTGGAACCGTAGGAGCCAAGGACAACGGAGCACTTGGCGTTGACCAGAGCGGAGGCTGCGGCAACTGCCTTGTCGTTGGAGGATTCGTTATCCTCGATTACGAGCTCAACTTTGTAGGTCTTGCCATCCACATCAACAGTGGGCTGTATGTAGTTGGCGTACTGGATACCGAGGGTCTCCTGCTTGCCGCCGGCGCCGTTGTCGCCGGAAGCGGGTTCAAATACACCAATCTTAATTGTGTCGGACTTGGCGCTCCCGCCGCCGGAACAGCCTGCAAACAAAACAAGCATTAGGCACAGCGCCAGTACAAGAGCTGTTACTCTTTTCATTTTCATTTTCCTCCTCAATTTTCATTCAATACAACGATACAATCTTGCCTGTAGGTTTGTGTCCGCTCTGGGCGAACATATGTTTTCATCTATAAATACATGCAAGAATTATAAACTAAAATTCACATTATTGCAAGAACTTTATAAAAATTTATACTTTCTCCCTTCAATAAATTGTCGGACTTTTCGTCCAATCCCTGCCGCCCCTTCGCTCCTGTTTGACAGCATATCCCAAGACATACAAATCATGGGCTGCGCTGCCCAGCTCAAATATCTTCCTGGAGTCCGTGTCCAGTCTTTTTACGGAGGCCGGCTTTGTGACGACGGGTACGTGGGCCTTTTCATTTATTTCCCGAAGCAGCTCCCGCCCTTTTTCATTGGCGGCGAGCAGCCTTGCGTAGGCGGGGATGCCGGCCGACATTTCAGCAGTGATGCCGAGGGCCACGCACATGGTCATCCTCCGCAGGCGTGACATGGCGTAGCGTTTGGTTTTGGCCGCGGAATAAACGGCGTCCAGGGTGGGTTCCAGCCTTGCACAGCGGTACAGGCGGTTTCCCAGCCCTTCGCTGGCGTCGGGTGAAAGCTCGAAACGCTCTTTTTCCGAGAAACGCAGCCTGGACAGGATGGCTGTTTCGAGATCCTCCATTTTTACAGGCCCCCTCCCCTGCTCTGATTCCCTGCGGTAGACCTCCGTGGCGGCGGGTGGTATGAACTCGTCTATATTCATGCCGGCCCTGAGCATTGCCCGGAGCTCCGACGCGGAGCGATAGGCGTCCTTTCCCGGCATGTCATGCCCGGCCCCCTTTCTGGGGACGGTCATGGGCTGGATGTCAAGTCCCAAATCATATATGGCCTTCAAATACTCCACCGCCAAAATGTTGTTGGGGGTCTTCATGTGCTCCGCCAGTCCGCCCAGGTCCTGCTCAATAACCCTCTGCCTCGCCGCGGCGTACGGAATCCCCGTTTCCAGGAAGGGCTTTATCCTCTCGTCCACGGAGGGGTGCAGCAGGGCCTCCGCCAGCCTTGACAAGGGCTCCAGATTGCCCGTTTCACTGCCGAAACTAAGGTGGGTCACAACCCCCAGGGACCCCAAAAGCCCCACGCCGCCCCTGGCGAAGCCCTCGGCGGAAGACAGAGACCAGGGCAGGGGCAGCTCGAAAACCAGATCCGCGCCGCAGCGCACGGCGGCTTCCGCCCTGGCGTGCTTATTGAAAACAGCCGTCTCGCCCCTCTGGACGAAATCGCCGCTCATGGCGCACACTATCACCGAATCCTCCTCCGCCAGCCTGCGGCTCTCCTCGATATGGTGAAGATGCCCAAGATGAAAGGGATTATATTCGCAAACAATGCCTATAATTTTCATAAGCGGTTCCTTTCCTGAAAAAAACTTGCGTTTTGTAGAAATAGGGGTAAAATATCTTATGAAGGATGATAGGATGGAACAGGGCAGGCTCCCGGCCTGCTCGGTTCATGTCCGGCTCACGTATGTTTTTACGTCACATTTATAATAAAATATAACAAGAAAGGATTGCAACAATGAAAGTTCTAGTTATCAACGCAGGGAGTTCTTCATTGAAGTATCAGCTTTTTGATATGGATACTGAGACCGTCATGGCCAAGGGCCTTTGCGAGCGGATTGGCATTGACGGCCACCTGAAGCACACTCCCCTCGTCGGCGGAAAGCCTGTATTTAACGAAGACGTGAATCTTCCGACCCACGCCGAGGCGATCGCGCAGGTCATTGAAAAGCTCACCAGCAAGGAATACGGCGTAGTTTCCTCAATGTCCGAAATCGAGGCCGTCGGCCATCGCGTGGTGCACGGAGGCGAGGCATTTAAGAGCTCCGTTCTCATTGACGACAAGGTTATGGCCACCCTTGAGGAATGCATCCCCCTGGCGCCGCTTCACAACCCCGCCAACATCACCGGCATCAAGGCCTGCACCGCGGTAATGGGCGACGTGCCCCAGGTGGCTGTGTTTGATACCTCCTTCCATCAAACCATGCCCCCCAAGGCGTTCATGTACGCCCTGCCCTACAGCTATTACACCGACCTGAAAATCCGCCGCTACGGCTTCCACGGCACCAGCCACCGCTACGTTTCCCGCCGGGTTGCAGAAATCCTCGGCGTGCCCGTGGAAAACCTGAAGATTATTTCCTGCCACATGGGCAACGGCAGCTCCGTCTGCGCCATATCCGGCGGAAAAAGCGTGGACACCTCTATGGGCTTTACTCCCCTTGTCGGCCTGCCCATGGGCACCCGCTGCGGCGACCTGGACAACGGCGTTCTCCAGTATATCATGCACAAGAACGGATATAACATTGATGAAATGCTCAACATACTCAACAAGCAATCCGGCGTATTGGGCGTTTCCGGAGTTTCTTCAGACTTCCGGGACATAGAAGAAGCCGCCAGAAAGGGAGACGAGCGCTCCGCCCTGGCCCTTGAAATGTTCTACTACAGCGTCGCCAAGGTTATCGGCTCGTACGTGGCGGCCATGAACGGCGTGGACGTGATAGCGTTCACCGCCGGCATCGGCGAAAACAGCGACGCCACAAGAGCTGGCATCTGCGAATACCTCACATATCTGGGCTGCTACCTTGATCCCGAGGCCAACAAGGTGCGCGTCAAGGAAGCCGTAATTTCCACGCCCGACTCCAAAGTCAAGATACTGGTAGTCCCCACAAACGAGGAGCTGGTCATAGCCAGAGATACGCTGGAGCTTGTAAGCGGCCGGAAGTAATCCATTCCGGCCTGGGCAGGCGGACTGATATAGCTAATAAACCGAGCAGCAGACGGTATGGCTGCCATTACAAAACTTGCCCCGTCAGCTTTTCATGGCCTCCAGGGTCTTTGTCACCAGCTCTGAAACGTCCAGGCCCAGCATTTCCGCTCCCCTCTTGATTACCTCCCTGGAGCAGCCGGCGGCAAAGGACGGGGTCTTAAACTTTTTCATAACGGACTTGGCGGTCATGTCGCTCATTCCGGTGGGGCGCATGAGGGCCACCGCCCCTATAAGTCCGGTAAGCTCGTCCACCGCAAAGAGCACCTTTTCCATATAATGAACCGGCTCCACCTGTGAGCAAATGCCGTAGCCGTGGCTGACAACCGCGTGTATCAATTCCTCGTCCATGTCCAGTTCCCGCAGAATCTCCAAGGCCTTGACGCAGTGCTCCTCCGGGTAAAGCTCGAAGTCAATGTCGTGGAGAATGCCCACGGTCCTCCAGAAATCCTCTCTGCCCGGGTCGTGCTCCCTGGCGAAATAGCCCAGAACCTTCGACACGGTCAGCGCGTGCTGTATATGGAAATCCTGGGTGTTGTATTTTTTAAATATCACAAGGGCCTCGTCGGGGGTGGGTATGTAGCTCATTCTTTTTCCTCCCATTTTTTATATTAGTTAAATAATAACTGGATTATAAGCCAATCCGCATTAAAATGCAACAGGCCGAGTCTGCACCCGGCCTGTTGGCTTTGGTCTAGGGATTAGGAGAGGAAGTGTTAGCACCCTTATTGCCGTCAGTCTTATCCTTTTCGTTTTTCTCGATAATACCGTCTTCGTCGTCTACAATTCCGTCCTCAACGTCGGACTCCAGGGGATCCATGTCGTCCTGCCCGTCGTTGGGATCGAGGTCGTTGTCAGGTACTACGTCCTGGGTGGGGGATGTGCCTGGAGCCGTGGGCGAAGGAGAGGGCGGGGCCGGGGTTGTCCGGCAACCACTGAGCAAAGTCAACAGGAGTGCGGCAATAAGGATATATACCGATAACTTCTTCATTTTTTTCCTCCATAGTGTTAGTACACAATTATTATTTCATTGTTTGCGAATATTATTAGCAGTTTAATAAATTTTATTTAATTCTTGCAATTAATTGTATATCTGCTAAAATATGAATAAGCTTAAAGGCTTTTTCAAAGCAGAAATTTTGTTACTGGAGGGATTAGAATGCCAGAACTGAAAGGGAGCAAAACTTACGAAAACCTTGCCGCCGCCTATTCAGGCGAATCGCAGGCCAGCATAAAATATCAGTTTTTCGCCAGCCAGGCTAAAAAGGACGGTTACGAGCAGATTGCCGAGATATTCTCCGTAACGTCCGGAAATGAGAAGGAGCATGCCAAAATCTGGTACAAGCTGCTGAACGGAGGTTCGGTTGGCGACACCATGACCAACCTGCGCATTGCCGCCGAAGGCGAAAACTATGAGTGGACCACAATGTACAAGGAGTTCGCCGAGGTTGCCGAGCAGGAAGGCTTCCACGACATTGCCGAGAAGTTCAGAGGCGTCGGCGCGGTTGAAAAGGAGCACGAGGAGCGCTATCTTGCCCTCCTGGACAACATTGAAAAGGGCAGGGTCTTCAAGAGGGAAGGCCAGCAGGTTTGGATTTGCAGAAACTGCGGCCACATCCACATTGGAAGCGAAGCCCCCGCAGTTTGCCCGGTATGCGACCACCCCAGAGCCTATTTTGAGCTTCGGGCAATTAATTATTAATTGATAAAAAAAAGTAAAAACTGCCCCTTGGGGCAGTTTTTTTATTGAAGTTCATATTTTTCCGGCTTACACTGTAACGCGAGGCAGGGCATTCAATTTGCGCTTATTTGACATAAGTGTCTTTCATATGGAGTCCCCCGGAGACCCGCTTGTACAGGAGAAAGGTGAGCACCGAGACCACAATGCCCTTAAGAAGGTTAAAAGGCACGACGGCGTAGAGAACCAGCGTCGTGAGGCTGGTTATGTTGCTGTTTACCGCAGTTCCCATGGCTATGATGCTATCAAGGGGCGGGCCGAACAGCTTGGAAAAGGTGGGTATCAGATAGACGGCGTTAAACAGGCTGCCGAATATGGTCATGGTCAGGGTCCCCCCCGCCATGGCGATAACCGCGCCCTTTTTGCTCTTGTGCTTGTGGTAAATAATGGACGCGGGCAGCACCATGGAACAGCCCACAACAAAGTTTGCAAAGTCCCCCACAAAGGCTGTGGTGGTACCCTTGATGACAAGCTTTATGATAATTTTCAATAATTCGCAGATGACGCCCGCCACGGGCCCCAGGGCGAAGGTGCAGATGAGCACGGGAAGCTCGCTGAGGTCTATTTCATAAAAAGCCGGGGCGAAAAACAGGGGTATTTCAAAAAGCATTAAAACCCCGGCCACCGTGGCCATCATTGCTATGTAGGCTATGTATTTGGAACGCCTCCGGTACCGCTCCATTTTTATGAAATAGCGTTCCGCAAGGAGGGCCAGAAAAAACAGCCCGGCGAAAATGATAATGCACACCAAAACAAAAGTCAGGTTGTCCGCAGCGGAATTAAGCAAGTCCGAAAACCTCTTCAGCATCTTTTCTTATCTCCTCCAAAAAAATAATAAACGCCTGAATCCGTGTCTTCAGGCGTTAAAATATATTCAGGCAAAATGAATGCAAAATGCAGGCGCATTTAAGCATCTCAATATATTCCAACGTATCTTCTCCCATCCAGACTATACTGTCGGTATTGGAATTTCACCAATTCTGCGGCTTGCGCCGCTCGCGGACTGTCACCGCCGGTCGGGAACTTCACCCTGCCCCGAAGACACAATTGTTCAGTTGTCGCGTATTATTATAGCATACTTTTCATAGAATGCAAGTGCCCTTTACTATGCAAACCGGCTGTAATATAATATCATATCGGAGCCAGCAACTGCCGGGGGGAATCCACGATGATAGATAGAGCCAGAACCTGCGCCTTCACCGGCCACAGGGAAAACAAGCTGCCCTGGGGCGGCAATGAAAACGACGCCCGCTGCATCGCCCTGAAGGAAAAAATCTACGACGCCGTGGAAGCGGTGTACGCCGCGGGAATCCGGCACTTTATCTGCGGAATGGCAACGGGCTGCGACACATACTTCTGCGAGGCCGTCATGGCCCTGCGCGGCGAGCACCCGGAAGTGACCATAGAGGCGGCCATCCCCTGGGAGGGTCAGGCTTCCCGCTGGAGCCAGGCCCAGCGGAAGCGGTATTACAGGCTGCTGGCGGAGTGCGACTGCCAGACCCTGGTGCAGAAGCACTACTCTGCGGACTGCATGATGCGCCGCAACCGTTATATGGTGGAGTCCTCCTCCATTGTCATCGCCGTTTACAACGGCAGCCCGGGCGGCACCATGAACACCCTGCTCTACGCCATGCGCCAGGGCCTGCAAATAATCGAAATACCGGTGGAAAAGTAAGGCGCGGCTTTGCCGCGCTTTTTTATTATGCGTCATTTCTCTTTTGTCAGGGCGCGTTGCGGCCTTCCAGCTCGGCGAGTATGTCCGCCGGGGAAATGCCCTCATGAACCATCAGCACCAGGCAGTGATAGAGCAGGTCGGCAAGCTCGTATACGGTCTCCTCCCTGCTGCCCTTCATGGCCGCAATTATGACCTCTGCGCTCTCCTCGCCCACCTTTTTGAGGATTTTCTCCTTCCCCTTTTCAAAAAGGTACGCGGTGTAGCTCCTCACAGGCCGCTTTTCTTTCCTGTCCTTCAGGAGCTCGTAAAGGGAGCCTATGGAGAAGGACTGCCGGGCGGCACCGGCGTAAATAGGAAACTCAAAGCAGGAGTCGTTTCCAAGATGGCAGGCCGGGCCCTCTTTTTTTACTTCCGCCAGCAGGGCGTCCCCGTCGCAGTCGGCCGTTACCCTTACGACATTCTGGTAATTGCCGCTGGTCTCCCCCTTTCTCCACAGCCTATTCCGGCTCCGGGACCAGAAACAGGTACGCCCTTCCTTCAGAGTAAGCTCCAGGCTCTCACGGTTCATATAGGCCAGGGTCAGCACCCTCTTGGAGTAGTAATCCTGCACAACAACCGGGATTAAACCCTTTTCGTCGAACCTTAAAGCGTCAGTATTCATTTTCTTTGACCTCCGCACCGATTCCAATAATTACCATATTTTGTCTTTTTACAGAATTACAATTGTTTTACTTATAACTTCCAGCGGCACAACAATGTTTCACGTGAAACAAGAATCTGCAGGCAAATGTTTCACGTGAAACGTGCAAATAGCAGGCCTGGCGCCGGAGCCGCCTTATTCCCTGTTCAGGCAGCCTGCCGCCTCCAGCACCTCTTCCAGCTCCAGGCGGCCGGTGTAAAGGGCCTTGCCCACAATCGCACCGGCTATGCCCAGTTCACGCAGCGCCCTGATTTCCTCCATGGACGAAATGCCGCCGGAGGCAATCACATCAAGGCCTTCCATGCTGCTTAGGACCCGGTAGGCATCAAGATTTGTGCCGCTAAGCAGGCCGTCCCTTTCAATGTCGGTGTATATCACCGTGCCTATTCCCATATTCAGGAGCCGGCGGCAGAATTCAATGCTGTCAGCATCCGTCTCCATAAGCCAGCCGTTTATGGCAACCCTGCCGCCCCGGGCGTCCACTCCCACGGCGACGGAGTCCCCGTACCAGGAAGCGGCTGCCTTCAGGAATTCCGGGTCGTTTACTGCGGCGGTGCCAATAATAACCCTGGAGGCCCCGGCTGACAGGTATTTGTCTATGCTCTGCATGCTGCGGATTCCTCCGCCCACCTGTACGAACATGCCCGCGACGGCGGAGGTTATCTCCTTTATAATCTTATAGTTAATTAGCTTGCCGCTCCTGGCGCCGTCCAGGTCCACCACGTGAAGGCAGCGGCTGCCCCGCTCGTAAAATTCCTCGGCCACCGCCACCGGGTCGTCGCCGTACACTTCCACCCTTCCGTAATCTCCCTGGGTAAGGCGCACCGCCCTGCCTTTCATCAAATCTATGGCGGGATAGATTTTCATAACAGCACCTCAATTCGCTTACACAATAGTTCCCTTCGAGGAGGGAATCCGCCCGGGGCTTCTATCGTCAATGGCGACTGCGGCTTTCATTGCCCGGGCAAGGGCCTTGAAGGCCGCCTCGGCAATGTGGTGGCTGTTCTCGCCCGCCAGCTGGCGCAGATGGACGGCGGCGCCAAGGCTTCTGGAAAAGGCAGACATGAACTCGCGCACCAGTTCCGTGTCGAAGTCGCCTATCTTTTCCGTGGGAAAACTGAGTCCGTAACCCAGCACCCCGCGGCCGCTTATATCTACGGTCGCCAGGACCAGGGCCTCGTCCATCGGCAGAATGAAGCTGCCGTATCGGCATATGCCCCGGCGCTCCATCAGGGCCTCGTCAAACGCCCGGCCAAGCACAATGGCCACATCCTCCACGGTGTGGTGGTAGTCCACGTTGGCGTCGCCCACGCACATTACTGTAAGGTCGAAGGAGCCGTGGACGGCGAAAAGTTCCAGCATGTGGTTCAAAAAACCGCAGCCGGTGTCGATTTGGCACCGCCCGGAGCCCTCCAGGCACAGCTCCAGGCTGATGTCAGTCTCCTTTGTTTTCCGGGTTATCTTTGCCTTTCTCATATTCCGCCTCCCAAAATCATCCCTGTCACCGCCACAAGCCTTTCCATCTGAGGCTGCGTGCCGATGGTTATCCTTACATAGTTTTCCGTCCTTGGCCCGTCAAAATGACGGACGAGTGTGCCGGTTTCCCTCAGGCGGCGGTAGTATTCCCTGCCCGTGATTTTAGGGTTGTCACCCGCGAACACAAAATTAGCGCTGCTGTCCAGGACCTTAAAGCCCAGGTTCCGAAGCCCGGAGGCGGTATATTCCCGGCTTTCGATAATCCTGTCCCGGCACTGACTGAAGTAATCTGTGTCTTTAAGGGCGGCGGCGCCGGCGAGAAGGGAAAGGCGGTTTATGTTATAGGGATTGAAGGAAAAGCGCATCCTGTTCAAATCTGAAATCAGGCCGGCGCTGCCCAGGGCGTAGCCCAGCCTGGCCCCGGCCAGGGAATGGGACTTGGACAGGGTGCGGACGATAAGCAGGTTGTCGTACCTCTCCAGCAGGGGCAGGGCGGTGCAGCCGCCAAACTCCACATAGGCCTCGTCCACCACCACCAGCCTGTCCCTGTCCTGGCACAGGAGCTTTTCAATTTCCGGCAGGGGCAGGCTGATGCCCGTGGGGGCGTTGGGGTTCGCCAGAAACACGGTGCCCCGCAGGCCCGAATAGTCCTCAACGTTAATGGTGTAGTCCTCCCTGAGGGGCACAATGGTCGTCTCCACGCCGTAAAGGCCCGCGCATACGCTGTAAAAACCGTATGTAATGTCCGGGAAGGCCGCCCCGCCGGGGCACAGGCCGAGAAAGCAGAAGGCCAGCACCTCGTCGCTGCCGTTTCCGGGAAAAACGTTTTCGGTCCTCACCCCGTTGTAGTCGGCCGCCGCCCGGACAAACCGCCCGCAGTCGGGGTCCGGGTAGAGCCTGAGGGCATCCGCCTCGCCCATGGTTAAAAGCTCCGCAACCCCGGGGGCGGGGGGATAGGGATTCTCGTTGGTATTCAGCTTCAGCAGCTTGTCCATATCTTTCGGCTGCTCGCCTGGTGTGTAGGGTATAAGGGCACTCAGCCTTTCAGTCAGAAAACGGCTCATCCGCTCACCTCAAATCTGGCCTCCACGCTCCTGGCGTGGGCTTCAAGGCCCTCGGCCCTGGCGAAGGCCGCAATTTTGTCCGCCGCCTGATACAGGGCATCCCTGCTGTAATAGGCGTAGCTGCTCTTTTTTACAAAATCGTCCACGGACAAGGGGCTTGCAAATCTGGCGGTTCCCATGGTGGGCAGGGTGTGGTTGGGCCCGGCGAAATAGTCCCCGATGGCCGCCGGGGAACAGCTTCCAAGAAAGACGCTTCCGGCGTTTCTAATATTTTCCAGCACCCAGAACGGCTCGGCGGTATGTATTTCCAGATGCTCCGGGGCTATAAGGTTTACGCATTCGCAAGCTTCTTCCATGTCTCCTGCCACTATAATGAGTCCTCCGGAGTCTATGGCCTTACTTGCTATTTCCGCCCTGGGCAGGGATTCAAGCCGCCTTTCAAGCTCCAGGGACACCTGCCGCGCCAGTTTTTCCGAGTCGCATACCAGAACCGCCGAGGCCAAAGCATCGTGCTCCGCCTGGGCAAGCATGTCGGCGGCAATCAGCGCCGGCTCGGCAGCTGAGTCCGCCAGTATCAGCACGTCGCTGGGGCCGGCTATCATGTCAATGTCCACCTGGCCGAAAACGCAGCGTTTTGCGGCGGCCACGTATATGTTGCCGGGACCCACGATTTTATACACCCGGGGTATGCTTTCCGTGCCGTAGGCCATGGCGGCTATTGCCTGGGCTCCCCCGCACTTGTACACGGCGTCCACACCCGCGATTCTGGCCGCCGCCAATACTCCCGGGGCCGCCCGCCCCTGCCTGTCCGGCGGCGTGCAGATTATGAGCTGCGGCACGCCCGCCAGCCTGGCGGGTATGGCGTTCATGAGGACTGTGGAAGGGTAGCTGGCTGTGCCGCCGGGCACGTAAATGCCCACACGCTCGATGGGCGTTACTTTCTGGCCAAGGACTATCCCCTCACCGGGGGAAAACTCAAATCCACGCCTAAGCTGCCTTTTATGAAAGTTCTTTATGTTTTCCGCAGCCTGGGCCAGAATGTCCAGAAAGCCGTCATCCAGCTGGGACACGGCCTCCTCGAACTCCTCCTCCCCCGCCTTCAGGGGACTGGGCGCAAAGTCGTCGAAGAGCCGGCAGTACTCCAGAACCGCGGCGTCTCCCCTTTGGCGCACCTGCTCTATTATTTCCTCCACCCTGCGCTGAATCTCCGCGTCCTCGTTTATGCCGGGGTTTCCGGCCAGCCGCTCAATCAGGTCTCTTGAATACCTTGCTATCCTTATCATGTCTTCACCTGAATTCTTTCGCTGAGTTTCCTGCAGATTCCGTCTATGAGCCAGGTTTCAAACCTGTAGCTGCTCTTGTTGGCTATCAGCCTGGCGCTGGAGTGCTCTATTTCCATCCAGACACGGAGGCGGTTTTCCGCCAGGGTCTTTCCCGTCTCCACTATGTCCACAATCACGTCGGAAAGGCCCAGTATGGGCGCCAGCTCCACGCTGCCGTTAAGCCTGATTATCTCAATCTGGCGGTTTATGGAGGCGAAAAACCTGGCCGCCACGTTGGGGTACTTTGTGGCCACCCGCAGGGGGAGGCTGGGGTTATCCGCCCAGTCTTCCTTGGCGGCCGCCACAAGGCGGCAGGCCCCCAGCTTCAGGTCCAGAAGCTCGTAGACGTCCGCCTCCGTCTCCAGCAGCACGTCCTTGCCCACCACTCCTATGTCCGCGGCGCCCCTCTCCACGTATATGGCCACGTCGGAGGGCTTCACCAGCAGGTAGCGTATTCCGGTCTCCTGGTCCTCAAATACCAGCTTGCGGCCCTGTTCCTCCATTCCCCGGCAGAAATAGCCGATTTCAGCGAAAAGCCTGTATACGTCCGAACCCAGCCTGCCCTTGGGCAGGGCAATATTAATCATCCTGGACCGCCTCCAATTCTCCCGCGCTGTTAATTCTCAGCACCTGTCGGGCTCGAACGCCCCGCGGGGCGCATTTTTCCGCCCTGACCCTGAATCCCCTGGAAATCAAGGATGAAACCGCGCCGGCCACCGCCGGCCCCGGCGCCTCCCCGTAAAGGAGCAGGACGTCCGCGTCGTATTCCCTAGGCTCGTGAAAGACCCTGTCCAAATCGCTGAGGTACAGGGCAAAGCCCATGGCGGGCTGGGGCTTCCCGAAACGGCGCAGCAAATTGTCGTACCGTCCCCCGGCCAGGACAGCCCGGGGGGCTTCCCGGACATATCCCCGGAACACGATTCCGTTATAGTAGTCCAGGTCGTTTATTACGGAAAAATCCAGATATGCCTTTTCCGCCCCTTCAAACTGCCTGAGCGTCTCCTCCAGCTCCTGCAGCTCCTGCAGGGCGTTGCGCATCTCCCCGTCCAGGCAGAGTCCGGCGGCCTCCTCCAGCGCGCGCCCCAAAGGGCCGCGTATTTGGGCAACGGACGTGAGGGTTTCCCGCGCGTCCCTGCCCCCGGGCAGGCTGCCGGCAATTTTGGCTATCTCAGTCCTGTTCTTGCTCCGCAGTGCTTCCAGAACCCTTCCGGTGCTCCGCTCGTCCAGCTCCAGAGCCCTTATCAGCCCGGCTATAAAGCCCATGTGGCTGATATCCAGGGTATATTCCCGGCTTATAGCCTCAAGGCTCGCCAGTGCCAGGCCCACTACCTCCGCCTGGGCGTACCCGCGCCCGGCTCCTATGTATTCCAGCCCCATCTGGCGGATTTCTCTGTATTCGCCGCCGCCGTATTCTAGCCTGAATACGTTTTCATTGTAGTACAGCTTCAGTGTGTCTATATCTGCGCCGGTGTTTTTGACTATGCTTATAGTCACGTCGGGCTTGAGAGCCATAAGCCGCCCGGCGGCGTCCGTAAAGGTTATTACGCCCTCGTTCCTGAGAAAATGCCTGTTTTCCATGTACAGGTCGTAGGGCTCGAAGCTACCCATGCGGTACCTGGAATAACCGTAGCTTTCGTAAAGAACCCTCAGCCTCAGCGGCAACTGCTCGGCCTTGGGCAGTAGCCTTGTCAGTTGGTCCAAAGCGCCTTCTCCTTTTCTCCTAGAAAAATTTAACTTAGACTAACACACTTTAGCCCGTTAGTCAAGTATCATATTAGCGAAATATCATATTAAACTGCTAAAATATTTTAATAATATCCAATAAATATTAAATGGAGGTTGAATTGACAACGTGAGTATGCTAGTATATACATTGTTAAAAAACGTTCAAATTTTTGTTTACAAGAACGTTAAGTTTGTGCGAATTTTGGTTTGGAGGTGCCATTTTGGAGAAGCAAAGACGCCCGCTCATTGAACTCCGGGATATTACAAAGACATTCCCGGGCGTAAAGGCACTGAGCAATGTCTCCTTTGATATATATCCGGGGGAATTTCATGCTCTGTGTGGCGAAAACGGCGCGGGTAAGTCCACTCTCATTAAGGTGATGACTGGGGCTCATCAGCCTGATTCCGGTAAAATCATTGTAGACGGCGAGGAAGTGCACTTCACCTCTCCTCAGCAGGCCATAGAAAAAGGCATAGCCTGCATTTACCAGGAACTTACCATTGCCCCTCAGCTTGACGTGGCGAAAAACATGTTCCTGGGTAACATGTTTTTCGACAAATTCGGGACGCTTGACCTTAAAAGGCTATATAAGGACACCAAGGAAATCCTAACGGATTACATAGGACTGAAGGTGTCCCCCAAGACTCTTGCCGGCGAGCTTTCCGTTGGCCAGCAGCAGATGATTGAGATAGGCCGTGCTCTTACCCGCCACGCCAGGGTAATTATAATGGACGAGCCCACGTCCTCCCTGTCCGAGGCCGAGACCGAGACGCTGTTCAAGCTCATAAAGATGCTGAAAGATGACAACGTGGCCATAGTCTACATCAGCCACAAGCTGGACGAGGTAATGCAGCTGGCGGACAGAATCACCGTCATCAGGGACGGGCAGAACATTATTACAATGAACACCAGCGATACCACCCAGGAAAAGCTCATCTCCCACATGATAGGCCGTGAGCTTGAAAACCTTTACCAGAAGTCCCCCGCCCAGCAGGGCGATGTGGTTCTGGAGGTTAAGAACCTTACCAGCAAGGGCGTGTTCGAGGACATTTCCTTCAACGTAAAGGCCGGAGAGATTGTGGGCTTTTTTGGCCTTGTGGGCGCCGGGCGGTCCGAAATCATGCGGGCTATCTTCGGCGTGGACAAATACGATTCCGGCGAAGTGTACATTTGCGGCAAGAAGCTCCCGCCGGGCAATCCAACTGCGGCCATCGAATCGGGCCTAGGCTTCGCCACCGAGGACCGCAAGAAAGAGGGCCTCATGCTTCGCTTGTCGGTGCTTCTGAACATGAGTCTGGTCAAACTACCGCACATATCCAAACTGGGCGTTATTAACGCCGCCAAGCAGAGGGAGCTTGTGGATCAGTACATAAAGAGCATCAGCATCAAAACTCCAAACGTAGAGCAGCTTGTCGGGAACCTGTCGGGCGGCAACCAGCAGAAAGTCGTCGTTGCAAAGTGGCTTATGATGAGCCCCAAGGTTCTGATTGTCGACGAACCGACGAGGGGCATTGACGTGGGTTCAAAATCCGAGATTTACGGGCTTTTGAACGACCTTGCCCATCAGGGTGTGGCCATAATTGTCGTTTCCTCCGAAATTGAGGAGATTATGGGTATCTGTGACAGGGTCATAACCATTTGCGAGGGTAATCTTACTGCCTCTCTGGACATTAAGAACCTCAAGAGTGAAACTGTCCTTGCCGCTGCTCTTGGCAAGACGGATATTATACGCAGTGCAGAGGGGGCAGAACTATGAATACGGGATCAAAGCTCAAGTCGGGATGGAAAAAGTTCATGTCCATGAACGGAAGCGGCGTCTTCCTGGCTCTTATCGCCTTCATCATTCTCGTTTCAATCTTAGCGCCAAGAGTTACCGGCGGCAGCTTTTTAACGTGGACGAACATTATACAGGTCTTCCGCCAGCAGACCTACATAGGCATAATCGCCTGCGGAATGACCCTTATCATGATTACCGGAAACATCGATTTGTCCGTGGGCAGCCAGCTTACAATGATGACCGTTTTGTGCGCGCAGTTCAGCAAGGAAATGGGCGCATGGACGATTCCTCTGACGCTGCTTATCGGCCTGGGCTGCGGACTGGTCAACGGCCTTCTGGTGGGACGGTACGGGCTCAACGCCTTTATTACCACCCTAGGCACCGGGTCGGTTTACGGGGCGCTGACACTGATACTGGTCTCCGGGCATACGGTTCGCGCCGAAATTCCCATATTGGACTATATCGGAAAAGGTTCGCTTTTTGGCGTCATTCCCGTTCCGGTTGTAATACTTCTGGTAGTTGTGCTTATATTTGCGTTCCTGCTGAAACGTACGGTCTTCGGACAGCGTCTATATGCCATAGGCGCCAACATCACAGCCGCCCGCTATTCGGGCATCAAGTACCGTCGGGAAGTGGCCATCACCTACATACTTACCGGCCTGTGCTGCGCCCTGGCGTCCATAGTTCTGATTTCAAGGTCCGTTTCAGCCAACCCCCAGATAGGCGCCAGCAAGGAAATGGACATCATTCTGGCGGTTGTTCTGGGCGGCACCAGCATCCTGGGCGGCAAGGGTTCCATCTGGGGAACCGTGGTGGGCTTCCTGTTCATAGGGTTCATGTCCTCCGGATTTACCTTCCTGGCTTTCAACCAGTATATGCAGTGGATTATCATGGGTGTAATTCTTCTTATCTCTCTGGCAATTGACGTGTCCAAAGAAAGGGGGCGTAAGCTGTGGAAAAGAACAAGCAAATGAGCCCCACTGCAAAGAAGATGAAGCAGCTCCTCTTTAGTTACAATTCCGTGCTCATCTTCGTGTTACTCCTTATTATCGGTTCATTCTTTGTCAATAAGTTTACAAGAAATTACTCGACCATAATCTTCGAGTCCAGCATTTACGGCTTTATCGCAATCGGCCTTGCCCTGGTTATGATAACCGGAAACATAGACCTGTCCGTGGGATTCCAGGCCGCGACGGCCGCCGTCGTTGTAATTCTGACGTGCAACGCCACAGGCAGCCTGGTGGCTGCGGTGATTGCAGCCCTTGTCTGCGGTGCCCTCATGGGCGCCCTGAACGGCATAGCGGTTACAAGCTTCGGCATTAACCCGCTGATTGCCACCATTGCCTCAAACTATATCTACAAGGGCGTTGTATATTTCTTTACAAAGGACGGCTCAATTTATCCCGAAGGCGAGCTGCGCGCCGCGCTCAAGAACTCCATCGCAAAGCTCAGCTTCTTCGATACGAAGGTTTTGACCCTGACGGTTATAATCTTTGTCGTAATACTTGCCCTGCTTTATTTCATAATGAGGAAGACCAATTTCGGCAACAACCTCTACATTACCGGCGACAACGCCGAAGCCGGCAAGCTGGCGGGCATCAACGTCAAGCGCGTATCCTTCCTCGCCTATGTGCTTTGCGGCATCAGCTGCGGCGTGGCCGGCCTGTTCCTCGCCTCCAACCAGGGAGCGGCCATTTATACTCTCGGCGAAGGCCGCGACGTGTTCGCCATTTCAGCCTGCGTAATCGGCGGAATCAAGATGGCCGGCGGCAAGGGAACAATGCTTAACGTGCTGCTGGGTATACTAATTATGCGCATGATATCCACGGCAATGAACCTGCTGCTTATTCCGTCCGCATGGGTCGATTTTGTCTCGGGCGTTCTGCTCATAGTAGTGCTCTTTATAGATAAATTGACCTCCGTCAAGGCAAAATAAGGTTTATGAAAGCCTTTACAGGCTTCATAATACAAAAAAGTTGAAAGGATGAACAAGATGAAAAAAATCATTGCTTTGCTTCTCGCGCTTGTCATGCTCTTCTCATTTGCGGCATGCGGCGGCAAGGGTGATACGAAAACACCTCCCGCATCCGGGAACGAAGACACCCAGACTCCCACTGATGATAAGACGGGTGACAAGGAACCTGCCCTTGCAGCAGACCGCAATGGAGACGGTAAGGTAACCATAGCTTACTCCGCCATTGCATACTCCATTGCAGTCCTTCCCCAGTTCCTGTACTCGAACCTTGAAGCCAACTGTAAAGAGCGTGGCTGGGAGTTCCTCCCCCTCGCTGCCGAGGGTGACGCTGCTCTCCAGGGCGAGCAGGTTGAGCAGCTCATCCAGCAGGATCCCGACTATTTCGTCCTCTTCCCCGCCGACCCCAAGCTGGCTGTTGACTGGGTCACATCCATAGCCGATGCCGGTATCCCCTGCATCACTCTGCACACCGACGTTGCTGAAGAAGGCCGCGAGAATGTCATGGCCTACTGCGGACCCAACAACTATCAGATGGCTGCCGATATCGCCAAGGCTATTATTGAGCGCAACGGCGCCGATGCCGGCCTCAAAATCATTGAAATTGGCGGCGTGCCCGTACAGTCCGACTATATCGAGCGTGTTGCCGGCTTTGACGAGTACATCAAGGCCAATTCCAACTACGAGATTCTCGGCATTGAGTGGGCCTACTCCAACAGGGCGGACGCCCAGAGCTACGTCGAGAACTTCATCTCCACCTATGGCGACCAGATCAACGTCCTCATGGGCTTCGACGATGACCTTACCCTCGGCGGTGTAAACGCTTTTAAGGCTGCCAACATGACCGACGTTCAGGTCTATTCCATCACCGGCCAGAAGGAAGCCATCCAGGCCATTAAGGACGGCAGCATGACCCTTACCGCCTACTATTCCACCGCTGACACCTGCGCTGAAGTTTTCAATGTAATCGAGAAGCTTGCAGCCGGTGAAGAGGTCGAATACTTCCACTACACCAACACGCCTCACATAACCGCTGAGAACGCAGATCAGTTCGAAGGCGAATTCTAAACCAAACAGCAAGGGCGGCAAGCAGGAAACTGCTTGCCGCTTTATTTATATGAGTGCATATAAAAACAACCGGGAATGTACCAATTATACATTCCCGGTTATTTTATTGATTAAATCAGCCGTTAAGTGCGGCCTTAGCCTTCTCGGTAAGAGCCGTAAAGGCTGCGGGGTCGTGAATCGCAGTCTCGGAAAGCATCTTGCGGTTCATATCTATACCGGCCAGCTTGAGCCCGTGCATAAAGGTGGAATAATTCATGCCGTTCATCTTGCAGGCGGCGCTGATGCGGGTAATCCACAGTCTGCGGAAGTTCCTCTTGTTCTGCTTCCTGCTTACGTAGGCGTAGCTGAGAGACTTCATTACCGCCTGGTTGGCCATTTTAAAGTGTTTGGATTTTGCGCCCCAGTAGCCTTTTGCCATACCGAGGATCTTTTTTCTTCTCTTGCGCGTCGCCATTGCGCCTTTAACTCTAGCCATCTTTCAAATCCTCCTTACTTGTATGGAATCATGCGCTTGATAGCAGATACGTTGGTGGCATCTGCATAGGCGCCCTGGCGGAGGCCTCTTTTGCGCTTTGATGTCTTTTTGGTTAGAATATGGCTTTTATAAGCGTGAGAACGCTTAACTTTCCCGTGCTTTGTAATTTTAAACCTCTTTTTAGCACCGGAGTGGGTTTTAAGTTTAGGCATATCGTAATTACTCCTTTCCTTGTTCTTTCTTCGGGTTGGGTATGGCTTTGGGTGAGAGGAACATGACCATATTGCGACCCTCAAGCTTTGGAGGTTTATCCACCGTCGCAATATCCGCGCAAGCAGCCGCAAAATTCTTCAGCAGCTCCTCACCAAGGTTGGTATGCGCCATTTCCCTGCCCCTGAAGCGAACCGTTACCTTCAGACGATCGCCCTCACGCAGAAACTTTTGCCCGTTGCGAAGCTTGAAGTTGAAATCGTTTGCTCCGATGCTGGGTGACATGCGGATTTCCTTAACCTCAATGACGTGCTGTTTCTTTTTCGCTTCCTTTTCCCTTTTGCTTTGCTCAAAACGGTATTTACCGTAGTCCATGACCTTGCAAACAGGCGGATTGGAGCTGGGTGAGATTTTGACCAGGTCAAGGTCATGCTCGTAAGCAATCTTAAGCGCGGCCTCACTGCTCATTATTCCAAGTTGTTCGCCAGTCTCACTGATAAGCCTTACCTCTTTATCGCGGATTTCTTCATTAACCTGATATGTCAAGTTTGCGATACTTAAACACCTCCATGTAAATTCCCAGAGCTATACCCCTAGATGTAAAAAATGCGAATGCACCCGGCATCCGCACACAACAAAACACATTAACTCCCTTCGGAGATTAACAGTCTTATTAACCGCGGCTACCTTCGTAGCCGGGTGAGGACGGATACCAACCGTGCCTGCTTTATTATAACGCAAGTTATTGTATCAGTATTTTCGCAGTATGTCAAGGGTTTCGACTTTATTTTTTCCACGTTTAGCATGGTTTAGTCAGGCCATGGGCGCCCGGCCTCTGCCCTTCCCTTTTAAGCGGTTTTGTTGTTTGGGATGATTAAAATTGCTAATTTGGGCAATGCTAAAACGGGGGTAGTTAGTATGTTGCTTTTCGAGCTGACAACAGTATATGCATTAGGAGCATTGAGCTACGGAGCAATCGAACTTATCTGGCGCGGGTTCACCCACTGGACAATGCCCCTCACCGGCGGATTGTGCTTTCTGTTTTTATATATAATAGCCACCAGGTTCCAGGTTCCTCTCTGGAAGAAATGGGTTTTAAGCGCCGTTGTGATAACAACGGTGGAGTTTTTGGTGGGCATAATCGTAAACATAAAGCTGGGCTGGCGGGTGTGGGACTATTCCGACCGCGCCTTTAACCTGATGGGGCAGATTTGCCTGCTGTTTACATTTTACTGGTTCCTGCTGGCTATTCCAGGAGTGGGGCTGTGCGGCCAGCTGCGAAAACACCTGTTTTCAAACAGGGGCAGCGGCGGCGGGCAGGAGGAATAAATTCTAATACCCTTCATCCATGGCCAGTTTTACCAGACGGCTGGTGCCCAGCCTGTCTGCGCCAAGTGCAATAAATTCCCGGGCATCCTCAAAGGTGGAGATGCCTCCCGAGGCCTTTATTTTAACGTGCGGGGCGCAAAAACGGCGCATGAGCATGATATCCTCCCTGGTGGCTCCTCCAGTGGAAAAGCCCGTCGAGGTCTTGATATAGTCCGCGCCGGAGTCCGAGACAATCTCGCAGAGAATCTGCTTTTCCTCCTGGGTCAGAAGGCAGGTTTCAATTATCACCTTCAGTATACGGCCCTGGCAGCAGGAGCGTACGGATTTTATTTCGTCGAACACGTCCGTGAAACATTCATCCTTCACCATTGCCAAGTTGATAACCATGTCAATCTCGTCCGCGCCGTTTTTTACGGCATCCACTGTTTCCATGGCCTTCATGCGGGCGGTGCTGTAGCCGTTGGGAAAGCCTATGACCGTGCAAATCCTGAGGCTTTTTCCAACGTAATTTCTGGCCCCTGCTACATGACAGGGCGGAATGCACACCGAGGCCACCCCGTACCTTATACCCTGGTCGCACAGGGTCATTATCTCGCCTGAAGTTGCATCCGGTCTGAGCAGCGTATGGTCACAGCGGCTGAGTATTTCCTGAATAGTCATTTCTTCAGTCCTTTCAAGCTTAATAGGTTGATTATACTCCTATAACATAAAAACTACAAGTGGGGTGAAAAATTGGTTAGCCTGGCAGTGTTGGATGCAACAGGCAAGGAGGACGTTCAGGCAATAATTGCGGAAGGGCTGGTCAAGCTTCCAAACCCTGGGGTAACCTTTGTGGGGCAGAGCTCCATAGATGCGGGGGTCGTCCCCGACATTATCGTGGTTTCCCAGCGCATCGGGGACAAGCCGCCGGCGAATCTGAAGGGCAGCTGCAAAATACTGCTGGTGCCGGGCACCGCCATAAACCTGACCACAATTATAAAGGCGGAATGCGTCATCAGCTATGGTATGTCAAAGAAGAACAGCGTTACCCTGTCCAGCATCGGGGAGGGCGAAAGCGTCCTGACCCTGCAGAGGGAGCTGCCCACTCTTAACGGAAAGGTGCTGGAGAGGCAGGATATACTTGTGCGCAGCAAAAGAAGCTATTCCCCGGACGACATTATGGCCGGCGTGGCGGCCCTGCTGCTCCTTGGAATGAATCCCGAAGAATTGATGTAGCATACTGAGCCTCGTCCATGAATAGGATTTTATATCAAATGATACGAGGTGTGGACATGGACGAGATGTATGCAGTAAACAGGGTCCGTCTCAGGGGCGTCCTGGCGGAAAAACCGCATTTTTCCCACAAGAGCAGGGGCGAGCGATTCTATCAGTTTCCCCTGGACATACAGCGGCTGTCCGGGACGGTGGACAGGATAAACATAATTGCAAGGGAGCAGCTCCTCAAATCCCTTGAAGTGGAAGAAGCGTCGAAAATCTCGATGGTGGGCGAGCTGCGCTCGTTCAACAATCGAAGCGGCGTTGGCCCGAAGCTGGTAATCACGGTTTTCGCCCGGGAGCTGTATTTCGACGAAGGGGAAGACATTAACACCGTGCGCCTAAAGGGCACGCTGTGCAAGGCCCCCAGCCACCGGATAACTCCCATGGGCAGGGAAATAAGCGACCTGATGCTGGCTGTCAACCGGCGCTACGGGCGTTCCGACTACCTGCCCTGCATAGTATGGGGAATGCGGGCGCGAGAAGCGGGCCAGTGGAGCGTCGGCACGGTTGTAAGCCTGGAGGGGCGGATACAAAGCCGGAAATACATAAAAAACATTGACGGAAAGCCGGTGGAAAAGACCGCTTTCGAGGTTTCAGTAATCGGTATTGAGCAGGTCGTTTAAGGCCGTTGGACGGTGCCTCTCCCCTTCCGTTAAAACTTAAGTCCGGATGCCGAAGTGCATCCGGACTCTTGCTGTCAGTCAAAAATAAGCGTGGCAAAATAGTCCTCGGGGGTTTCGGCGCGCCTTATCAGCTTTGTGCTGCCGTCTTCACAGAGGAGTACCTCCGCTGAGCGCAGCTTGCCGTTGTAGTTGTAGCCCATGGAATGGCCGTGGGCCCCCGTGTCGTGTATAACCAGAAAATCGCCGATGTCTATTTGGGGAAGCCAGCGGTCAATGGCGAACTTGTCGTTGTTTTCGCAAAGGCCGCCCACAATATCGTAAAGGTGGTCTTCCGAGGCGTTTTCCTTGCCCATAACCGTAATGTGGTGATAGGCGCCGTACATGGCCGGCCGCAGAAGGTTGCATGCGCAGGCGTCTACTCCGATGTAGTCCTTGTAAATATTCTTCTTGTGGATGGCGCGGGTAACAAGGCAGCCGTAAGGGCCCAGCATGTAGCGGCCAAGCTCGGTAAAAATCTTTACGTCGCCCATGCCAGCCGGCGCCAGTATCTGCTCGTATACGCGGCGTACTTTTTCGCCGACCACCATAATATCCACGGGCTTCTGGTCTGGGCGGTAGGGTATGCCTATGCCGCCGGAAAGGTTTATGAAGCCTATTTGCACGCCTAGCTCTTCCTTCAGCTCCACAGCAAGGCGGAAAAGCTGGAAAGCAAGGGTCGGGTAGTAGTCGTTTGAGGTGGTGTTGCTAGCCAGGAACGCGTGGATGCCGAATTCCTTAACGCCCTTTTCCTTTAAAATGCGGAAAGCCTGGAACATCTGAGGTTTCGTGAGCCCGTACTTGGCCTCGCTGGGCGTGTCCATAATCATGTTGCTGATTTCAAAATTGCCGCCCGGGTTATACCGGAGGGAGATAACCTCCGGTATGCAACCTATGGTTTTCTCAAAAAAATCTATATGGGTAATGTCGTCAAGGTTTATTATACCGCCCAGCCTGTGGCACAGGCGGAAATCCTCGGCAGGGGTCACGTTGGAGGAGAACATTATATCGCTGCCGTTAATGCCCACCTTCTCGCAGAGCATGAGCTCAGTCAGGGACGAGCAGTCCATGCCGCAGCCTTCCTCATGCAGGATTTTCATTATTGTGGGGTTGGGGGTGGCCTTTACGGCAAAGTATTCCTTAAACCCAGGGTTCCATGAAAAAGCCTCATAAAGTTTTCGTGCATTTTCTCTTATTCCACGCTCGTCGTACAGATAATAGGGCGTGGGATAGTGCCTGGAAATTTCATTAAGCTGTTCGAGAGTTACAAACGGTTTTTTCATACGAACCCAATCCTTTCTGTGTATTGTTTATATAATTATCATTTTTAAAATGCCCAAAATCAATTGACGACAAAAACAAACATATTAACTGGGAATAACCATTTTTTGTATAAGCTCTACTAGACACTGAAAAGGCATTTATAAGCAAAAAAGCTGCCGCAGACTGCGGCAGCTTTTAATTTGATTTGCGAGCTCAGTCATTCTCCCAGTTGTGCCAGACGTCCTTAACGTCGTCGTTGTCTTCGAACATATCCAGCATCTTCTGCATGTTCTTAATGTCCTCTTCATTTTCAAGCCTGACGTATGTCTGGGGAATCATCTCAACCTGGGCGGACAGGAAGCTGTAACCCGCCTTTTCCAGCGCGTCAACCACCGACTGGAAATTTTCGGGCTCGGTATAAACCTCAAAGCAGTCCTCGTCTACCTCCATATCCGTGGCTCCGGCTTCCAGAACGTCCATCATTACGGTATCCTCGTCAAGACTCCCGTCTTCGTTTCCGATAATGATAACGCCCTTTTTGTCGAAGGACCAGGAAACGCAGCCCGTCGTGCCCATTTTGCCGCCGTACTTGTCAAAGTAGTGCCGCATGTCGCTGGCGGTTCGATTGCGGTTGTCGGTCGTAGTTTCAACGATAACCGCCACGCCGCCGGGACCGTATCCCTCGTAGGTTATGTTCTCGTAATTGGAGCTGTCTCCAGAACCAAGGGCCTTTTCAATGGTGCGTTTAATGTTGTCGCTGGGCATATTGGCGGCCTTGGCCTTGGTGATGGCAGCCGCCAGGCGGGTGTTATTGTCGGGGTCTCCCCCGCCCTCCTTGACGGCTACAATGATTTCGCGGGCTATCTTGCTGAAGATTTTTGCCTTTTTAGCGTCCTGGGCGCCCTTTGTCTTCTGTATGTTATGCCATTTGGAATGGCCAGACATAGCAACACTCCTCTTGCAAACAGTATTCAGCTTGTGAAATTTCAAATAAGCTATCATATTTTAGCATATTTACAAGAGCGTGACAAGCCTTTTTACCTGGCCTTGGGAATAAGCAGCATGCGGCGGGACTGGCCTTCTGCGTCCTTCTGAGGGTTGGCGGCGTTTATGAGCTCGGGGGTAGAGTTGTATTTCTTTGCCAGCGCCCAAATATCCGGCTTCCCGTCGGTGCATACCACGATAACCGAGGGCCTGTTCTGGTTGTCAATGGGACTGTCCTCAAGCACAGAAATTTCCGTAATGGGCATTATATTGACTTTCCTGGTTATGAGGATGTCAAAGTCTACCGGCAGCCTTAATTCCAGCCCGCCCGCCGCGGCGGAAGCGTAGGCTTCACCGCAGCGCACATCAAGTACCTGGGCCTCCATGCCGGGCTCCAGCTGCTCCATAGGGGCCTCCACCGCAAAACGCCGTGTGACGGCGCACAGGTTCCCAGAATCGCTGCGGTAGATGATGCTCACGGTTACGGGGCATTTTACATTCTTGTCCTCAATCATAGCCACCCCTGCCACAGGGTAAATGTTTATTATCTCCCGCACCGGCTCGTCAGTCTCTATCAGCTCCCGGATAGTTTCCCTAATCTCCATGCGGCGGACGATTGAAGACAGGGACATATCCTCGCTCTTGAGGCTCAGGGCGAAATCGTTGCTGTAGGCGTCAGCAATGTAGTCCACGTTCCTGTTGTCGGAGCACACCGCCTGGGCCACCAGGTGTATCTCGGCGCTTAAGACTCGCCCCTCCTGAGCAGTTGGAACCGGCTCAAAATACGCTCCGGTAAGCATGAGCGTCATTCTTGCCTGGGGCTGATTCCCGATGCCCTCCATCTCCATAATCTGGGAGAAGGGCGTGGTGTATTCCGCCACCACTGGCTGGCCGTCGGTACTGTTGGCATAAAGCAGCCATACTCTGGCGCTTCCCTTGAAAATCAGCTTGTTGCCCACGGACTTCACGTCGTCCACCGCAAGCTCGACCCTTGGGCTTAATAGCTCGCCCATTGGAGGCTTGGATGAGGGGATTTGGTACTCATCGGAGAGGACGAAGGTCTTTTCGCCAACCTGAGTTACGGGGCTCACCTCTTTGGTCGAGGTAAGTACCTGTATGCCGGCGCTGCCGTCGTCCGCAAGGCGGTCGCAAACGACCATTTCGCCCTCACAGTAGGCGTTAAGCCTGGTCATTACGTCCGCTCTGACCAGTATTTTTCTGGGGTTGAGCATCCTCGCGTCAATGGAGCACAGGCGCAGGCACGCCACAACCGGGCAGGTTTCGTCAACTTCCGGAGCCTCCACGGTGGCGGAAAAGGGCATAATCAGGCTCAGCTTCCGGACACCGCTTTCCTTCTCTGGAAGGTAAACAACCGTGGCGCTGATGTTGGCGGTTACGCTGATTTTGCCGGCATCTACCTCCTTGCTGCGCAGTGTAATCATCCCGTCAGCGCTGAGTATTTCCCTGATATCCGGCATTGTATCGGGGACAACCGACTCAGCCGTCTCTTCTCTTGTAAAACGCGTGCTGTAAACCTCTTTGAAGCAGTTTATATTGACTTTATTCAGCGATGCCTCCATATTATCCACCCCTTGCTTTTATTCTCTAAAACCTATGAGGACAAAGCCCGATATATGACATGCTGATTGCAGGTGGAAACGAAAGAATCTCAAATCCGGCAAAATTCCCAAAAAACATTTCGGGAGGGCCGCTGGCCCTCCCGTACACAGCATATGTATTGTGATTAATCGTGCCTATCCCCTCTCCTATCACGGTCCCGAATGAACAACGCAGCTAATATGCGGCTTAAAAATCTCGGCAATCTTATTACTCTGATCCTCATAGAACGCCCCCTAACAAGCACGTAATGCCAGTATCCCGCCCACGATGAGGGCAATTGCCAGCACAATCCACCAAAAACCGGAAGGCAGCAATATGGCAAGGAGAATCAGGATCCCTAACGCTATGGAGATAATACCGATTATGTTTAGGCCTTTCCTCCCCTTCCAATACATGATAAGACCGCCTTCCATACATGTACTCAATACATAATATGCAGCAGGCGGTCAAAATGTGAATATTATTGCAGTTCCCACTCTTTTATTTGCGCCGCAAGCTCATAAAGGCGTACATAACTGCTGTGCCGGCTGGGATGGATTTTCCCTTCAGCCAAAGCCTGGAGCACGGCGCAGTCGGGCTCCTTAATATGGGCGCAGTCCTTAAATCGGCAGTTTCCCAGCCAGGGCTCAAACTCAGGGAAGGCGTACTGCAGTTCTTCCTTTCTCATGGGCTCCATCTTTTCGGGGTCAAAGGAGGAAAAGCCAGGCGTATCGGCAATAAAGGTGTCGTCGTCCATAGTAAACAGCTCCACATGCCGGGTGGTATGCCGACCGCGCCCGAGCTTCTGGCTCACCTCAGCCACCTTGATGTTAAATCCCGGATAAAGGGCGTTCAACAGGCTGGACTTTCCAACGCCGGAATTGCCCGTAAAGGCGGAGGTGGTGCCGCGGAGCACCTGGCGCAGTTCCTCTACTCCCTGCCCTGTCACCGCGCTAGTCCTGATGACCTTATAGCCGGTGGTGGAATAAATTTCATAGAGGTAGTCCCCCGGGTCCAAATCCACCTTATTTATGCATATAAGCACCTTGCAGCCCCTGTGTTCGGCAATGGCGGCCGCCCTGTCAATAAGATACGGATCGGTGACGGGGATAGCGGCGGAGGCAATGATGACAAGGTAGTCCACGTTTGCCACGGCCGGGCGTATAAAGAAATTCCTGCGCTCGTAAATCTCTTCTATATTCCCTTTTCCCGGACCGATGACGGAAAACTCCACTCTGTCCCCCACAAGGGGCGAGGTCCCTTTCAGCCTGAACAGGCCCCGTGCCCTGCACTCGTAGGTTTCGGAGCCTGCGGTAACATAGTAAAAACCGCTGAGAGCCTTGGTTATTATTCCTTCCATACTTACCTGCCTATCACTCCACTGGCGCTAGGGGCGGAGGAGCGGTCACCGCCGGAGGCGACACTTCTTCGTCGTCCGCAGGAGGCGGCGTCTCCTCCGGGGTAGGAGTCGGAGTTTCCTTAGGACCTATAGAAATCTGTAGGTAAATCTTTGTATGCTCCGGCACCTCGGTGTTGGCCGCAACGCTCTGCCAGATTATGGTCCCTTCCGGCATTTCGCTTTCAACCGGGCTGATGGTGCCTACGGTGAGATTCGCCCGCTCCAAGGCGGAAACAGCGGCGCTTTTGGTCAGCCCGATGAGATTGGGCACCTTCACGTTGACAATTTCAGGCCCGGCGCTGATGGTGACGTAAATAGTAGAGCCTGCGGAGAGCTGCTGCCCGGGGGCGGGGTTGGTGCTCACCACATAGTCCTTGGTGATTTCGTTGGAGGCCTGCACTTCGGTCTCCACAACGAAACCGCACTCCTCAAGCATTTGTACGGCTACCCTGTAATCCTTGTTAATTACGTCCGGCACCGGCACCATTTGGGCCCCCGTGCTGACTTTAAGCTCGATATCTATACCTTCAGGCACCAGCATCATGCTCCTGTAGGCTTCGGGGCTCTGCCCGATTATCATGCCTTGAGGACTGTTTGGGTCGACGGCATAGACCACAGTAAAGTTAAACACACCCGCAAATTCCTCGTTTTCGATAATATCCTCGTAAGGGCTGCCCACAAAGTTGGGAATATTGATACGCTCGGCTTCCGTAAAAATATCCTTCAGCCAGGAATTCCACAGATAAACAAAAATGGCCAATATAAAAACCAGCACGACAAACAGGCCGGAAAGCAGACTGACCTTTCTTGAACGGCCCCTCCTGCGTTTATAGCCCTCCCGGCTCAGTTCTCTGGGGCTTTTTATGGGTTCTACATTTTTGCTTATGATGTATTGCCTTTCTCCATGAGCTGACATATACCCTCCTGGTTCCGGGGTAACCCCCATTGCCCCGGCTCCC
>JBMNQG010000004.1:0-67892 GCA_050944015.1 Oscillospiraceae bacterium
TTCTAAAGTGACTTTAGTTAACAACGAGTAACCCCCAAAATATCCGCAGTTTTTATCAGCTTTCGGTAAAATTCCGATGAGCCATTTTTCATGAAATCGGCTATTAGTTCGGCTACATATTGGAAAATGGGATTCATCAATGAATCTGGCAAGTATTCAGTGTCATTACGCATTTCACTCAGCGGTAAATCTTTCGAAAGAGAATTAAAAGGGGTTTGGAATGAGTGAAACAAACAACAAAAATGAAAAAGGCTTCAAATCATTATGATTTGAAGCCTTTCCGTTTGGTGGAGATGAAGGGGGTCGAACCCTCGACCTCACGGATGCGAACCGTGCGCTCTCCCACTGAGCTACATCCCCAGATATTTCCTATTTAGCGGGGCCTGCTGAGCGCCTAACTTGGGCTCCCACTGAGCTACATCCCCAGATTTTTCCATATTTTTCTTTGAGGACCATTGAGCTCATGATTCGCCCTTTTGGCGAGCCAATTGCCTGAATGGAAACCTCCAACATTATACCACACTTTTTGAAGTTGTAAAGATGAAAAATATTTTTGGCTTGCCTTGATAAACGGCCAAAAATGTAGTAAAATACATGAGCGGCTTATGGCAAGGCTGCACTAGTCGGGGAGCTAGCGGTGCCCTGTACCTGCAATCCGCTACAGCAGGGACGAATTCCCGCCCCCGGAGGTACGATGTGTTGTCTGACCGTGGTAAGTGGCGATGACGTTCCGGTCTTGCGCAACAGCAGCCCGTGAACCATGTCAGGCGGGGAACCGAGCAGCATTAAGCGGGTGTCGCTGTGTGCCGCAAGGGTGCCGAAACTGAGTTAACTGCCCCGGTAACGGGCATATCGTAGTTTCAAAGGCGGGTGTGCAGTCTTGCCATGAGCCGCTTCAAGTATCCGAGAGGCGCTTTTTAGGCTTCCGGGTTCTGAGGCCGAAAGCCCCGGGTTCGCACGAGCCGGTGCGGCGCGGGGGCTTTTTCGCCCCATGACGCGGCCCCAGAGACAGTTTGACTGGAATATTTGCTTTACGAGATAGGGGGAGCGGTTATGTATCAGGCCTTGTATAGAAAATGGCGACCCCGAACTTTTGACGAAGTGGCTGGCCAGCAGCATATAACCGAGACGCTGAAAAACCAGGTTAAAACCGGCAGGCTGAGCCACGCTTATTTGTTTATTGGAACCAGAGGCACTGGAAAGACAAGCTGTGCCAAGATTTTGGCCAAAGCCGTTAACTGTGAGGCTCCCATGAACGGGAACCCCTGCAATAAATGCCGCTCCTGTCTTGGAATCGACAGCGGCGCGGTAATGGACGTGGTGGAGCTGGACGCCGCCTCCAACAACAGCGTGGACAATGTCCGCGCCCTGCGGGATGAGGCAGTGTTTACCCCAGCTTTGGTAAAAAAGCGCGTCTACATCATCGATGAGGTGCATATGCTCTCAATGTCCGCTTTTAACGCCCTCCTTAAAATTTTGGAGGAGCCCCCCCAGCACCTCATGTTTATTCTGGCCACTACCGAGCTGCACAAGGTGCCGGCCACAATACTTTCCCGATGCCAGAGGCACAGCTTTAAACGCCTGGATGCTGGGATTATTGCAAAACAGCTGATGTATGTGGCCCAACAGGAGAATATGGAGCTTGAGGAAGACGCGGCCGAGCTTTTGGGGAGGCTGGCGGAAGGCTCCATGCGCGACGGCCTGTCCCTTCTGGACCAGTGCGCTGGTGAAACAACAATTACTGCGGAAACAGTCCTATCAGCCATGGGGCTGGCCGGAAACTTCCGCATCCTGCGCATGATGGAGCTTATAACCGAGAGGGATACGGCCCAGGTTTTGACCATGTTCCAGGAAATGTGGAGAGACGGCAAGGACCCGGCCACACTCCTGAACGAACTGGGCACCCTTCACAGGGACATAATTATGAGCATGGTGGCGCCCAGGAGCGCCGGCAGGCTGCTTTCGGGAGGGTATGACCTCAAGGCGCTGAAATCCTTTGCCGGGAAGCTGACTGCCGCCGAATATATGAGCAATCTCAGGTCAATACAGGACGCCCTTGGGCTCATGCGCAACAGCCAAAGCCCCAAAACCATTGCCGAGCTGTGCCTTATCGGGCTGTGCGAGCCCGACCTGGGCGACAGCCTGCCTGCCTTGAGGGCTAGGGTCTCAAGGCTGGAGGCACTGATTGAAACGGGAGCCCGGGTGATGTCCGAGGCTTCCGGTCCGTCGCCTGAGACGACGGCAGAACCCCTGCCTGCGCCTCATGAGGAGCATGTAGTGGAAGAAGCACCGGTGGAGGATGACGTGCCCTGGAGTGAAGCCACCGGGGAGAAAGCAGCCTCCCCCAAAACGGGACCCTCTGAAACTGTACTGGAAGAGGGCACTCCCGCCCTGGATTATCAGCACAGGGCGGAGGTTTCCGAAAATAATCCGGACAATCAGGCAGAGCTCTGGAAGCGTATGCTGGGGCTTATAAACAACAAAATCCCCATTGGTACCTACAACATTTTAAGCGACGAGTTCCATGTCAGCGCTGAGTTTTCCAATGGAGCCTTGGTACTCAAGGTCAAGAACGGCTTTGCCATGGGCCTTATCAATAAGCCTGAAATAACGGACAGGATACGGGAAGCGGCCCGGGAGGTTTGCAAAGCGGCAGTTCCCATAAGACTGGAGGAGGAAGCCTCCCAAATGGGGATAAATATGGAAAAAATTGAGCAGCTCAAGAGATTTGGCAACGTTAAGTTTGAATAGGAGGATTGATTATGGCCAAAGGCGGTTTTCGTGGTTCCATGCCCCGCGGGGGAATGAATATGAACATGTTGAAGCAGGCTCAAAAAATGCAGCAGGATTTGCTGAAAATCCAGGAAGAGCTGGAAAATAGAGAATATACCGCCACCGCCGGAGGCGGTGCGGTAACCGCGACTGTCAGCGGCAAACGGGAACTGACTGCCCTGGAGATAAACCCCGACGTTGTGGATCCTGAGGATATTGAAATGCTGCAGGACATGGTGATTGCCGCAGTTAACGAGGCCCTCCGTAAGGCGGAGAGCGCCATGGCCGAGGGAATGTCCAAGGTTACCGGGGGTCTAAACTTCGGATTATAGGCCGGAAGGAATATTCCTGTCATGATGGAGACTGCTATGCAAATTACTGTTATTGGGTGCGGCCGCTGGGGTTCCTTCATTGTCTGGTATCTGAACAGGGTAGGGCATTCGGTTGCTCTGTACGGACGGAAGGATTCCCCCAACATGAGGCGCTTTATGGCTACCAGGCAGAACGAATATCTGACTTTACCGGAGTCTGTATCCCTGACCTGTGATTTGGCGGCAGCCAAGGCGTCGGACATCATTGTTATTTCCATAAACTCTCAGGGGCTGTCCGCACTTATGGAGGAAATGAAGCCCCTGGAACTGAAAAACAAGATAATTGTACTGTGCATGAAGGGCATTGAAATCGACACTGGGCGCCGCCTGTCCCAGGTGGCCAGGGACGCTATAGACGACTCCAATAAGATAGCAGTCTGGCTGGGGCCGGGGCACGTGCAGGAATTCGTCCGGGGTGTACCCAACTGCATGGTGATAGACAGCGAGAACGAGGAAGTAAAGCAAACCTTAGTGGAGGCCTTCTCCAGCGAGCTGATACGTTTTTACTACGGTAACGACCTGATTGGAAACGAGATAGGGGCGGCGGCAAAGAACGTCATAGGCATAGCCGCTGGTCTGCTGGATGGGCTTGGGCTTTCAACTCTTAAAGGGGCCCTCATGTCAAGAGGCGCCAGGGAGGTGGCCAGGCTTATATCCGCCATGGGCGGCAACGAGCTGACTGCCTACGGCCTGTGCCATCTTGGAGACTATGAGGCCACCATCTTTTCCGAGCACAGCCACAACCGTAATTTCGGAGAACTGTTCGCAAAGGGGCAAAAATTCGACAAAATGGCAGAGGGCTATTATACTGCCCGCGCAATCATAAAGCTGGCCAGGGAGTATCAGGTGGAACTGCCCATTTGCAGCTCGGTATACGCAATATTGTACGAAAACGCCGACCCCAGGGAGGTTTTGGAGTCGCTGTTTACCCGGAGTATCAAAAAGGAGTTTTAAAAACTCCTTTTTGCGTGGTACATAGCCATAATATAGCGAAAAAGCGAAAGAGATTGGCTCTTTCGCTTTTTTATTTCATTACCTCATTACCGATTTGCCCACAACCTTGCCTAAAATCCTAAGCTCCAGCGGGTCCGTAACCACGATGTCGGGGTAGTTGGGGTTCAGAGATTGAAGCCTGACTCCGCTTACCCTGTTCCGGAGGCGCTTGAGATAGGCGTTTCCGTCGTAGAGAAAGACGCCAATCTCCCCGTGGTTGAGGGTGTTTTGCTGGTACACCCAGGCTATCTGCCCGTCTTTGAATTCCGGCTCCATGCTGTCCCCGGACACTCGGACGCCGAAATTCGCGCTGAGGGGCACATCGTCCCCCACAGGGATCAGCTCGTAGTCGCTGCTGTCCAAAAACTGGCCGGTGCCGGCGGAAACGGCCATGCTGTACAGGGGAAGGCTCCTGACATCCGTTAGGTGCGCCGGCACGTCTGCGCCGGAATAAAGCCCGCTGGCACGAAGCAGGTCCGCGTATTCGTATACTTTTTTCCGCCCCTTGTTGTTGAGGCCGGCCAAAAAGCCCCTGTCCGTTTTGCCCATAAATACCCCGGTGATATCCACCACGTCCAGCAGGTCGCAAAGAACCAAAAACTGCCTGGCGTTGGGCAGGGAAGACCCGCTCTCCCACTTGGAGATTGCCTGATTTGTGACTTCAATCCCTCTTTTGGCCAGCATATCGGCCAGTTCCTTTTGAGAAAGCTTTTTCTTTTTTCTCAGTGCGGCTAATGTTTCACCCAAGGTATTGTTCACAGCTACCACCTCACACCACAGTATATAGTATGAGCCGCGAAAAAGCAAGAAAATATTTCATTTTATATCCTAATAAGATAATAATGCGTGCTTTACATATCCTAAAAGTTGATATATAATACTGTTGTTATCTTATTGGGAGAATAACATGGAAAGAATTATCCTGCATTCGGACATAAACTCGTGCTATGCCAATATAGAGATGCTGCACCATCCCCAGCTGCGGGGACTCCCTGTGGCGGTGGGGGGCAGCCAGGAGGACAGACACGGCATTATTTTGGCAAAGGAAGAGCTGGCTAAAAAATGCGGTGTTAAGACCGGCATGACCATATGGCAGGCCAAAAGGCTGTGCCCGGAGCTGGTAATTTTGCCGCCCAGAATGGACTTGTATTTAGAATATTCATATAAGGTTCGGAAGATTTACGCCGACTACACGGATTTGCTGGAGCCCTTCGGAATAGACGAGTGCTGGCTGGACATGACGGGCTGCGTACCTCCGGGCAAGGGGAAGGCTGTGGCGGAAGAAATCGGCAATCGGGTAAAAAAAGATACAGGGCTCACCGTAAGCATAGGGGTCAGCTGGAACAAGGTGTTTGCAAAGCTGGGCTCCGACTACAAAAAGCCTGATGCTGTGACTGTAATAGACAGGGGAAGGTATAAGGATATGGTCTGGCCCCTGCCCGTAGAGAATCTGCTTTATGTAGGGCCCAGTACCTCAAGGAAGCTGCGGGGAATGGGGATAGACACAATCGGCTGCCTGGCGGCGGCAGACCCGGAAACCCTCCGGCTGCGGCTGGGGAAGATGGGCCTGGTAATCCACTCCTTTGCCAACGGGCTGGACAATTCTCCGGTGGTGCGGGAGGACCTGGCGCCGCCCGTAAAGTCCATAGGAAACAGCACCACCACGCCCCGGGACCTTGTAAACGACAGGGAGGCGTGGGTGACCCTGGCGGCCCTTGCGGAAAGCGTGGGCATGCGCCTCCGCGAAAACGGGTTTATGTGCCGGACGGTGGAGGTGTCCGTAAGGGACGACAGCCTGAACTGGCGCAGCCGCCAGTTAAAGCTGCCCTACGCCACCGACATAACCAGGGAAATAGCCGACATAAGCTTCCGGCTTTTTAAAAGCCTTCACATGTGGCCCGCACCCGTCCGAAGCCTTGGAATCAGGTGCACCGACCTGGTGCCGGTAAGTTTTCCCGAGCAGCTGAGCCTTTTTTCCGACTATGAAAAGCGGGACAGGCAGCGCCAGCTGGACAGGGTTATGGACGATATACGGAGAAAGCACGGTTTTGGCATAATAAAACGCGCCGCCGTTCTGGAAAACGGCGGCGCGGATGTGCTCCATAAAGGGGCTGGCAGCCTTCCGGGAGCGCTGTGACTACCGTATTTGGCCGCTGCCGTATACAACGTATTTGCAGCTGGTCAGCTCCCGCAGGCCCATGGGGCCCCGTGCGTGCATCTTTTGAGTGGATATGCCAATTTCTGCTCCAAGGCCGAACTCCCCGCCGTCGGTGAAACGGGTGGAGGCGTTTACGTACACCGCCGCCGCGTCGACCTCCTGCAGGAACCGCTGGGAGTTTAAGTAATCGGAGGTGATTATGGCCTCGGAATGGCCCGTGCCGTATCTGGCAATGTGCTCCATGGCCTCGTCTATTCCCGAGACGACCTTGACGGCCAGAATGTAATCGCCGTATTCCGTGGCCCAATCCTCCTCGGTGGCGGGCACCACGCAGGAGCCAAGAATTGACTGGGTTTCGGCATCCCCCCGCAGCTCCACATTGTATTCGTCAAGAGCGGGCTTCAGCATAGGCAGGAACCTGGCGGCAACGGAGCGGGCCACCAGGAGGGTCTCCATGGCGTTGCAGACCGAAGGCCGGCTGCACTTGGCGTTGCGGACTATGTTGACGGCCATGTTCAGGTCCGCGCTGTTGTCCACATAGACGTGGCAGTTGCCTACGCCCGTTTCGATTACAGGGACGGTGGCGTTTTCCACAACGGAGCGTATCAGCCCGGCTCCGCCCCGGGGTATGAGCAGGTCCACATACTGGTGCAGCCTCATGAGCTCGGTTGCGCTTTCACGGCTGGTGTCCTGCACCAGGGAGATGCAGTCTGCGGGCAGGCCGGCGCCATCTATGGCTTCCCGCATTATGTCAACCAGCACCTTGTTGGACTCAAAGGCCTCCTTGCCGCCCCGGAGTATGACCGCATTGCCGGATTTAAGGCAAAGTACGGCGGAGTCCACGGTTACGTTGGGCCTGGATTCGTAAATCATGGCGATGACGCCCAGGGGCACCCGTACCTGGGCGATGGTGAGGCCGTTGGGGCGCTTTACCATGGAAACGGCCTCGCCTATGGGGTCGGGGAGGGCGGCAACCTGACTTACTCCCTCCACTATGCCGTCGATGCGCGCTGGGGTTAGGGCAAGGCGGTCCTGCATGGCGCGGCTCATGCCGCTGGCCACCGCGTTTTTCATATCCTGGTCGTTGGCGGCCAGGATTCTTTCTTTTTGGGAGCTTAAAGCCTTTGCGATTGCCATGAGGGCGGCGTTTTTCTCCTGGGTGCTGCAGACGGCCAGGCGTCTCGACGCGGCCTTTGCGGCTTTGCCCTGAAGTTCCAAAGCGGTCATGCTTTTTACCTCCTTTGAGGCGGGAGGCCCCCGCCGTACTTTGTTACTTTCTTCCGACAAACAGCGTGCCTACGGGTTTTCCATCTATTATATCCGCAAGCCGCTCCGGGTATTGGCCGTTTGTTATCACCATGTCAATTCCCCGGGCCATGGCTATTTCCGCGGCCTGCAGCTTTGTAATCATGCCGCCGGTGCCCCTGTTGGAGCCGGAGCCGCCTGCAAGGGCACGGATTTCGTCGTCTATTTTCCGGATTTCACGGATAAGGCGGGCGTTGGGATTTTCCCTGGGGTTGCTTTCGTAAAGGCCCTCGATATCCGAAAGGAGAACCAGCATCTTTGCCCTGCACAGGACGGACACAATGGCTGAAAGAGTGTCGTTGTCGCCGAATACCTTGTGCTCGGATTCGATTTCAACGTAGCTTACGGAGTCGTTTTCATTGACAATAGGGATAATGCCCATTTCCAGGAGGGAATCGAAGGTGCTTATAAGATTCTGCTTTTTCTCCTCATGCTCAATATCGTCGGCGGTGAGGAGAATCTGGCCTACCGTCTTTCCATACTCGCTGAAGAATTTGTCGTAAAGGTGCATAAGCTCGCACTGGCCTACGGCGGCGGCGGCCTGCTTGTAGCGCAGTTCCTTCGGCCGCTCGGTCATGCGCATTTTGTGGGCGCCCACGGCAATGGCGCCGGAGGAGACCAGTATTACATCCCAGCCCCGGTTTTGAATGTCGGACAGGGCCATTGCCAGCTTGTCAAAGCTGCGGAAATTAAGCTCGCCGCCTTCGTGGGTGAGAGTGGATGTGCCTACTTTAACGACTATGCGGTTTTCTATAAGCTCGTTCATGACTATACCTCTGCAACATATGTAATATGTAATTTAATTATTTTATCACATGATTCCATTTATTGAAATACCCATTTGTAAGCAACGGCGAAGCCTTCCCGTATAAAATAATTGAGCCTTAAAATGGGGTAGCTGGTTTTTCCTGCCACGCCCACCGGGTCGGCCCCCAAATCCCTGGCCATGAGCTTTGCCCGGTAAAGGTGATATTCGCTGCTGACTATCGCCACCCGTCCCGTGGGGTCGCCGCCCAAAGACTTAATTATTTCAAGGGAATACTTGAGATTTTCGTAAGTGGTGGTGGATTTTTCCTCCCTGATTATCCTCTCCGGGGCAACTCCCCTTGCCACAAGCCAGTTTTCCATGGCCTGGGCCTCTGTCATATCCTCTCCTTCGCCCTGGCCGCCCGAAACTATGGCGACAGCCTCCGGGTATTTTTCCAGATAGTCCAGTGCGGCGGTAAGGCGGTTGACCATGGACAGGGAAGGGGTGCTGCCGTTAAGACCGGCTCCCAGGACTATGAGGTAGTCCGCCTTGGGGTCCTTGGAGGTCCGGGCGGAAATGATTATGGGAATCTCTATGGCAATGAAAAAGATGAGGCCTATGACGATAAGGGCTGCCAGCACCCGCCGAAGCCTGCAGGCCCCCAAATGGCGGAGAAGCCTGAATATGAGGACCAGTATCCCTATACCGGTGAGTACGTAGGCTAAAAAGCCGTATCCTATAAGGGCGAAGCGGAAGAATAGGGCCGCTCCGAAACATGCTGCTGCCGCGATAATCCACAGCCCGTTTCTAAATCTATTGGCGACGGAATCCATGATGCACCTGCCTTTAATTTACGTTATAGAGTCGGACAACTCGTCCCACTGGACATAAAGCCTGTCCAGCTCCGCCTCGACGGCTGCCCGGCGCCCGTCGATTTCCAGGAGCCGCTGATAATCCGAGGAGTGCTCCTGAGCCATTTTATCAAGCTCTGAAATTTCGGCCTCCAGCTTTTCTATTTCCCGCTCCAGTTTTGCCATCTGCCTTTCAAGGTTTTGGGGCTTTTTCCGGGGCTCCTTCTTTTTTTGCCCGGGCGGCCCGTTTTTCCTTGACGCGTTTTTTTCAATCTGCTGCAGGGCTGCCTGGCGCTCCTTGAATTGGCGGTACTCGGTAAAACCGCCTTTGAAGTCCGTAATTTTGCCGGCGGAGAGTTCCCAAATCCGGGTGGCAAAGCGGTCAATGAAATAGCGGTCATGGGATACGAAAAGCAGTGTTTCGCCGTAATCGGACAGGGCTTCCTCTATCCATTCCCGGCTGGCCAAATCCAGATGGTTCGTGGGCTCGTCAAGTATCAGGAAGTTTATCTCGTCACGCATGAGCATGCAAAGCCGCAGGCGGCTCAGCTCTCCGCCGGAAAGGGCGGATACCGGCTTGAATACGTCCTCCCCGGTGAATTTGAATGCCCCCAGGCGGTTCCTGGCGCTCTGATGGGTGCAGTTTTCCTCGTATATAAGCGTATCCAGAACTGAGCGGTGCGGGTTTTCAAATTTGACTACCTGGGGCAGGTAGGCCTTTTTCACGGCGGGTCCCAGGCGAATCCATCCCGTATCCGGCTGCTCCTCGCCCATGATTATTTTAATGAGGGTAGACTTGCCGGTGCCGTTGTCGCCGATAAGGGCAATCCGCTCGCCGGGGTTTATCGTAAGACTGACGTCCGAAAAAAGCGCCCTGCCCCCGAAGCTCTTGGATATGCCCTCCATGACCAGCACTTCGTCGCCATAAAACTCGCGCTGGCTGAATTTTACCCGCAGTTTTTTCTCGGCGGCTGGCCTTTCCGTTTTCTGCATGCGCTCCATTCTTGAGCGTATGGCCATGGATTTTTTCATCAGGGCTTCGTTGCCGGTGCCCCACTGTTGCAGTCTTCGGGCGGCCTCGTCCAGGCGCTTAATTTCCTTCTGCTCCTTTTCGTACTGTTTCAGCTGCTCTTCATAACGCCTTTGCTTTTCCACAACGTAAAAGCTGTAGTTTCCGCTGTAAAACTCCGCCCTGCCGTTTACTATCTCAATGCAGCGCTGGACAACACGGTCCAGGAAGTACCGGTCATGGGAGATGGCCAACACCGTGCCCTTGAACTTCAGGAGATACTCCTCCAGCCATTCGGTGGCCCGCATGTCCAGGTGGTTTGTAGGCTCGTCCAGCAGGAGTATGTCGGTGTTCTCCAAAATCAGCCGGGCCAGGTTCACCCTGGTTTTTTCGCCGCCGGAAAGGCTGTCGAAGGGCTGGGAGCGCATCTCCGGGGGGATGTCCAGGCCGTTTGCCACCCGGTTCCGCTCCACGTCAATGTTGTAGCCGTCAAGCACCTCGAATTCCGCATTGAGGCGGTCGTACTCCCTCATGATTTCCGGGGATGGCTCCGTGGCCATTTTTTCCGCAAGCTCCTGCAACCGGCGGCTTATTTCGTACTGGCGGCGGTGGGCGGTTTTCAAAACGTCCTCGGTGGTGAAGTGTTTGGGGTATGCGGGTATCTGGGATATAAGGCCGACGCGCTTGCCCGGGGCGATAAAGATTTCCCCCTGGTCCTCCTTGTATTCGCCTGCCAGCAGCCGGAAGAGTGTGGTTTTCCCGGCGCCGTTTATCCCCAGTATGCCTACGCGCTCCCCGGCGTGTATGTCAAAAGAGAGGCCGTCCAGTATATTTTTGCCATCCTCAAAAGCCTTGACGAGGTTTTTGACAGAGATGTCTATCATTTTAAAACTCCTATGCTTTCTTTGTTTCGGCGGCCGCCGACAGGATGCTGCGGTTTGTCCACCTGTCTGTGAGGAATCGCCCCACGTAGAGCAGGGAGCGGAACAACCAGTCCACTATCATGCCGTACCATATACCAATGACGCCCAGATTGAACACCCTGCTGAATATATATCCGAGCCCAACCCGGAAGGCCCACATGGAAAAGACCGCCACAAGCATGGTGAAATTAGCGTCGCCGGCGGCTCGCAGGGCGTTTGGCAGCGTGAAACCGAACGGCCATACCAGGGACGTGCCGAAAATGGTGCAAAGTATCAGGCTCCTGGCCAGCTGGGCGGTATCGTTCCCCACGCCGTAAGCGGAGATTATGGGCCGCATAAAGAGGAATATGAAAATGTTTATAAACGTGATGGAGGCCATGGAAAGGCCGGTAAAGCCAACGGTGTAGCGCCTTGCCTGGTCATATTTGCCGGCCCCCACGCATTGCCCTGCAACGGTGACAAGGCCCATGCCAATTGCCATGCCCGGCATTATGGCAATAGACGACAGGCTGTTGGAAACGGCGGCTGCAGCAATTCCCGCTGTGCCGAAGCCGGAAACTATGCTTTGGACAAGCACCTTGCCGATTTGAAAGATGCCGTTTTCAATGCCGTTGGGTATCCCAATGGACAGAATGTTTTTTATCATTGGAATATCTATCTTGATAGGCCAAATGCCCGACAGGTTTATCTGTAAATCGGGATTCAGTAGCCTGAAAGTCAGCAGCGTGCCTCCGAAAATGCGGGAGATAAGTGTTGCCAAGGCTGCGCCTGCCGCCCCCATATTAAAGACATAGATAAAGACGGCGTTGCCCGCCACGTTCATCAGGTTCATAACTATGGATACTCTCATGGGCAGCCTGGCGTTGCCCATAATCCGGTAGAGAGCGGAACAGGTGCCGAACTGGGCGATAAAGGGGTAGGAAATGGCCGTAAAAAGGAAATAACTTACGGCACTGTCCATAACGTCTTTCTCTATGCTGCCGTAGATTGCGCCGAGTATGCCCCGCCTGAAGCCCAGGCACAGGGCCATTATGACGGAGGCCAGGGCCACGCATATCAAATATGCCTGCCTGGCGGAAAACCTGGCCTTTTGGATACGCTGCCCGCCCAAATACTGGGAGGTGACAATGGTTCCTCCGTTGGTTAGGGCTGCGAAAACGTTAATAAGCAGCATATTTATGGAATCTACCAGGGACACGCCGGACATGGCGTGTTCTCCAACCTGGGCAACCATTATTGTGTCGAGTATGCCTATGGTGGCTGAAAGAACCTGTTCAATAATAAGGGGAATCAGGAGAGCCTTGATTTGTTTTGACGTAAAGAGAGGCTCCCCTGAGCGCTTCGGAAAAACAGTCATTTGCTCAGAACCTTTGCGTAGTAGTCGTTATCAAGTATGGCGGCAGAATACTGGAACATGTCTTTTATCCTGCTGAGCATGTTGCGGGCGTAGTTGTCCCTTTCCTCCTGAGACCACTCTAAGCCCTCGATTGGCGTAAACACGTCAGTGGTGGCGTTGTAGCGGCCCGTCTCGGAAATGAAGCTGTGATTGTAGAAGACCACCAGGCCTTCCGAGTCGGACAGTATGTCCCTGCCCATTACAAGACGCGAATCATAGCTCAGCCCGAAAAGATTCGCAAGGGTGGGCATGATATCCAGGCTGGAGCAGGGTTTCGTTATCCTGACAGGCTCCTCCATGTTGGCGCACCAGATTATAAGGGTGCTGTGGTAAAGTTCAAAGCTTGTGTCTATGGGGCCGCCGTAAAGCTCTTCAATCTCGGAAAGCTCCAGAGCATAGGGGTAGTGGTCGCCGGATATGACGATGACGGTGTCTTCCAGTATTCCCTCCTCGTCAAGCCTTTTTATAAGTTCCTCCACGGCCAGGTCGAATTCCATGTTACAGGCGATATAGGCCCTTGGCCCTTCGGAATAGGGCAGGTCGGAGACCTCGTCCATGTGCTTGTAGGACATGGCGTTTCCAGCAAAGGTGTAGTAAAGGTGGCCGCTGACCGTCATGTAATAGACGTGGAAGGGAGGCTCGTTTATGTATTCTCCAACGGTATTCTGCACCATTTCAAGGTCGGAAGCAGGCCATGTGTCGGTAACTACAAGGCCGTTTCCCACGCCCTTAAAGACATAGCCCATGTTGGGATGGCTCAGGTGCCTGTTATAATATGTGTAATCATGGTTGTGATACGCGTAGCATTTGTAGCCGCAGCGGGAAAGAAGATCTCCAAACCCAAAGGGCATGTAATTGTCCGAGGATTTGGAGAAGCTCCAGACCCCCACTTTGGGTATAAGGCCCGTGAGAGTCACGTATTCCCCGTCCGAGGTTGAAACGCCCCATATTGGGTTATAAAAGTTCTCGAAGACAAAGCCGGAGTTTGCCAGCTTCCAAAGGGTAGGCGTGTGTTTTTCGCTGAGGGCAAAGGAGGAAAAGCCCTCCGCCACTATCCAGACCAGGTTTTTGCCGCTGAACATGCCGGTGTATTCGTTTTTGAGGGTAGGCTCCACGGAGGAGAAATACCGATGCATATCCTGGATAACCTCGTCCGTTTCGTTCTCCATCAGGGCGTCAAAGTCAATCTGCAGCACATTGGGCTCGTACAGGATGAATCCGGCGGGAGCGGGGGCCAGCTCCTCGGGAGTAAGAAGCTCTGCCGGTTCCGGGGGCATGTTTTCCTCAACCCCGGCAATCAGTGTGTCGGCCTCTTTAGTCTCGGAGCTTAAAAACTCCCGCAGGTCTATCCTGAAAGTGGTGAGAGCCCCGAAATAGCTGACGGAAAGCTCGGGCACAAAGCTCTCGCTGTACAAATACTTGGCGGACATGACGCCGGCGGACGTTCCCATTATGGCGGTATTGGCCAGAACCTGCAATCCCATAAAGGTGAAGCACAGGCCGGCCCTAAACCTGTCGTGCATGGGGTGCGCGGGAAGCATCTTTTTCCCGAAAACAAGCCACAGGATGAAGGGGATGAATACAATTATTAGCCCGGGCATGGCGCGCCAGATTCCCTGAAGGGTCTCCCGCCAGAAGTTCCCGATAACGTCGCCCGCCTGGGATACGGAATAGGCGGTAAGGAAGGTTTTAAATATGCCGTAATACACGGTCTGCGTTGCGAAAATCAGCGTGGCCGCAAAAAGCAGGGCCGCAAACAGCTTTGAGGAAAACCTTGCGTTATTCAGGCAGCAGACGAAGGTTGCAAGAGTCCCCGCCGCCGCAGCCAGGAGGACGGTGAATACCAGCCCTCTCAAGGTCATGGTGCGGAAGCACCAGAGTTTTAGGAAAAGTTCAAGGTATATGAAGCTTAAAGGCATGTATATCAGCCAAAACCTTTCCCGCAGAATTTTTTTCATGCTGATACTCCCTTTAAGATATAATCATGAAACCGCCTTCTGGAGGACGGTGTTTGCCACAGGGCCGGCCGCCGCCAGCCCGCCGCCGCCGTTTTCCACCAGCACCACGAAGGCTAAAGGATTTTCTTCATCGTCCAGAAAGCCTGCAAACCAGGCGTGGGAGCTGCCGTCTCCCACCTCGGCGGTTCCGGTCTTGGCGCACAGCTTAAGGCCGGGGAAGCGCCACTCCCCATAGGAATACGCCACATTATAGGACATCATTTCCGCCAGGGCCTCGGCGGTATCCGCGCTTAAAATGCGTTTTTCCGCCCTGTTCTCAAGAAGGCCGCGCTCCATCAGCAGGGTGGGCTCCTTCACAATGCCGCCGTTGGCTATTGCCGCCACAAGCCGCAGCATGGAATAGGGGGTCACAAGGTCGTTATGCTGGCCTATGCCGGACCAGGCCAGGGCGGTGTCGGAATCGGCGGCCTTTTCAAAGTTGCCCGCCGCGGTGGAAATCCCGTCCAAATCATGGGATGACGTCAGACCCAGCTCCCGGCAGTAGCGGTCAAGGATGTCCGGCCCCAGCTCCACCGACAGCTCGGCGAAGGCGCAGTTGCAGGAGTTGGCGAAGGCCTGCTCTATGGTCTGGCTGCCGTGGACGCCGGAGCAGGTGACGACCCCGTCCGAAAGGGCGAAGCTGCCGGGGCAGTAAAAGCTGCGCTCCTTAAGGTCATCGATATTGTCTATAGCGGCGGCCAGGGTTACCAGCTTGAACACGGAGCCGGGGGTGAAGGCAGAGCTGATTGCCCTGTTCAGAAAGACCCCCTCGTAAGCGTTACCAGACAAATCGGGGCTGGTGTTGGGGTCATAGCTGGGGGAACTGACCATGCACAGAATTTCCCATGTGCGATAGTCCATCGCCAGCACGGCCCCTTTTCTCCCTGCCAAAGCCTCATAGGCGGCCACATTCAGCCGGGAATCAATGGCCAGCGCCACGGTTTCCCCGTCTCCCCAGGTGCCGTTTATCGGGCTGTAGCCTGCCAGTGTGGACGCAAAGGCAGTCACGGCGCCGGTGCCGATGTTCCCCCCGTAGTCTCCCGCCACGTGGAGGCAGGCTATGCGGGTGGCGGGGTCGTCCGAGTAGTAATATACCCCGTTCCCGGCTGCGGCCAGTAGAATGCCGTTCCTGTCGGTGAGGGTGCCGGTGTTCAGGACTCCGCCGCTGTAAACGCTTCGGTTGGCGGGGAACATGGCCCAGTCCTTGCCGTGGTCAATGAATTCAAGCACGTAGGCGCAAAGCCCCACAATTATCAGCGCGGCTATGAGTAGGGCGGCGTTTGCCCGGCGCTTTACTTTTTTCATTCGGGTTCCTCCTCCCAGGAAGGCTCCGCCTCGTATTCCCCGTCATCGTATTCGCCGTATTCTTCCTCATAGCCGGTATTGCTGTGGTACTTGGAAGGCGGCTTTACTACGAAGCTGGCGTTTTGCCGGGTGTCTCCCGCCTTTATGAAGGCCAGCAGTGCCCAGCAGGAAATTAGGCTGCTGCCGCCCCGGGAGACAAAGGGGAAGGTGACTCCCGTAAAGGGCAGAATGTCCAGGGAGCCGAAAACGTTCAGCGCCATCTGCACCATCATCATGCTTACGGCGGCGCAGGAGGCGATAACGTAAAAGGAGGAGCGACCGTGGGTGGAGCTTTTAACGGCGAAGGCCGCCAGAAGGATTACGCCGAATACGGCGCATACGGCCACGATAAACCCCAGTTCCTCGCAGAGGAGGGCAAATACCATGTCCGTGTCAGCGGCCACAATTCCGCTCAGCCAGCCCCGCCCCGCCCCCTGGCCGAACATCCCGCCTGAAGCCGCCGCCGACAGGGCCCTTGTCTGCTGGTAGCCCGTGTCGTTGGCGTATTCCCAGACATGACCCCAGGTGGCAAAGCGCTGGGCAATGTGAGGCTTTACGGTGATGGCCAGAAAGCCAGCCAGGCCCGCTCCGGTTACGGCAAGAAATATGGTGGCGATATTGCCGGAACGCATGAAGGATATGACAAGAAAGGTGGCAAAAAATATCAGGGCGGTTCCGAAATCGCCCATAATCGCCAGGGCGCCCACGCAGACGGCGGAAAAGGCGATGAACAGAAAGAGGTTCCGGCCCATAAACAGCCTGTCCAGGGAGGCCGCCCCGGCGTAGATATAAGCTATCTTGACAAACTCCGAGGGCTGCAGGGAAAAACCCGCAATGTATATCCAGTTTTTTGCCCCGAAGACTTCCTCGCTCATCAGCAGGTTCAAAGCCAGCAGGGCGAGGGCGGCAAAGCCCGCAGGCCATCGGAGGGCCTTTGCCCTGCCCAGTTCACGAAGCCACCAGCCCAGGGCGATAAACAGGCCGATGCCCGCAAGCAGCAGGATTACCTGCTTTGTCATGTTTTCGGGCACGGAGGAGGCCGCCACTGACAGCCTCAAGGTGCTGAGCAGAAAGGCGATGGTTTCCGCCTCAAAGCCCGTTCGCCGTATGGAGCGCATTATAAGGTAGTAGCACCACATGGCAATGGAGAGGGCGAGAAAGGCCAGCAGGATCCCTTGGGTATGTTCCGGTTCGGAGAAAACTCCATGCTGCAGGGCCAAAAGCAGCTGAAATATGGTAAGTATAAAAAAGCTGATGCCCGGCCTGATGAGCCTGCCCGGCTCCCTCCGCTGCCGGGAGAGGGAAAGGCGTTCCTCCTCGTTTAAGTCCATAAAATCCAGATGGACGCCGGCAAGGGTAAGCCGGTCACCGTCTTTCAGTTCCGCCGCGTCCACGCTCTCCCCGTTGACCTGGATCCCGCCCTTGGAGCCAAGGTCGTATACCGTCCATACGCCTTTGCCGTTGCGGATAAGTGCGGCGTGGCTGCGGGAGACGGTAGGGTAGGCCACGACTATATCTGAAAGGCGGGAGCGCCCTATGATGCATTCCCAGTGCCGCACGGGCACGGCGGTTCCGTCCGGCAGGCGAATGTATGCCCATATCTCCGGCTCGTAACGCTCCCGAAGCATGGAGCGGCCGCAGCGCACAAGCAGCCAGGCTGCCAGAAGGGGCAGCAGGTACCGGGAGAAAAGTATGATGTTTTGAGGGAAAACTTCCACCGGAAACCTCCTTTATACTGGCAGAAACCGGGCTAGGTCTGCTTGAAAACATACCATTATATCACTATTTTGCTGCTGTTGACAAGCCGAGGGGATTTATGTAAGATGTCACTATGGATGAAAAGACTAAAAAATGGATTATATTGTTTGGGGCATTGTTTATTGCCGGCTGCGGCGCTTTCCTGCTCCTGAAAAGCCTGGGCACCGGCGGAGCCATTGCAAAAATTTACGTGGACGGGGAACTGATAGAGAGCATTGACTTAAACGCGGTGGTGCTGCCCTATGAGTTCACCGTGGAAAGTCCGAGAGGGTATAACAAGGTTTTGGTGGAGCATGGCAGGATATCCGTAATCGAGGCCGACTGCCCGGACCACCTTTGCATAAAACAGGGCGCCATTGAAACCGACGCGATACCAATTGTCTGCCTGCCTCACCGCCTGGTGATAATGATAGAGGGGGTCAGCCCATGAATATCCGGCGCTTGACCCTGATGGCGACCTTGGCCGCCGCAGCCCTGACCATATTCGTAGCGGAGTCACAGATACCTCCAGTAGTGCCCCTGCCCGGCATAAAACTGGGCCTTGCCAATATAATTACACTGGTGGCAATGTCCATTCTCAGCCGGAGGGATGCGGGGCTTATTTTGGCCGTGCGGATAATTCTGGGCAGCATTTTTACAGGGAGCGTATCCTCCCTAATTTTCAGCCTGGCAGGGGGAGTGCTGGCCTTTGCCGTCATGGCTGCAGTTATCGGGCTTTTTCCAGAAAAGCTAATATGGGTTGTAAGCACTTTGGGCGCCATAGGCCACAACACAGGGCAGCTTATTGCGGCAGTTTTTGTAACCGGAACCCCGGGCATATTGATTTATGCCCCGGCACTTCTGGCCTCCTCCATAATAACCGGTGTTTTTACCGGCCTGGCGTCAATGTACCTGATCCGCAGCTTCAAAAAAATAGCGAATAAGTGAAGCGGTGACAAGCTCCATTATGCTTTTAGACGTTTGAAAAAGCAGAAAGTCTCGCAGGATTTACCTTTTTTCTGAACCTTTTGAATGTTACACGGCGAGCCCAAAGCGGAAATGGAAAAACCCATCCAGAAAGTTTCCAAAGGCTCCAGACCTCTTCAAGGGAGCTTTTTGTTTTTGTAGGAAAGTCCCGGCAGGAAATAATAGAAGGGCTAATGGAGAAAAAAGCTTATTCGGTACATAACCATAAATATAATAGCACACCCCTTTGTTTTTTGTAATTATTTGTGTATTATAATAACAATTAATTGGAGTAAAATGTCTTTTAAATGAAGCTTTTTGGGGGTAAATAAAAAAATGAGAATTGTCATTGTCGGCGCGGGCAAGGTTGGTTCCACCCTTGCCGACCAGCTCACAAGGGAAGGCCATGACATTATTGTTATCGATAATGACCGGGATGTGGTCAGGAGACTGTCTGACGAGCTGGATGTGCTGACTGTTTACGGCAATGGCGCCAGCCTGGATGTGCAAAGGGACGCCGACGTGGAGGACAGCGATTTGCTGATTGCAGTCACGTCCCAGGATGAACTGAATTTAATGTGCTGCATCCTTGCCAGGAAGCTGGGCTGCCAAAATACTATAGCCCGGGTCCGCAATCCCGAATACGCCCAGCAAAGTTATTTCCTCAAGGATGAGCTGGGGCTGTCCATGATTGTAAATCCCGAGTGGACTGCAGCCCGGGAGGTTTTCCGTCTGATGCAGTTTCCCGCATTCATGAAAAGGGACTCCTTTGCCAAGGGGAGAGTGGATATTGTTGAGCTACTCATAAAAGAAGGCGGCTTTCTGGACGGGGTGGTTCTCAGGGAACTGCACAAGAAGATGAGCATAAGGGTTCTCGTCTGCGCCGTCCAAAGGGATTCGGAAGTATTCATACCAGACGGCAACTTCCGGCTTGAGGCTGGAGACAAAATATATGTAACCGCACAGACGACCGACCTGGTGGAATTGACCAAGATAATCGGCGAGAAGAACTACAAGGCAAAAAACGTGCTGATAATTGGAGGCAGCCGCATAGCCGAGTATTTGACCCACATGCTGCTTAAGACGGGAACCCATGTTAAGATTATTGAAAAAGACTACGAGCGCAGCATGTTTCTTGCGGAAACGTTCCCGGAAGCCACCATTATCAATGGCGACGGCTCAAGCCAGGAGGTGCTCAAGGCGGAAAACGCCGCTCAGGCTGATACCCTGATAACTCTGACCAATATCGACGAGGAGAATCTTATCATCTCCTTTTACGCCAACCACATTGGTGTGCCCCAGGTTATTACGAAGGTAAACCGCACGGAATACATTGAGCTGTTCCAGAACAAGGGAATCGATAGAGCCTTCAGCCCGAAACTGATGTGTGCGGACAACATCGTGCGCTATGTCAGGGCCATGCAGAACACCGAGGGAAGCTCGATTCTTTCCCTGCACCATCTCGTAAACGGACAAGTGCATGCCCTGGAATGCAACGTCACCGAAAAAACCCTCAATTTGGGGAAGACTTTGGCGGAAATACAGCTAAAACAAAATCTTCTTGTGGCGTGCATAAACCGTATGGGCAAGATAATTATCCCCAGCGGAAAAGACACCCTTCGCGTGAGGGACACCGTCGTAGTGGTTACCGCCACCGACAGGGTAATTCTGGACCTCAACGACATATTTGTTCAGGAAGTATGAAACCATGAATTACAGGATGATAAGAAACGTTATCGGGCGCATTATGTGTACCGAAGCCGCCTTTATGGTGCCTGCTCTCCTTATCTCAGCATTTAATAATGAAGGCGGCGCGGTGAAGGGCTTTCTCATCACCATAGCCCTGTTGCTGGCTGCGGGGTTGCCTATGGCCCTTATTCGCAGGGCCGGAGGGAGTTTTTACGCCAGGGAGGGTTTTGTAGTAGTTGGCCTGGCCTGGCTCGTGGTATCCCTCTTTGGGGGATTGCCTTTTTTTATTAGCGGGGACATACCAAATTTTGTGGACTGCTTTTTTGAATCGGTGTCCGGTTTTACAACCACCGGCTCAAGCATATTGACGGACGTGGAGGCCATGCCCCGGGGGCATTTGTACTGGCGCAGCTTTACCCACTGGTTGGGCGGCATGGGGGTTTTGGTGTTCATTATGGCGCTGAGTCCCCTGACCCGGCGGGGCAGAGGAGACGAGATGCACCTGCTCAGGGCTGAAAGCCCCGGCGTAATTAAAGGCAAGCTGGTTCCTCACATGCACCAGTCGGCCGCGCTGCTGTACAAAATCTATATCGTCCTCACTATTGTACAGATTATTTTGCTGCTCCTTGGCGGAATCCCCCTGTTCGATGCCGTTACAATAACGCTTGGCACGGCGGGAACCGGTGGCTTTGCCATAAAAAACGACAGCATGATGTCATATAGCCCCTATGTTCAGGTGGTTACAACCGTTTTCATGATAATTTTTGCCACCAACTTCAATATTTTTTACTTTATCCTCATAAAAGAATTTAAAAAGTGCCTTAAAAACGAAGAGCTTAGGACATATCTGGCAATCATCCTTGTCTCCATTGCCGCCATTACCATAAACATATCCTCCATGTACGGAAGCGTGGGGGAGGCCGTCAGGCATGCCGCTTTCCAGGTTGCGACCATAATCAGCACTACAGGTTACGCTTCCACGGATTTTGACCTGTGGCCGGAGTTTTCCAAGGCAATACTGCTTCTGCTCATGTTCATAGGCGCCATGGCCGGCTCCACCGGCGGCGGCATAAAGGTGATACGCATTCTTACGATGTTCAAGGCGGGAAAGAGGGCCATATACAAGGCCATCCACCCCAGAGGAGTAAAGCTGGTGCATTTGGACGGCGAGGTTATGGAAGACGGGACCGTCAGCTCCGTCCAGAACTACATGATGATATACTTCATCATCTTTTTCGCTAGCCTCCTGCTTGTCACAGTAGACGGCTTTTCCTTTGAAACCAACTTTACGGCGGTGGCCACATGCTTTAACAACGTGGGACCGGGCCTGGCGGGGGTCGGGCCGACCATGAACTTTTCGCAGTATTCCATGTTCAGCAAAATAGTGCTCAGCCTGGACATGCTCCTTGGCCGCCTTGAGCTTTTCCCCATGCTGATACTGCTTTCCCCGTTTACCTGGAAGAAATAAACAATAATCCCCCCCTTAGTGAAACAAAAATGCCCCTTCATTTGAAAATGAAGGGGCATTTTTCAATTGGCTATATAAACAAGCCGGTGACAATTGCTTCGCTGATAAGATGAGTTTTCACCCAATCCGGCCTCCTTTTTCAAAGGTGCGAATACACCCATTCGGGGCAAATCCCTCAGCTTCATGGCTTATCCTTTGCTTTTCGGATTTGCGCTCTCTTTCTCCGGGTCCACAAGGCTTTCTTTCAGTGCGGCCGCAAGGCCCACCAGCCCCTGTATTTCTGAAGGAATAATAATCTTTGTGGCCCTGCCGTTGGCGGCGGCAGCAAAGGCCTCCAGGGATTTCAGCTTTATGACCTCGTCGGAGGGGAAGCTCTCGTTAATCAGGCGAATGCCCTCCGCGGTGGCTTCCTGCACCTTGAGTATGGCTTCCGCCTGGCCCTCGGCCTCAAGAATGGCGGCCTGCTTTTTGGCGTCGGCCCGGAGGATGGCGCTTTCCTTTTCGCCCTCGGCGATAAGAATGGCGGCGGTTTTTTCGCCTTCCGCCTTGAGTATGGCCTCTCTCCGCTCACGCTCCGCCTTCATCTGCTTTTCCATGGCGTTTTGAATTTCCTTGGGCGGGAGAATATTCTTCAGCTCCACGCGGTTAATCTTGATGCCCCATGTGTCGGTGGCCTCGTCGATGATTACGCGCATTTTAGTGTTTATAATGTCCCTGGAGGTCAGGGTTTCGTCCAGCTCCAAATCGCCGATGATGTTACGCAGCGTGGTGGCAGTGAGGTTTTCAATGGCCATCATGGGGTTTTCCACGCCGTAGGTGAATAGTTTAGGGTCTGTTACCTCGAAAAACAGGACCGTGTCAATCTGCATGGTGACGTTGTCCTTGGTGATGACGGGCTGGGGAGGGAAATCAACTACCTGCTCCTTAAGGGAGACCACCCTTGCAACCCTCTCGATGAAGGGGATTTTGAAATGAATGCCCACAGTCCAGGTGGCGCTGTACGCGCCCAAACGCTCTATGACGTAAGCCTTGGCCTGTTGAACGACAATAATGTTCTTTACCAGAATAATTATCAGAATTATGATGATTATCAGGGGGGCGATAAAAGACGGCATAGTTTTACCTCCATTTCAGTTTACGGTGCTTGCGCTTGTTTCTTCCTCATCCGGGGTGCTTTTGGTTTTGGCGGGATAAACCATGAGTTTTACGCCCTCTATTCTCTCCACGGTGACAAGTGAGCCCTTTTCAATGACTGCGCCGGTCACGCTTCTTGCGGTCCACTGCCTGCCGTTTAATGAAACGGTGCCGGTGCCGGCAAGGTTGTCTATGGTTTCGGTGACAAAGCCGGACGCGCCGATAGCCCTGTCCGCGTTGGTGGGCTGCCTTTTGGCGTTGACGTATTTTTTAAAGAAAGGACGGGCGAACCATAAAACGACCAGAGAGACCACGAAAAACAGCACCACCTGCAGCCAAATGCCCGCCCCCAGCGCCGCGCTTATCAGGGCGGCCAACGAGCCGGCGGCAAACCATATGGATGTCAGGCCGAGGGTAACTCCCTCGATAACAAGGAATACTATGATTGCCGCCGTCCAGAAAGTGACCATTGATTACCTCCTTTCATGCATTTAATGGCTTATTGCGTCAGAAAGCGCAGTTTTTCCTATGTCAGATGAAAACTCTCGAAAATGAGGTTATTTTATCTTGCCTTGTTTAAAGCCTTATTATTTAATGCGCACGGCTATGTCTTCCCGTTTCGGGCCGGTGGAGACTATGCGGATGGGAACCCCTATGCGCTCCTCAATGAAGTCCGCATAGGCCTTGGCCTGGGGAGGAAGGCTGTCGTAGTCCTTGCAGCCCCGGATGTTCGTTTTCCAGCCCGGAAGAACCTCGTAAACGGGCTTTGCCTTTGCCAGGAGAGGTGACACGGGGAACTTGGTGGTGATCTCGCCGTTGATTTCGTATCCCACGCACACCTTTATCTCGTCAAGGTAGCCCAAAACGTCGATTGCCGTCAGCACCGCTTCGGTAGCCCCCTGAATGCGGCAGCCGTAGGCGGTGGCTACCGCGTCGAACCAGCCCACGCGCCTGGGCCGGCCGGTGGTGGCGCCGTATTCGCCCCTGTCTCCGCCAAGGCGGCGCAGGGTTTCAGCCTCCTCGCCGAAAAGCTCAGTAACGAATGCGCCGGCCCCCACCGCGCTGGAATAGGCTTTTGTGACGGCTATAATATCCTTTATCTCGTGGGGCGGCACCCCTATGCCCACGCAGCCGTAAGCCGCCAGCGTGTGGCTGGAGGTGACAAAGGGATAAATGCCCAGGTCCGTATCCCTTAGCGAGCCCAGCTGTCCTTCCAGAAGCACCTGCTTGCCCTCCTTAAGGGCGGACTGTACGACCTCCACCGCATCCCCCACATACGGGCGTATCAGTTCCCGCTGGCGCACCATTTCCTCAAAGAGCTCCTTGGGGTCGAGGAGAGGCTTTCGGTACAGGTGTTCCAGCAGGGTGTTTTTAATGGTGCACACGTTTTCAAGCCTGCTCATCAACAGCTCGTCATCGTAAAGTTCGCAGACCTGAAAGCCGATTTTTGCAAATTTATCGGAATAAAAGGGAGCAATGCCGGACTTTGTGGAGCCAAAGGACCTGGAGCCCAGACGCTCTTCCTCGTATGTGTCAAAGAGAATATGGTAGGGCATGACTACCTGAGCCCGTTCCGAAACCACAATTCGCGGCTTGGGCACGCCCTGCTCCAGCAGAGAGTTCAATTCGTTTATAAAGGCAGGTATGTTTAATGCCACGCCGTTGCCTATGACGTTTGTTATATGGGGATAGAACACGCCTGAAGGGAGACTGTGCAGGGCAAACCTGCCGTAATTGTTGATTATCGTGTGGCCTGCGTTGGCGCCGCCCTGAAAACGGACCACCATATCGGAATTTTCGGCCAGCATGTCTGTTATCTTGCCCTTGCCTTCGTCGCCCCAGTTGGCCCCCACTATTGCCTTTATCATGATTTCACCTCTAGGAAGATTATATGCCGGTGCCGTAAGGCACAGCATTATTACTATTACCCAATAATCATCATATAGTACCGCCGCATATTTTGCAAGTAAAAATAGGTCTTTACTTTCATGATTTAGTGTTATAAAATACGAAATGCAGATAAATATGGAAAAAGCGCGTAAAGCTTTACGCGATAAAACGGAGGCGGGCTCTGATGAACAAACGCAACAAAAAACCAAGAAATCTTGATATGTATCGGGCCATTCTCACCCTTGAAACCGTAGACGAATGCATAAGATTTTTTGACGACCTCTGTACCGTGACGGAGCTTCGGGCCATGGAGCAGCGCTACCAGGTGGCGTATCTCCTTCATAAGGGGCTCATCTACAACGACATTCTGGAGCAGACAGGGGCAAGCAGCGCCACCATCAGCCGCGTTAACCGCAGTCTCCAGTACGGGGCGGACGGCTACGCCCTGGTCTTCAAGCGTTTGGAGGAGCAGGAAAAAACTGGAGAATGTGAGCGAATTGGAGAATGAGAATGAATGAGCGCGTATGGGCCTCTGGCAAGATGGTATGACCTGCTGACGCGGGACGTCCCCTATACCGAGTTTGCCGATTATTACGAAGAAGTGTTTAAAGCCCGGTCGGTTACGGTTGAAACCGTACTGGACCTGGCCTGCGGAACCGGGACCCTGACGTGTATGCTGGCGGAACGGGGCTACGAGCTGATTGGAGTTGACTCCTCGCCGGACATGCTGTCCCTTGCCGCGGAAAAGGCCGGGGAGCTGGAGAAGGGGATAAAACCTCTTTTCCTGTGCCAGGAACTGGCGGAGCTGGACCTGTACGGCACTGTGGACGCCGCCGTTTCCTGCCTTGACGGCCTCAATTACCTGCCACCGGATGAGCTGCCCTGGGTGTTCCGCAGATTAAAGCTGTTCATCCGATCCGGGGGGCTTTTTATTTTCGATGTGAACTCCCCCGAAAGGCTGCGCTCCCTTGACGGGGGAGTCTTTGTAGACGAGTCCCCGGACGTGCTATGCCTTTGGCGGGCGGAGTACGACAGCGGGGAAAACTACCTAATGTACGGGATGGATATTTTCACCCGCAAGGGCAGTCTCTGGAGCAGGGAGAGGGAAGAGCACATAGAATACGCCCATGAGCCGGCAGTGCTGGCGCAGCTGCTGGAAGAGGCGGGCTTTTGCAATATCGAGATGGGGGCGCCCGGTCCCCAGCGGGAGCTGGGGCGAATCTTTATAGTCGCCAAAAGAAAATAGCTGATTATTATTCAAATTCTTCTGGCAAAATACGAGCAAAACATTAAGCAAAAAGCAGAGAGAAGGATATGGACAAGATAATTCGTGCCGTTTCGTCAGACGGCTTTATAAGAATATCGGCCATTACCGCCCGGGGCGCGGTGCAGCGGGCAAGGGAAATACACGACACCAGCCCCGTGGCCACGGCGGCCCTGGGGCGTGCGCTTTGCGCCGCTTCCATGATGGGAGAAATGCTGAAGGAGGAAAAGGCCTGCCTGACGCTCAGGATAAACGGCGGCGGGCCCATAGGCAACGTTGTGGCCGTATCCGACAGCAGCGGGAATGTAAGGGGCTACGTGCAGCATCCCCATGTGGATCTGCCCCTGCGCCCGGATGGGAAGCTGGACGTGGGCGGAGCGGTCGGGAAAAACGGAACCATCACGGTAAGCCGCGACTTCGGCCTGAAAGAGCCCTATATAGGCAGCACGCCCCTCGTCAGCGGCGAGATTGCCGAGGATGTCACCGCATATTTTGCCGAGAGCGAGCAGGTGGGCTCGGCCTGCGGCCTGGGGGTGCTGGTGGATACGGATTTGTCCGTTCTTGCGGCCGGGGGGTTCCTGGTCCAGCTTTTGCCCGGCGCGCCTGACGAGCTTATAGACCGCCTGGAAGAGAACATACGCAGGGCGGGGGCGGTGACGGAGCTGCTGACCCGGGGCGGGGCGGAGGCAATAATCCAGCGCATACTGGAGGGCTTTGAGCCCCGTATACTTGCGGAACTGCCAATAGAATACAGGTGCTACTGCAGCCGCGAGCGGGTTCTTAAAGCGGTGTCCGTACTGAGCAAGGAAGAGCTTCGGGAGATAGTCGAGGAAGGCGAGGAAACCACCGTAAGCTGCCAGTTTTGCGATACGGTTTACCGCTTTACCCCCGAGGAGATAAAAGAGCTGCTGTAAAAAGGCTTTATCGCATACACGTCAAAAAACTAAACATCTTGACAAGACGGAGGAGCTTTAGTATAATGTCATAGCGTCGTAAAAATGGCGGCTCAGGGAGCATAGCTCAGCTGGGAGAGCACATGCCTTACAAGCATGGGGTCACAGGTTCAAGTCCTGTTGTTCCCACCACTTTTTCCGCCTGTGCGGCGGCGGTCTCCGGAGCGAATGGCCGGTGATTACAATGGCCCAGTAGTTCAGTTGGTTAGAACGCCAGCCTGTCACGCTGGAGGTCGACGGTTCGAGCCCGTTCTGGGTCGCCAGGGATGATTTTCATCCCTAAGTATGCCTCTGTAGCTCAGTAGGTAGAGCAGCGGACTGAAAATCCGCGTGTCGTTGGTTCGATTCCGACCGGAGGCACCACCCCTTGGATGCGCAAGGCATCCAAGGGGGCCAAATCTGCGGGCGTAGCTCATCTGGTAGAGCGCCACCTTGCCAAGGTGGAGGTAGCGAGTTCGAGCCTCGTCGCCCGCTCCATTTTTTGAAAATAGCATGCTTAATTTTGTCATATAATCGGCATGTGTTAATAGTTTTTATATCTAAACGGCGCCATAGCCAAGTGGTAAGGCAGTGGACTGCAAATCCGCGACTCCCCAGTTCGAATCTGGGTGGCGCCTCCAAATAAGGCAGGTAGCTGCAAAATATCACCGATGAAAGGCGTTTGCCCTTTCATCGGTGATATTTTTATCTCCATCTTTAAATTTATTATCTGTCAGTTCGCCGCTGGAAAATAGCCGGGGCGGAAGTATCATTCTTCTACAAAATCGGCGTATTCCTGGTGGGATGAAAACCAGGCTTTGGCGTAGGGGCAGGAGGTGCGCACTTTATAGCCCTTTGGCCGGACTTCATGCCTTCTTTTTGAGGAGAATGGGCAAAAGCACAAAAAAATCCCAGGGACCGCCGCCCTGGGTCGCTCAAAATATGCATCTGTTGCTTGTGGTGTACTCCTCTTCCCAGTATATTAAGTCGTCAATGTCCTGTTCCCAAAAAATTAATGACATATGTACCCTCCTTATTTGTGATAGGATTATTATAATCTCAATGCAAAAAAATGCAATGAGGGTATTTTGTCGGCATTTTTCGAGATTTGCCGAATGGCTTTGACTCCATAACTCAAAAGCAGCCGGGGAGGAGCCGGCTGCATGAAACGGTGTTGCATATGGGTTAGGGTATGTACAGAATTCAGCAGACTTTTTTGGGAGATTTGAATCTTTTCCTGAATGATGGTAATCTTATCATGGTGGAATCAAGGGTATCGTAATCCCTGACCTCACCGTCCTTTGTGAAGGCTTCCATGTGAATAAATGCGGGATAATACATGTTCTGGTCGAAAACTTCCTCGTTAATTGTTAACATGACCGTTTCCATATTATCATTTGACATTTTTTCAAGTACGTTTAATAGTTTCGATATTGGTATCTGAACGGTTTTCATAAAATCACATCCTTGGTTTTTTTATATTTCGCATGTACTTGCGCATCTCTTCTTTATGTCTGGGTGCAAGCTTATTATAAAGTATTTTTTTTGCAAATAATGTCAATCGCTGTCGAAAAGGTTAATTCTTCTTTCTTTTTTCAGTAATTATTTTTGCGAATTAACCGATAAATACCAAAAAGGGATAATAATGGAAAAAATGCTAGTGCAGAAATTGAAATTTAATTATAAGAGGGGGTGCTGCCTGTGGATAAAAAAAATTCCGGGGACAATTTATTGCTTGTAAACATCATGGAGGAATTTGTCAAGGAGCAGGTTAGGGAGACAATCCATAACCTGGGGTGCTGCGACTGCGACATTTGTTTTTTGAACGCCTGCGCAATCGCTCTCAACGCTCTTGAGCCGAAGTATGTCACCACCACAAAAGGCGCGATGCTGTCACAGATTACGGAAATGGAGCTTGGCAACCAAACGAATATTCTGGTTGAGTGCACGAAAGCCGTCATGAAAGTGATGAAGAATCCCTACCACGATTAAATTATCCTGAGAAAAAGAACTGCGAAACGGGGAACCAGACCGTTTCGCTGTTCTTTATATATAGGATGGGGACAAAATGAAAAAGATGAAACTGACTCTTACGAGTATAATATAACATTAAAGATGTTAACAAATAAAGGCATAGCTTGTTGCAAATTTATTAAAAAACATTAAATTTCAAGGAAATTATGAATTTTTTTAATCAAAAGCTGGACCCCAGTAGGCATCATTCCTGACAGGGAACTGCCTTCCCGGCGGGGAAACCACCACCACGTGCTCCCTTATATTCCCCCCCTGGTCCTCGCCCCAGAACGCGGGGCTGCGGACAATAAAATCCTCGGCGGGATGCAGTTCGGACAGGGCGGATACGGCCTGGAGCAGGGGGCCATCGGGCAGCAGCAGCTCGCATATCGTGAGGCTGTCTCCTTCTGCAATGGCCGCGGCGCAGCCTTCAAAGCCTCCGTATTTCAGGCGGTACAGCCCGCCTCCGTAGTAATTGCAAATCGCCTCCTGAAACCTGAGAAGCTTGTCGTCAAAACGGGCGTGGGGCCGGCCGCTGAGGAGTTTTTCACGGAGGGCGCCGTATTCAGAGGCGCCCACGGCCTCCACGTGTACCGGCGGCGGGGCTTCGGGGAGTTCCCTGCGGGAGATTCTGCGCTCCCTTATCCAAAAGCGGGTACGGGTGCCCAGAATTTTCTCATACCATCGGTACAGGCCGATGCTTGCGGGCAAAAAGCAGGCGGCGTCGGAGCCCTCGGAAAACGCCCTGCGGGCGCTTTCCTGTATGACCATGGCTCCGAAACCCCGGCCCCTGTATTCTGGAAGGGTGCCCAGGGAATACACGTAGGCGCAGTTCATTTCGGGCTCCCCGGGGAAGGAAACCCGTGCGCCCTTAAAGGTAAAAATGCAGGACACGGGCTGACTGTCGCACTCCATGAGAGTCGCCATGCCAGGCGCGTAAAAGTCCTGAAAAAACATATTTATAAAGCTATCCTCGTCGCTGAAGGATAGCTTCCAAATGCGTTTTAAGGCGTCCTCGTCGCTGGGCCGCGACGGGCGGAGATAGGGGGCGGACATCCTAATACCTCCAGACGGCAGTGTATTTTTCGATAAGTAAATCCGGATAGTAGGATAGTTTTGCCTGCCGCAGGTTCTCATGGCCCATGTCGTCCTCCCGGTTGATGTAGAGGATTTCCGGGTGGAGCTGCCGAACCAGCCGGACAAACTCTCGGTTCACCATGGGATAGGCTCCCTGAATATGGGCGTATGCCTTCTCAAAGTGAATGTTATAGGTGTCGCTGGAAATCTTCTCTCCCACGGTAAACGCGATTATCCTGCCGTCGGAGCGGAGGATTCCGCCCTCCAGGCCCAGGTGCTCGTAGTGTTCAAAGGCGCGGACTATCGCGTCGTGCTCGTCCTCCAGGCCCTTATCCAGCTTGTCCCTGTTTTGCTCCGTCCAGTCTTCCAGCATGGCCATGCACTCTGGGATCTGTCTGGTGGTCAGAGACTCGAAGCTCCAATCGTTGCTCTCCACGAAGCGGTTGATGTGGTTGCGCTTCCCGTGAAGCTTTTTGCCCGAGAGGGTGGCAAGCTTTTCCGCGGAGTAAACGTAGTCGAAGTAGTCGCGGTTTTCATAAAAGGCAAATTTCCCGGGAAAGAGGCAGCTCAGCTCCCTCAAATGCTCGGCGGTAACGCCCCGCATTACGAACGGAAACCCGCGGGTTTCGGCGTAAGAACGCATTTCCTCTATGACGGGAGCCAAATCACCCGAGCCCACCGGGTATACGAAAAAGGGTTTTTCCCCGTACATGGGCATAACTATGAATCGTTGGTTGCATCTAGCCACCTGCTGTTTGAAGCGATTATCCCAAATGTAAATGTTCGCAAAGCTATAGTCGGCGCTGCGGGAGTTTTCTGCCTTGACTATAGGGTCGATCCAGGACTTATCGCTGAGTTTTATAGGTTCAAATTCTAGCATTTAGTGTGGTTCACCTTCCAGAGGTATTATTAGCCCTGATAAGTATTGCTGCAAATCTCCCTGATGGCCCGTTGCAGCTCCTTCAGATCCACGAAAGTTTCAGGGCGGCGCCTGGGATCCCTGACCAGGGCGGCGGGGTGATAAATCGCCATGCAGCGTCTTCCGTCCACATCAAACCACTGGCCGTGCTCCTGGGTAATTTTAAAGTCTTCCTTAATCAGGAACTTGGCCGAAATTCGCCCCAGACAGACAATAATTTTCGGGTTGACCAGCTCTATCTGCCTGCGGAGCCAGCCGGAACAGGCCTCCTGTTCGGTATTCAATGGGTCGCGGTTTCCGGGGGGACGGCATTTTACAATGTTGGCGATATACACGTTGGTGCGGTTCAAATCTATCAGGTACAGCATGTCGTCAAGAAGCTGGCCGGCCCGCCCTACAAAGGGCTGTCCGGTCTTGTCCTCCTGTTCGCCGGGGCCTTCGCCGATAAACATGACCTCCGCATTGGGATTGCCCCCGCCAAAAACCACGTTTTGCCTGTTTTCCCAAAGGGCGCATTTTTTGCAGTTTAAGCAGTTTCTGTGTAATTCTTCCAAAGCTGACATTAAGTAGCTCCTTTAAATAGTATTGTGAAATGTCCAGCCGTTGTCATTTTAGCACAAAAAAAGAATTTATGGAAGAAAAACCGCAAAATAACTACAAATAATATGAAAGTTGTAAAATTTGTGATAAAATAGTAGCGTGTTAACAATAAGCTTGGAGGGTGCCAAGTGAAGGAACTGACAGAGAAATTGGCCCAGCTCAGCAGGATAGACATATCCCAGGAGGAAACTCAATATCTTGCCGAGGAACTGGAAAAGCAGATTGAATACCTTTCTATCCTTGACGACCTGGAATCGGAGCCGGCGCTGCCGGGCATAAAGCCGGCTGAACCTAGAGAGGATAAGGTAAGGCCTTCCCTGGATAGAAAGGTATTGTTCATGAATACGCCCAACCACAACGAGGATTATTTTGTTTTGCCCGGCTGCGGCCGGGAATGAACGCCTTTATTTTAGATATATAACCAGCAAAGTGAAAGGATAAGCAGGAGGATGGACGAACTTAAGACATTTACCGCATTGGAGCTGGCCCGGCTTATGCGTAAGGGCCGGCTCTCGCCGGTGGAACTTGCCCGCGCTTCGTTGGACGCTATCGAAAAGGAAAACCGGGAAATAAACGCCGTAATCACCGTTTCCGAAGAGCGGGCGCTGGAACAGGCCAGACGCGTTGAAAGGCGGCTCCTGGAGGGGCAGGAGGTATCGCCCCTGGCGGGAGTGCCAATTTTAATAAAGGACAATATTATGGTGGAAGGCGTCAGGATGACCTGCGCCTCCCGGATGCTGGAAAACTATGTCGCCCCCTATGACGCCAGCGTAATCGAGAAGCTGGAGGAAGCGGGGCTTGTCATAGTCGGCAAGGCCAACATGGACGAGTTTGCCATGGGCAGCACCGGAAAAACCTCCATTTTCGGACCCGCCCTGCTGCCCGGCAATAAAGATTACTGCGCCGGCGGGTCTTCCTCCGGAAGCGCGGCGGCCGTTGCCGCGGGAATGGTGCCCCTGTCCCTGGGCAGCGATACCGGCGGTTCCGTCCTGGTGCCCGCCTCCTACTGCGGGATATGGGGAATAAAGCCCACCTACGGGGCGGTATCCCGCTACGGCATGGTGGCCCACGCCTCTTCCCTCGAGCAAATCGGACCCATGGCCGAAAACGGGGCGGATCTGGCCGCCCTTCTGGAGCTGAGCGCCGGCGCCGACTGGCGGGACCCCACCAGCGTCGGGCTGCCCGCTCCCGGTCAGGACCGGGAGCCTCCCCTGATTAACGGGCTGAAAATTGCGGTGCCTCGGGAACTGGCCGGGGGCTGCGCTTCCGGTGTGGAAAATGTGTTTTGGGCATGTGTGGAAAAGCTGAAAGCCCTGGGCGCCCGGGTGGATGCGGTGTCCGTGCCGGAGCTAAGCTACAGCCTGGCGGCATATAACGTCATCTCAACCGCCGAGGCCAGCTCGAATTTGAGCCGTTTTGACGGCATCCGTTTCGGCCTGCCCGGCAGGGGTAAAAATTTTGAAGAGCGGATAAGATACAGCAGGGGGCAGGGCTTCGGACTGGAGGTCAAGCGCCGCATACTCCTAGGAACATACGTGCTGGGGGAAGAGCAGTACGAGTCGAAATTCCTCAGGGCCCGCGCCGCCGCAAGCCGGATTAAAGGGGCCCTGGAAGCACTGCTGTCCGAATATCCCCTGATTTTGTGCCCCATCACGAAGTCTACGGCCCCTCTCCTGAAAGAGGATTTGGAAACCAAAAAGGAAGTCTGCACACTTGACAGCAATACGGCTGCGGCAAATCTGGCGGGGCTGCCCGCCGTGAGCTTTCCTTTCGGCGCCGACGAGAAGGGCCTGCCGGTGGGACTGCACCTTATGGGCGGGGCCTTCCGGGATCGTTTTATCATTGCGGCGGCGGAGGCGATTTGTCGAGAGGTGAATCTATGAATTGGGAGACGAATATTGGTCTTGAGGTGCATGTGGAGCTGAATACGGCCAGCAAAATTTTCTGCGCCTGCTCCACGGCTTTCGGGGCGCAGCCCAACAGCCTGTGCTGTCCGGTTTGTACCGGACAGCCGGGGGCTCTGCCTGCTTTCAATAAAAAAGTACTGGAATACGCCGTCCGCACTGGCCTCGCCCTGGGCTGCCAGATTGCAGACATAACTTTTTTTGACCGGAAAAACTATTTTTACCCGGACCTGCCCCGGGGATACCAGATAAGCCAGCTGCATGCCACCGTCTGCAGGGGCGGGGGGCTGGAGATAGACGGGGCTGACGGTCCGAGGGTAATTCCAATAATCGAGCTCCATATGGAGGACGACGCGGGCAAGCTGGTGTACGGGGAAGACGGGGAGCTTTTTATTGACTATAACCGCTGCGGCGTGCCCCTGCTGGAAATCGTCACCGCCCCGGAACTGCACAGCGACAGAGAGGCCTCCGACTTCCTGGAGGAGCTCATAGGCGTCCTGAGGGCCATCGGCGTGTCCGACTGCCGCATGCAGGAGGGCTCCATGCGGGTGGATATCAACCTTTCCGTGCGCCGGAAGGGTGAAAAACTTGGCGTTCGGACGGAAATGAAAAATCTCAGCTCCCTCCGCTCAGTCCGGCAGGCCATAAGGTACGAGTCCAAAAGGCAGATGGAAATACTGGAGTCGGGGGGGAGAGTCGTAAACGAGACCCGGCGCTGGGACGAGGACCAGGGGGTGAGCCTTTCCATGCGGGCAAAGGAGGAAAGGGTGGACTACCGGTACTTCCCTGAACCGGACCTGCCTCCGGTGAAAATAAGCAGTGAGCTGATTGAGGCTCAAAGGGGCCTGATTCCGGAACTGCCGCGGGCAAAGCGCGTCCGTTACATGCGGGACTTCGGGCTCCCGGAGCAGGACTGCCGGACCCTGACTTCGGATATTTCCGTGGCTCGGGCCTTTGAAGAGACTGTTTCCCTGGGCATCCCGCCACGGGAGGCCGCCAAGTGGATATGCGGCGATTATCTCCGCCTGATGAAGGAGGGGGGCGAAAGGCCCTGCCGAATGACCGCCGAAAAGCTGGCCGGAATAATCACCATGGTTTCCGAAGGCAGGCTCACAAGGGCAAACGGCCGGCAGGTGCTGGAGGCGCTGTTTTTTGCTGAGGGCGACCCGGGCAAATACGCGGAGAAAAAGGGGCTCCTCAGGATAGATGACAGACAGGCGGTGGAAAAGGCGGCCAGGGAGGTAATAAAAAAATTCCCCGCGCAGGTTGAGGAATACAGGGCCGGGAAAGCAAAGATACTGGATTTTTTAATGGGACAGGCCATGCGCACGCTTGAGGGCAGGGGAGAACCGTCCCTAGTTATCGACGTAATAAAAAACTTTATTTTGCGGGACCAGTGATGCATATAATCATAATGACCGATTAAAGTACTTTTATCTTGTCAATTTAGGGCAGTTATGTTATAATTTTCTAGAATTGAAGATAAAAGGGGTTAGCTTATGAAATTTTTTGATAAAAAATTCAAGGTGGCTTTGTTAACTTTTATTTTGATGGTTCTTGTCATGTTTGAGTTTGCCGTTCTGGACGGCTATTATTATACTAATGCCACGGAGACCGGCTTGACTAAAACGATAAAGAACCTTAAAAAAGACCTGGGCTATAATTTCGTAACAATGTCGTTTGTTGTTTATATTTTGAGTGTGGCATATTCCGGCTTTCTTGGCTTTAGGAAAAACTGGGCGGGTTTGGTTGCGCTTCTGCTGGCTGCCGCGTTCCCCTTTATCGGTCTGTTTGTGGGATTTAAATTCTTTTACGGCTGGGGCACATCCCATCTCCTGCCCATGCTTACGGTTTTAAAGCTGCACACCGCCTCCCGCGGCGTACAACTGCTGATATTCGCCATAGTTTTCATTATTTACGCGGCCATTTGGTTCATATTCCGCTACGTCAGGAAAAAATATGACGAGAAAAATCCCTGGTAAAAAGTACATAAAAAACCTAAAACACCTGCCATTTAAGCAGGTGTTTTGTTTTTTTGATAGTATTTTTAATCCAGGTGTTCCAGCACTATTTGGGACCAGGTCTCCATTTCCGGGGCCATCTGCGGCAGCATGTCCATGTCCGCCCATTCCCCCGTCAGTTTTTCGGTTTCCCTGACTTCTACGTCGCCGTTGGTTTCAAGTATGTAGTACAGCCCCAGGTGGACGCTGCCGACACCGTTGGTGTCGTCGTTTATGAGCCCTTTAAAACGCAGGTTTATTGAGCCGTGGAGGGCCACTTCTTCATTCAGTTCCCGCATGAGGCCGTTCATGAGCGCATCTTCGCCGCCGTCAGCCTGGCAGTTGATGTGTCCGCCAACACCCAGGGACAGCAGACCGTGAAGGCGGGACTCACCCCCTTTTTTAAGGCGGCGGAGCAAATAGGCCTGCTCCCCCCAGCGAATCACTACATAGGGGATAATCTGCTTGTATGCTGGGTCCTCCTCGGCTTCCGGCCGGGGCAAAAACTCGTGGTATTGGGAAATAATACTCAAAACTTTATCGGTATTGTCAGTTATAAGTCCTTTTTCAGCCAAATACGGGGACAGGTGCTCGGTTTTTACCACCAGCACCATTTCTGTCGTTTTCGTTTTACTCAAAGCCAATCCAAGCCTCCGTTTTACTCTTTTGTGCCTCATATTATGAAACAGACTGCGATTAAAACATAATTGCCGCTGCGGGACTATTATATCATTTTATCCGCTCTTTTTCATCTAAAATATATAAATTCGGCAACTTTTTGCTTAAAGAAGTTAGTTTCCTTTTAGCTTGCGCGGGCCTTCCCCGTATGGTAATATTATCAAAGCGCCTTTTAAGAGACATAAATTTGCGAGACTAAGGAGCGTTCCAATGACAGAGAGAGTTTTCCTGCCCGGCGATATAATGCTGCCCAAGGGGGCGGATTTGGAACTGTGGAGCGTCATTGCCTGCGATCAATTCACCTCGGAGCCCGAATACTGGGAGGCTGTGGAGGCCAGGGTGGGGGATGCTCCCTCGACTTTGCGCCTAATGCTGCCCGAGGCATATTTAGGATTTCGGGATACCCAGGCAGAAATGAAAAAGATTGAAGCCACAATGGAGGAATACCTGAGCAGAGGTATATTCCAGACGATTTGCAACTCATACATTTACACGGAGCGGCAGCTTTCCGATGGGAATACCCGCCGGGGGCTTCTGGGGATTTTGGACCTGGAGCAGTACGATTACAGGGAAAATGCCTGCTGCCTTGTGCATCCGACGGAAGGGATTGTTGAAGACCGGCTCCCGCCCCGGATAGAAGTAAGAAAAAAGGCCCGGTTGGAGATGCCCCATATTGTGGTTTTTATCGACGACCCTGACTGTTCTGTAATTGACCCCATAGTTTACTCTCTCGAGTCCCCGGAGCTGTTGTATGACTTCGACCTCATGGACGGGGGCGGCCACATTATGGGCTGGTATGTCGGTGGCCAAAAGGCTCTGGACGTGGAGAAGGCGTTGCAGAGACTCGCCGACCCCCGGGTGCTGAAGGAAAAATATCATATGTCGGATGATAAGCCCCCGGTGGTCTTTGCGGTAGGGGACGGCAACCACAGCCTGGCTGCGGCAAAACTGTACTGGGAAGGCCTGAAGAGCACTCTTACCGATGAAGATAAGGAAAATCACCCCGCCCGGTACAGCATGGTGGAGCTTGTGAACATCCACGACAGCTCCGTAAACTTTGAGCCGATTCACAGGGTTATTTTTGGCACGGACTCAGGCCGCTTTATGGAAGAGGCACGAAAATTCTGGGCCAAGGCGGGAGAAAAAGGGGAGAGGAGCCACAGTATAAGTCTGGCGGCCGACTCCGAAACCGGGGACATAGAGGCGTCCTTTTCCACAATTGGCGAGCTTATTGAAGCCGCCGATAGATTCTGCGGAGATTATATTTCCGCCTTTGGCGGCAGGCTGGACTATATACACGGGGATGAAACGGCCCTTTCCATGGCTTTGCGCCCCGGCTGTGCCGGCATGCTGCTTCCCAGAATGGACAAGAAGGAGCTGTTCCCCAGTATTATAAAAAACGGCGCCTTCCCCAGAAAAAGCTTTTCCATAGGCCATGCCCGGGATAAGAGATATTATCTTGAGTGCAGATTGATTAAGTGAATATAGCCAGGGCCGGCTGAAAGCCGGCCCTGGAAATTTTTTGTGTAGCAAACTAATTTTTTGAAGGCACTATTTCCAGCCAGTAACCGTCCGGGTCAGTAATGAAATAGATTCCCATTTCAGGATTTTCCATTTCAATGCAGCCCATCTTCTCATGGTGGGCGTGAGCCGCCTCATAATCCTCCGTCACAAAAGCCAAATGGAATTCGCAGTCACCCAGGTCATACGGCCTGTCGTACTGTTTCATCCAAGTAAGCTCTAGCCTGAATTGGCTCTCATCATTTCCAAGGTAGCAGATTTCCCAACTGCCGTCTTCGGCTTTTTTACGGCTCAGTACGTCCAACCCCAGCGCTTCCGTATAAAACTTTATCGAACGCTCCAAGTCAAACACATTAAAATTCTGGTGATCCATTTTGAATTTCATGCATTTATACCTCCGTTTGTAAGTTTAAAACATAATAGCATACAAAGCTGTAGGATGATAGTATCAACCTGACATCAAAAAATAAAAATGAAAATCGCAGGGCCGGCAAGAGCCGGCCCTGTTTTGTTTGTCTGGACAGGTGGCTAGGAATGGCCTCCCTTCATGGATATAACTATAAAAATGCCTAATCCAATTGATGCTGGCCCGTGTAAAGCATATAATACCTGCCCTTGTTTGCAAGCAGCTCTTCATGGCTGCCTTTTTCAATAATCTCCCCGTGCTCGACAACGGCGATTACTTTGGAATTTCGGACGGTAGAGAGGCGGTGTGCGATGACAAAGACAGTTTTGCCTTCCATCAAAGCGTCCATGCCCCGCTCGATAAGTTTTTCCGTGCGGGTGTCGATGGAGCTGGTAGCCTCGTCCAGTATCATTACCGGGTGCTTTGCCACCGCCGTGCGGGCTATGGCCAGAAGCTGGCGCTGGCCCTGGGATAGGTTTTGGCCGTTACCCGTAATCATGGTTTGATAACCGTCGGGAAGCCTACTGATAAAACCGTGGGCGTTGGCGCTTTTGGCGGCCTCAATGCATTCCTCGTCCGTAGCGTCCAGCTTGCCGTAGCGGATGTTGTCCATGACGGTGCCCGTGAAAAGGTTTGTATCCTGCAACACAATGCCCAGGCTACGCCGCAGGGATTTTTTCTCAATGTCCCGAATGTCAATGCCGTCGAAGGTAATCCGGCCGTCCTCAATTTCGTAAAACCGGTTAATAAGGTTTGTGATGGTAGTTTTTCCGGCTCCGGTGGAGCCTACGAAGGCTATCTTCTGACCGGGCTTGGCGTATACCGAAATTCCTTTCAGAACAGGCTCTCCCGGAACATAACTGAAGTAAACTTCCTTAAAGCGTACGTCGCCCTTGACCTCCCTATATTCATAGCTGCCATCCTCTTTGGGGATTTTCCATGCCCAGAAGCCGGTGCGGCGGCCGTCTGCGGTCTCCGTAAGCTTGCCCTCGGGGGAGCGCTCCACCGTCACAAGGGAGACCCTGCCCTCGTCGATTTCGGGAGCAGCGTCCATGGTCGCAAAGATGCGCTCGGCACCGGCAATGGCGGACAGCACGTTCACCAGCTGGTTGGACATCATGTTTATGGGCATTGATATATTCTTCGTATAGTTGAGATAAACACCCAGGGAGCCTATTGTGAAACTGCTGCTGCTTATCACCCATATGCCCCCCACCACGGCGATGACCGCGTAGCAGATATTCATCACCGCCGCCAGAACCGGCATTACTATCTGACCCAGGAAGTTTGCCAGTATGGCATTTTCACGGTAATCGTCGTTCAGCTTGGCAAACTCCTCCTTGCTTCGGGTTTCGTAGGTGAAGGCTTTTACCACCTTGAGGCCGTCTATCATTTCCTCAATGTAACCGTTAAGCCGGCCCAGGGCAGCCTGCTGCTTTTTGAACATGACCTTACTGAGGCCTCCCACCTTCTGCACTATGAGAAGGGAAAGGAAGATGACCACAAGGGTAATGATGAACATCTTCCAACTGATTTTTATCATCAGGATTATGGTGCCCGTAAAGGTTATTATTCCAGAGATAAACTGGATAAGGCCCTGGTCCAGCATCATCTGGACCTGTTCCGCGTCGTTGGTGAAGCGGCTCATAAGCTCGCCGTGGGAATGGGCGTCGAAAAAGCTGAGGGGCAAGTCCTGGAGCTTTGAAAAGAGATCCGCGCGTATGCGGTTTATCGCCGACTGGGCCAGGCGCACCATAATCTGTCCCTGGGACAGTGTGGCCAGGACGCCCACCAGATATATGCCGGCCAGAATCATAAGCTGCCTCGCAAGGCCGGAAAAGTCCTTTTCCACGGCGGTGATATTGGGAACTATGTAATCGTCAATAAGGGGCTTCAGGTAATATGACGCCGCCAGATTGCAGCCTGTGGACAACAGAAGAAGAATTAATATGCCTACCAGGTATACTTTTTTCTGAACCGCATAGCCCAAAATACGCAGGAGAGTGCCCTTGGCGTCCTTAGGCTTGCGGAAGTCCCTGCCGCCGCCGGGGCCGCGAACCCTGGGCATGTCCTTATATATTTTATCGTCGTCGGGGACGGTGTCCTCCATCTGTGCCTTAATCTGCTGAAAGATATTGGGCCGTTTCTTCGCTTCCTGTTGGACATTGGAGTTCCTGTTATTATTCTTAATATCTTTATGCATTTCCCAGAACTCCTTCCTGCTGTGATGTGTAGATTTCCTGATAAATAGGGCTTTGCTGCATCAACTCCTGGTGGGTGCCTATGGACTCAATTTCGCCCTCGTCCAGGACGATAATCTTGTCAGCATACATCACCGAGCTGATGCGCTGGGCGATTATGAATACGGTGCAGCCCTTCAATTCCCTGCGGAAGCTTTCCCTGATTCGGGACTCCGTGTCCGAGTCCACGGCGCTGGTGGAGTCGTCCAAAATCAGTATTGAGGGCTTTTTCAGAAGAGCACGGGCTATGCACAGGCGCTGCCTTTGGCCGCCGGACACGTTGGTGCCGCCCTGATGCAGCTGCGTGTCAAGCCCGTCCGGGAAGGACATGACAAAGTCGTAGGCCTGTGCGCTTTTCAGCGCCTGAATTATCTCCTCGTCGGTGGCGTCTTCCTTGCCCCAGCGGATGTTGTCCCTTATGGTGCCGCTGAAGAGCACGTTTTTCTGAAGCACCATGCCTATTTTCCTGCGGAGGTCGGTTATTCTGTAATCCCTTACGTCAATGCCGTCCACCAGCACCTGGCCCTTGGCGACGTCATAAAAACGGGGGATAAGATTGACGAGAGAGGATTTTCCGGAACCGGTATCTCCTACTATTGCCGCAATTTCGCCGGGCTCCACCCTGAAGTTTATGTTTTTCAAAACCTCCTCGCCGCTGCCCGACAGGGAGTATTTGAAACTCACGTTACAGAATTCAACGGAGCTTCCGCGGGACGAATCCGGCCCGTTGGCGGCCAGCTGCGTTTCTTCCGGCTGTTCCGAATCCTGAATATCGGGCACGGTGTCCAGAACCTCGTTGATTCGGGTGACGCAGGCCTGGGCCCTGGTGAACTCCATGAGGATAAAGGAGAACATCATGACGCTCATCATTATCTGCTGCAGATAGGTGATGATGGCCAGCAGCTCGCCGGAGAGAAGCTCGCTGTTTCCCGCCATCTTTCCGCCGAACCAGTAGATGAGAAGGGTGACTATGTTGAGTATCAGCGTGGAGGTGGGGTTCATCAGGATTATGCGGGATATGGCCCTGATATTGGCCCGGGTCAGCTCGTCGTTGGCTTTCTTGAACTTCTGCCGCTCATAGTCGCCGCGGACAAAGGACTTTACGACCCGGATTGCTATCAGATTTTCCTGTATCGTGGCGTTAAGGTTGTCCAGTTTTTGCTGGTTTGCCATAAACAGGTGGTGGGCGGAGCGCATAAGAAGGGTTATGACGAAAAACATAATGGGAACTGCCACCAGATATATGATAGACAGCTTAAGGCTGTAGCTAATTACTATGACCAGCGCCACAATCAGCTGGAAGGGCGCCTGGAGCAGGACCCGCAGGGCAATCTGGAGGGACATCTGCAGTGTGCGCACGTCCGAGGTGGTGCGGGTGATAAGGGAGGCGGTGCTGAACTTGTCCACGTCTGCGAAGGAGAATTCCTGAATGTGGTTGTATAGGGCGACTCGGAGATTTGAGCCAAAGCCCTGGCCCGCCAGGGACGAATACCTTGCGGATAAAACCCCGGAAAGGGCGCCTATGACGGAAAGCAGGACCATCAGGCCACCGCATCTTAAGATGTAGGGAATATTCGAGCTCTTTATGCCAACGTCCACTATGTTGGACATCAGGGTGGGCAGAATCAGCATTACAATGGTTTCAATCAGTACGAATAAAGGTGCCAGTATGGCGGCTTTCTTATATTCGCCCAAGTGTTTAGTCAAAGTTCTTATCATCTAGTTCCTTCCTTTCGCCAGGGGGACACGACAGTTTGGCGGCTTTGATAAGATTGTTGGTCATGCGGATGAAAAAGGAGCTTATAAGCTCCCGCTCCTCCGGGGTAAAGCCCTGGTACATGGCCTTATCCAGGTCATCAAATGCCTTGCGGCACTGCTTTGCCACCATTTTTCCCTTTTCGGTGATTTCTATCTGGTTTCTGCGCATGTCTTTCTTATCGTTTATTTTTCTTATGCAGCCCAGCCGCTCCAGGGACTTGAGGGAGATGGTTATGGTGGTGGGGGAAACCCCCATGCGCTGTGCCAGCTCCTTTTGTGTGGCTATGACCCCGTCTTTCCCATATCGTTCAAGCATGAAAAGAATTATGGGCTGGCCGAATTCCTTTACCCCAAATTTGGCAAAGGCGGCGTCCGACGCCATTCTGTAGGCGTTGTTAAGGTCCCGGAACAGCCATTCCGCACTGTGCCTGCTGTTATATTTTTCGTCGTGGCACATCGTCATTCCCCCTTTTCAACAAAATTGCAGGAAAATTTGCACCAAAAAGATTTGCATGCAAATATTTTGCATGCAAATTATTTTGTTATTAATTTACTATCTATATGCAGGAAAGTCAATACTCTCTTAGCGAAAAAATGAAAACATTTTGTTAACAAAACGAGAGTGCTGACGATTTGAAGTGAGTTGGGTAGACGAGGTATAAAGCGGACGGGCTCAAAATATAATGTCCACAAGACGGGAGGTGACGGCCATGGACGGGTTCGACCAAGCGCTGGCTCTCCTGCCCTGGGAGCTGCGCCGGGCGGCCATGGGCCTTGACGAAAGGGAGCGGAAAGCGGCCGAAGAGCTGCGCCTACGGGTGGGGTACGAACCTACATATTTGTCTCCTGATGGAGAGAGAAGCTTTTGCCAGGGAGTGAAGCTCACTGCGAGAGAACTCGAGTCCGTGCTGGAGATAGCCACCGGCGCCTCCGTGCACTCCTCGGCGGATAGCGTGCGCCGGGGCTTCATTACAGTGAAAGGGGGATGCCGAATCGGTCTTTGCGGAACCGCTGTAATGGGGGATAAGGGGATTTCCGGCATTAAGGAGCTTTCCTCCGTCGCCATCCGCATACCGCGGGAAATGAAGGGCTGCGCGGGGGGAATTTTTCAACGGCTGATAAGCGGCGGGTTTTTGTCCACAATCATAATATCCCCGCCGGGAGTGGGGAAAACCACGCTCCTGCGGGAGCTGGTGCGCCTTCTCTCCCTGCGGGGGAACCGGGTATCCCTGGCGGATGAAAGGGGGGAGGTGGCCGCCGTATGGAAGGGGACGCCCCAGTTTGACGTGGGGCCTCATACGGACGTGCTGACAGGCGCCCCCAAGGCGGAGAGCGCATTGCTGCTACTTAGGGCCATGAACCCGCAGATAATTGCCCTGGACGAGATAACCGCTCCGGAAGATGTGCAGGCCTGCAAAAGCGCCGCCAACTGCGGCGTGAAGCTTTTGGCCACCGCCCACGGCGACGGCGTGGCAGACCTCCGGGGCAGGGCTTTATATAGAGAGCTGCTGGATGCCGGAGTGTTCAGCAGGGCTATAGTGATTAGAAAGGAAAACGGCAGGCGGGTATATGAAATCGAGGGATTGGCATGACGAAACTTATTGGCGCTATGCTGCTGGTGATGGCGGGGGCCGGAATGGGACTTGTCAAAGCAGGGCATCTTCATTTCAGGGTACAAAGCCTGTCGTCAATCCTCAGTTCTCTGGAGATTATGAGAGGTGAAATCTGCACGCGTCTTACGCCTTTGCCGGAAATTTTCTCTCTGCTGGCGGCGGAGGCTCCCAGCCCCGCGGACAAGTTTTTCTCTGCCATGAAGACAGGTATGTCCGGATTGGGACAGCGCAGCCTTGGCGAGATATGGGGCCAGGCGTTGAAGGATACGCCTGCCCTTGCCCTGAAGCCTGAGGAAGAGAGGGCGCTGCATCTTTTAGGCATGTCCCTGGGGCGCTTTGACGTTTCGGAGCAGAAGCAGGCCATTGACAGGTGCATGGAGAGCATGGGCAGGTTCCTGGAAAAAGCCAGGGAGGATGCTCAGACCCAGGGGCGGCTGTATACGGGTCTGGGGCTGGCCTTTGGCATGATGCTGGCCGTGATTCTCCTGTAGACGCATTAGCTGTAATCGGAAGGTATGCCAAAAGTGTTGGAAACGACAAGGGGATACATATGAACGTAGATCTCATATTCAAAATAGCCGCCGTCGGAATTCTTGTGTCGGTTATCAACCTTCTTCTGACGCATTCCGGCCGGGGGGAGCAGGCTTTGATGACAACCATAGCCGGGCTTGTCGTGGTTCTGGTCCTGATTATCCAGGAAATTTATGACCTTTTCAATTTGATTAAGAGCCTGTTCGGGTTTTAGCCATGGAGCTGTTGATTAAGGCTGCTGTTATCGGAACAGCCGGGGCCCTTTTGTCGCTCCTGATAAAAAAGAACAACCCGGAGATGTCACTAATGCTGGCCATGGCCGTGGGGGTAATGGTTATCGGCATGGCCCTGGAGCTGGTGACGGGAGTGATGGAGGTAATAGATTTGGCCACGGAAACCTCCGGGTTGTCCCCGGCGGTATTGAAGCCGGTGCTGAAAGGCGTGGGAATAGGCGTTATTACCAGGCTGGCGGCGGACCTGTGCAGGGACGCCGGCCAGAGCTCCATTGCCTCTTCCGTGGAGCTGGTGGGGGCTGTCTGCGCTTTGTACGTTTCCCTGCCGCTGATAAAAACCCTGCTGATAATGATAGGAGAATTTTTATGAAAAAGCTGCTTCTGACCATTTCCATATGCCTGCTTTTGGCCGCTCTTATGGCTACGGCGGTTGGGGCGGCGGACGTTATGGGCGAGCAGCGGACTTCCTTTGGGGTTGACGACGTGGAAAGAGCCCTGCCGGGTGAAGCGGCTGAAATTCTGGACGGCATTGGCGTGAAGGACAGCCTAAACGTGGATTCAGGCCTGGAAAAACTTTTAAGTTTTGCCCGTGAGAAGCTGGGAGGCATTGTCCGCAGGGGAGTCAAAAGCGGGGCCCTTATGGTTACGGTGGTATTGCTCTGTTCAATGGCCGGCTCAGTGTACGACGGCGGGGCCGTTCCCAACTTTGTCCACATGGGAGGAGCCCTGGCCATATCCGCAGTGGCGGCGGGGGATATAAGCTCATTTATCGGCATGGGGAAGGATACTCTCCAGGCCCTTTCGGATTTTTCCAAGGTGCTGCTGCCCAGCCTCTGCGCCGCCGCCACCGCCAGCGGGGCTATAACCGCCGGCGCCGCCAGGTATGCGGCCACCGCCCTGTTTATGGACGTGCTCATGACCGCCGCCACCAATATTGTGCTGCCGGTTATTTACTGCTACATTGGCACCGTGATTGCCAACGCCGCCGTGGGAGGTAATTCTCTGGCTGGGGCCGCAAATCTGATGAAGTGGCTGTGCACCACGTTAATGACGATTCTGGTAATCTCTTTCACGGCCTATCTGAGCATTACCGGAATCATTTCTGGAACTGCCGACGTGGTGTCCACAAGGGTTGCCAAAACCACCCTGTCCACTACCCTTCCGGTAGTGGGGAGCATTATTTCCGACGCGGCGAGCACCGTTGTGGCGGGAGCCTCAATACTGCGCAACGCCATCGGCGTGTTCGGTCTCCTTGCCGTGGCGGGAGTGTGCCTTACGCCTTTTCTGACCCTGGGGGCGCAGTACCTGATATACAAGGCCGCAGCCGGAATGGCGGGCGCCCTGTCCGACAGCCGACTTTCAGGCCTCATAAGCGGTATAGGCAACGCCTTCGGCATGGTTTTGTCCCTTACTGGAGTGGGGGCGCTGATGCTCTTCTTCTCCATTATTTCCAGCATAAAGGCGGTGACCGGGCTGTGATGGGGCTGCTGCGCGAGTGGATTATGGGCCTGGCGGGGGCGGCGGTAGTCACGGGATTGGCCTTGAGCCTTACGCCAAAGGGCAGGGTTCGAAGCGTGATGCGCCTGGTTTGCGGAGCGGTCATGATAATTGCACTTATTAAGCCGGTGATTGAGTTTGACTTTGATGCTTATTCCATAGGCCTTGCCAGGTACAGGGCGGATATGGAACATATAACCGCGTCGGCCAGAGAAACCTCAGACAGGTTGCAGCGAACAATCATAGAAGAGGAATGTTCGGCATATATATTGGACAAAGCACGTATTTTAGGCCTTGACTGCGCTAAGGCAGCGGTAACGGTGAAGTGGGGTGATGAGGGGTATTGGTATCCGTATGAAGCTCACCTCCAGATAAACGGCCCGCAGGAGCAGCAAAGCCGTCTTGCGGAGCTGATCGAGGCGGAACTGGGCATACCACGAGAAAGGCAGCATTGGAGTAGCGATGAAAACCAAGGAAGTTAAGGATATAAAGGAGACAGCGGTCAGGCTGCTCAAAAACAAGTATATGCTGATTGTGCTTCTGCTGGGGTTGGTGTTGATACTGTTGCCCACCGGCAGCGGCGACAAAAAGGATGAGCCAGCCCGGGATGTAAGGGATCTGGAAGCCCCCGCGTTTTCCCTGGCTGAGGAGGAGAATCGGCTGAGGGAGGCCCTGATGCAAATTAAGGGCGTAGGGAAGGTGAAGGTGCTGTTGTCCCTTAAGTCCACCGCAACCCGGGAGCTGGCCGAGTCCGAAAACAAGGCGATTATCATAAACAAAGGTTCGGGGAACCAGTCGGCAGTGGAGCTGCGGTATGTGTACCCGGAATACATGGGTGCGGTAATTATCTGTCAGGGAGCAAGTTCCGCCCGGGTGCGGCTGGACGTGACAAGAGCGGTGTCGGCCTTTACCGGCCTGAGCAGCGATCAAATTACAGTAATTGAAATGAATAAAAACTAGGAGGTAGGGGCTTTGAGTAAAGTGAAGCGGAACATAGTGATTATAACGGTGCTGCTGTTTGTATGTGTGGCGGTCTATCTGAACTGGTCGTACAACAACAAATGGGGCACGGCGAACAGCGACATGGTGAATGCGGAAGATATGGCAATGTCGGATGCCGAGGAGGAGTATATGGCTGTGGAAGGCGAGGAAGACGGGATGGCCTCCACCGAAATGGACCCTGTTTCCGACTATTTTGCCGAGGCGCGCCTTACCAGGCAGCAATCCAGAGACGAGGCCTTGAAGCTGCTGGAGATTGCCGCCGGAAACGAGAACGCCTCCCAGGAGGTAATTGACAGCGCCATGGACGAGATTGCCGTCATGGCAACCTGGTCCATGCAGGAGAGCCAGATTGAAAACCTGCTTCTGGCAAAAGGGTTTTCAGATTGCGTGGCCTTCATCAACGAAGACAAGATTACCATTGCCGTGCCGGCCCCCATGGAGGGCCTCAGCGAGGTGGAGGTTGCCCGCATAACCGACACCATCACCAGCGAGACGGATTTCACCCTGGAGCAGATAAATATCATTGAGGTGAAGGCAGAATAATAAGATGCTTTATTTTTCCTCCCTTTTGTGGTAAAATAATAATCACACAAAAGGGAGGTCGAAATTATGGCCGAAAACTATATCACTATTCAGGATGAAAAGGGCAGCATAAACATCTCCGACGAAGTGGTATCCGTAATGGTTGCTGCCGCCGTTTCGGAAGTGGAAGGCGTTGCCGGGCTCGCCAACACTGCTGGCACGGAGCTGGCGGAAATGCTTGGCAAGAAGAGCATTTCCAAGGGCATAAAGGTCCAGTTTGAAGAGGACCGGATTAACGTAGATGTGCTGATAATGGTCCGGTTTGGCTGCAGCATAACCAGCGTTGCAGAAAAGGTACAGGAGGCGGTCTACGCCGCTGTGGAATCCATGACGGGTTTTGCATCCACTGTTAATGTCCACATTGCCGGCGTGGCCTTTAATAAGCAATAGTATTCTTTATGGCGGGGCGTAGGGCGACCTATGCCTCGCCTGCGTGCGGAGGAAAAACCATGACCAGAACAGCCGCCAGGGAAATTGCAGTGAGGCTGTGCTTTGCTCTGGCAATAGGAAATGCCGATCCCCTGGAAGCTTTTGAGCGTTTCTTTGAAAGGGAGTATTTTGAGGGATTGGCCCAGGAGGACAAGCTCTTCTCCGAATTCCCCGACGAGAAACAGATGGACTACATCAGGCGTATCGTCATTGGGGTGGCGGAGCACCGGGAAGAGCTTGATAATTATATCCAAAAATACTCAAAAGGGTGGAAGCTGGGGCGCATCTCAAGGGTTGCCGCGGCGATTTTGCGCTGTGCAATATTTGAGATACTCTATATGGAGGATGTGCCCGACGCCGCCGCCATAAACGAGGCTGTGGAACTGGCCAAAGGATACGAGGAAAAAGAGACGGTAGCGTTTATAAACGGAGTTTTGGGAGGCTTTGCCCGGGGCGAAATTGAAGGCGGTGGAGAACTTCAAGACGGCGGAGAAGGCATTCCCACAGAAGATACAGAGGATGTTTGACGGGAAATCCGGAGGCTTTAATGGAACAACAGGTTTTCACAGTTACTGAGCTGAATGAACGGATAAAAGGCCTTTTTGAACTGGACCCGGTTCTGGCCGGAGTCTGCGTGCGGGGCGAGCTGTCAAATTATAAGATATACCCCTCGGGGCACCATTACTTTACGTTGAAGGACGCAGGTAGCTCCCTGCGCTGCGTCATGTTCAAGAGCAGCGCCTCAAAGCTGCGGTTCCGGCCGGAAAACGGCATGGGGGTTTTGGCTTTCGGCCGGGTAGACGTATATACCCGTGACGGCGCGTATCAGCTTTACTGCACCAGCCTGACCCCCGAAGGCATAGGGGACCTCTATGTGGCGTACGAGCAGCTTAAGGCAAAGCTGCAGGAGGAGGGACTCTTCGATAAGTCGCTGAAAAAGCCCCTGCCCCGGTACCCTGAGCGGATTGCGGTTATCACCTCCGGGGCGGGAGCGGCCGTGAGGGACATTATTCGGGTCCTGGGAAAGCGCTGGCCCATGTCCAAAGTAATAATCCTGCCGGTGCGGGTCCAGGGGCCTGAGGCGCCGCCGGAGATTGTGGCGGCGTTAAAGTACGCCAACAAATACAAGGTGGCGGACCTTATAATTACCGGCCGGGGCGGAGGAAGCATAGAAGACCTGTGGGCTTTTAACGACGAGCGCGTAGCCAGGGCCATAGCTGCTTCCAAAATACCCGTCATCTCCGCCGTGGGGCACGAGCCGGACGTGACGATTGCAGATTTTGTGTCGGACCTGCGGGCGGCCACACCCTCAAATGCTGCGGAACTGGCGGTGCCGGACCAAGGCGAAATGCGCGAGGCTATTCTTGCGGCTGAAATAAGGCTCAATCAGGCCATGCGCAAGAAGCTGGGGGAGCTTAAAGCATATCTGGAGCAGATGAAAAACAAGCGGGTCATGCAGACCCCCACGGGATATATAGACCAAAAGCGTATGGAACTGGATTTTATCCGCAACCGCCTTATATCTGCCTCCGAGCGACTGGTGTCCAGGCACCGGCAGGAGTTTGTCCGGCTGACGGCCTCCTTGGATGCCCTGAGCCCGCTTAAGGTGCTGTCAAGGGGCTATTCCATTGCCGCGGACGAAAACAACAACATCATACGCGATTCGGCTCAGGTGGAGATAGGCGGCAGGCTCAATCTGAGGCTCCATAAGGGCAGGCTGAAATGCCTGGTTGAAGAAAGAACATAACCGGCCGCCTATTTAAAGCTACGGGAGGAAATTTGATGAGCGAAAAAGCCTTAACTTTTGAGGAAGCGCTTGCACGTCTGGACAGCATTGTAAGGCAGCTGGAAAAGGGGGACGCCCCCCTGGACCAGGCCCTCGCCCTTTTTGAGGAGGGCACCAACCTCATAGGCAGATGCACAAAAATGCTGGACGAGGCGGAACAAAAGGTGGTTCAGCTGAAGAAAGGCCCGGACGGGGAACCCGTTGAGCTGCCCTTCGATTCCGAGGAATGTTAAAATGGATTTCAGCGGGGAATACAGCCGCTGTCGGCGGCTTGTGGAGGAAGGTTTAAAAGAATACTTTCTTGGGAATGCTCCCTACGGGGAGCTGCTGGAGGCCATGCGCTACAGCCTCTTGGCCGGTGGCAAGCGGATACGGCCCGTTTTGCTGCTGCAGTTCTGCCGGGCGGCCGGGGGCGACATGGAGCTGGCTTTGCCCCTAGCATGCGCAGTGGAGATGCTGCACACCTATTCCCTTATTCATGACGACCTGCCCTGCATGGACAACGACAGCCTGCGCAGGGGCAAACCCACAAACCATACTGTATATGGGGAGTGCACCGCCACCCTTGCCGGGGACGCTCTGCAGGCCGCGGCTTTCAGGACCCTGCTGTCGGCAAAACTGCCGCCGGAAACTGTGGTGGCGGCGGGAAAAATCCTTGCGGATGCGGCGGGAGAGGGCGGCATATGCGGCGGTCAGTTCCTAGACATGAAGGGTCCGAGTCAGGATTTGACCCTGGAGCAGGTGGCTCTTATTCACGACCTTAAGACCGCCGCACTGCTGCGGGCGGCGGCGCTGATGGGAGTAGAGGCGGCGGGGGGAACCCCGGAGCAGAAGGCTGCCGCCAGGGAATATGCCACGGCCGTGGGCCTGGCTTTCCAGATACGGGACGACATTCTGGACTGCACTTCCTCAACCGAGGTGCTGGGCAAGCCCGCAGGCTCCGATAAGGCCAACTGCAAGACCACCTTCGTGGACCTGCTGGGCATTGGCGAGTGCGAGGCGCTTATCCGCCGGAAAACCGAGGAAGCCAAGGCCGCCATAAGAGGAAAGTTTGCCGATACCGAGTTTCTGGAGCAGCTTGCCGACTACCTGGCGGAAAGAAAAAACTAGCAGTTTCTATTCATTTGCTGATGAATATTAATAAAGCGATTAATGAATAATTTTTTAAGAACCGCCTGCAAACTATTGTCATAGCGGGCGGTTTTTGCTAGAATAATAGAACCGATAAAATGCATATTCGCAAGTCGAGGTTAAGATTTTGAATATTTTAAGTTCGATTACTTCCCCCGAAGATATCAAAGCGCTGGACAAGGAACTGCTCCCCCAGCTTTGTCAGGAAATACGGGAGTTTTTAATAAAAAGCATATCGAAAACCGGAGGGCACCTATCCTCCAACCTGGGCGCCGTCGAACTGACGGTGGCCATACACCGGGTGTACGACACGTCCCGCGACAGGCTTGTTTTTGACGTGGGACATCAAAGCTATGTCCATAAGCTCCTCACCGGGCGCAGGGAGAGTTTTGGCACCCTCCGAAGCCTGGGCGGAATAGCGGGTTTCCCCAAGCCCGTGGAGAGCGTCCATGACGCCTTTATAGCAGGTCACGCTTCAAATTCCGTTTCGGTGGCTCTGGGAATGGCCAGGGCAAGGACCCGCCAGGGCCAGGATTATAACGTGGTTGCTCTGATTGGCGACGGCGCCCTTACAGGCGGGCTGGCCTATGAGGGATTGTCCGATGCCGGTGAGAGCGGGGAGCCCCTGGTTGTCATCCTGAATGACAACGGGATGTCGATTAACCCAAACGTTGGCGGTATATCAAAGCTTCTCGCCCGGCAAAGGGTAAAGCCGGGCTATTTGAGCTTTAAAAGAACTTATCGCCGGATAGTGGGAAAAATTCCCCCTCTGTACCGTTTTCTCCATAAAATTAAGGAACGGATAAAGGACATACTCCTGCCCGAAACCATGTTTGAGCAAATGGGTTTCATATACTTGGGGCCTGTGGACGGCCACGACATATTCCAAATGGAATCCGTCCTCCGCTGGGCCAGGGAACTGAAGTGCCCGGTGCTCGTACATGCAAAAACTCAAAAGGGCAGGGGATACAGCTTTGCTGAAGAAAACCCGGAGGCATGCCACGGAGTTTCCCCCTTTGACCCTGAAAAGGGCATACCTGAAAACGGAGACGAGTGCTTCTCCACAGTATTCGGGGAGGCCTTAAAGTCCTTGGCGCTAAAAGACGAGAGCATATGCGCCATTACCGCCGCCATGGAGAGCGGAACCGGCCTTACTGCATTTGCCAGGGAGTTTCCGGGCAGGTTTTTTGACGTGGGAATTGCCGAGGGGCATGCCGTTTCCATGGCCGCCGGCATGGCAAAGCAGGGAGTAAAGCCGGTTGTGGCCGTATACTCCAGCTTTTTGCAGCGCAGCTATGACATGCTCATACATGACGTTTCCCTTCAAAGGCTCCATGTGGTGCTGGCCGTGGACAGGGCCGGGCTGGTAGGCCAGGACGGGGAAACCCACCACGGCGTCTTTGATGTGAATTACTTTTGCTCAGTGCCTCATATGGCCGTCCTTTGCCCATCCAGCTTTGCGGAGCTCCGGGATATGCTGGAGCTGGCCCTTTACCGCATTTCCGGCCCAGCTGCGGTACGGTATCCCCGGGGCGGAGAAGGCATGTATAAGGATTCCACCGCAAAGCTGCCTGCGGTAAAACTTCGGGAGGGCACTGATATTACCATAGTCAGCTATGGGATTTTGATAAATCAGGCTTTGGCTGCTGCGGAGATGCTCTTAGAACGGGGGATTACCGCCGAGGTGGTTAAGCTGAACCTGATTAATCCCCTGGACGAAAAGACGGTTCTTGCCTCCCTGGAGCGCACGGGCCGGCTCCTTGTGGCCGAGGATGCGTGCAGTGCCGGAAGCGTAGGCGGCCGCCTTATGTCCGCAGTTGCAGCCTCTGGCTTGGTTTTGCAGGGCGCAAGGCTTCTAAATCTGGGAAGCGGAATAGTCACCCACGGCACCGTAGAGGAGCTTCTGGGCCTCAACAGCCTTGACGCCCGGGGGCTGGTGGCCGCTGCATTGGAGCTTGTAGGCGAAAACGGGGTGCAGGATGAAGAAAGTCAGGCTTGACCAGCTGGTGTTCGACCTAGGGCTTACCTCCAGCCGCGAACGGGCAAAAACCACCATTATGAGCGGCCTTGTCTTTGTGGACGGGCAGCGGGTTGATAAGCCCGGAGCCATGGTTTCTCCGGACTGCAAGGTGGAGATTCACGGCGAGGTCCTGCCCTATGTCAGCCGGGGCGGCTTAAAACTTGAAAAGGCGTTGAAAGCTTTTGACTATAACCCTGCCGGAAAGCTATGCATAGACTGCGGCGCTTCCACCGGCGGTTTCACGGATGTGCTATTGCAAAACGGGGCCGCCAAGGTCTATGCTGTGGACGTAGGCTACGGCCAGCTTGCATGGAGCATACGAAACGATCCCCGGGTAGTTACCATGGAGCGGACAAACATCCGGTTTGTAACCCCGGAGCAGATACCGGAGAAGCTGGACTTGGCGGTTATGGACTTGAGCTTTATATCCCTGCGGCTGGTTTTGCCTGTGGTAAGGGAGCTCCTTCGGGAAGATGGGGACTGTATATGCCTCATCAAACCCCAGTTTGAGGCCGGCAGGGACAAGGTAGGCAAAAAGGGGGTCGTCCGGGACCGGCAGACCCACCTGGAAGTTCTTGAAGGTTTTTTGGCCTTCGCCGGGGAGACGGGCTTCACCGTCCTGGGACTGGACTTTTCCCCCGTAAAGGGGCCGGAGGGAAATATCGAGTACCTGGCATACCTGAAAAAGGGCGTGCACCCATCTCCTGAGCTGGACGCCACAGCTTTGGTTGCGGCTTCACATGACCACTTCAAGACTCAAAAGCAGTGAAGGTCGGCCGCGGGTTTCTGCGCTTATGCCTGAATAAGCAAAGCAATTTGCTTTCAGAAAGAAAGGAACAAATCCCATGTCCAATCACGTGGTTTTCTGCCCAAATCCATATAGAGACACAGGTCTGAAACTGACACTGGAAGCCAAAGCGCTCCTGGAAAATGCGGGCGTAAATGTGCTTATCAGCCCCATAGTTAACGTAGGCAAGGATGCAAAACTGCCGCATGGCGTGACGGTAACGCCCATTGAGGAAGCGGTTTCCGGGGCTCGCCTTATGGTGGCCTTCGGCGGGGACGGGACCATACTTCGTACCGCAAGGGCGGCCTTGCCGAAACAGGTGCCAATTTTGGGAGTAAACCTTGGAAGCAAGGGCTTTATGGCCGAGCTGGAGCCTGGGGAAATCGACAAATTGGTGGATGCCGCTCTGGGAAAATACACTCCTGACCGCCGCATGATGCTGGAGGTCCGGCTTATCCGGGACGGCCAGGTGGTTTTTACCGATAACGCCCTGAACGACGTGGTGGTGAGAGGCATAGTCCACGCAATTGAGCTTGAGGCGCGGGGTGACGGGCAGACGATATCCGCTTTCATGGGGGACGGCATAATCATTGCCACTCCCACTGGTTCCACTGCATATTCCATGTCTGCAGGAGGCCCCCTGGTTGAGCCCTCCGCCCGCAACATAATAATGACGCCCATATGCGCCCATGTGCTGGCAGCTAAATCCTTTGTGCTGGCTCCCGAAAGGGAGGTAACCGTATATACCGGCGATATCACCGGCAAGAGCACGGTTTTGTCGGTGGATGGCTTCAGCACCATAGAACTGCAAAACGGTGACGAACTTGTTATAAAAAAGTCCAGATTTGAAACTGTGCTTGCCCATGTTGGTAAAAAGAGCTTCTATGAAATAGCATATGAGAAATTGGGGGAACGAAAATGAAGGCAGCCAGACAGGCAAAGATTTTAGAGATTATAGCCGAAAAGGACATTGAGACCCAAAACCAGCTAATGGAGGCTTTGCTGGAGAAAGGCATTAAAAGCACACAAGCCACTCTCTCGCGGGACATTAAGGAACTAAGGCTTGTAAAGGAACTGTCTCCCGACGGACACTACAGGTACGTGCAGTCCAGCAGGGAAGAGATAAGCGACTACGCTACGCGCCTGAGGAAAATTTTCCGGGAGAGCGTAACTTCCTTTGCCGTTGCCCAGAATATTATTGTGATTAAAACCCTGCCCGGCCTTGCCAACGCCGCCTGTTCCACCCTGGACAACATGAACATCCCCCACTTGGTGGGCACTCTGGCGGGCGATGATACTGCCTTTTTGGCAATGAAGGACAATGAATCGGCAGAGCAGCTTTGCCGTGAAATAGAGGCCATGCTGTAAATAAGCGTTCCTTGCTCCTTCAGGCCGGGGCGGTTGCGTCCCTTTTCGGCTGAGTTTTGCTGCCGTGAAATCGGAGGTGTATACATTTGCTCCGAGAACTTCATATTGGAAATATCGCCGTTATCGAGCTGGCGGACATAGAATTCGCCCAAGGGCTTAACGTTCTGACCGGCGAGACCGGCGCCGGAAAATCCATTATCATAGACGCAATCGACGCCGTGCTTGGCGGCCGCACCAGCCGCGAACTGGTGAGGGCCGGCGCGGAGAAGTGCATGGTCAGTGCGGTTTTCACAGTGGATGAAGGGGTGTCCGCATGGTGCCGGGAAAACGGCGTGGATTTGGAAGATGATTTTCTGGTGCTCCACCGCCGGGTCACTGCCGACGGAAAATCCACCTGCCGGGTTAACGGCGTGCCTGTGTCCGTGTCCCAGCTGCGCAGCCTTGGTTCGATGCTTCTGGATATTCACGGGCAGAATGACGGCCGCCAGCTTATGGATGAGACGAGGCACAGGGATTATCTGGACCGATTTGGCCAGCTCTCCGGCAAGCTGGAGGAATACCGCAGGATTTACGAGCGATACCGGACTACGGTCCGGGAAATAGAGAAACTGACCATTGACGAGATTGAAAAGGAAAGGCTTATCGAAAGCCTGAACTATCAGATAGAGGAACTTGAAAGGGCCAATCTCCGCCCGGGCGAGGAGGAGGAGCTCTCCGCCCGGCGGGAGCTTCTGAAAAACGCAGGAAAACTTACGGAAGCCGTAGACGCCGCTTACAGCGCCCTTTACGCTGCGGACACCTCCGCCGTATCCCTTGCCCAGGAGGCCTCATACGTGATAGGCAGGGCCGCCGAAATCAGCAGCGAGCTGGAAAAAGCCAGAAAGTCCGTGGATGAGGCCGTATACCTTCTGGAGGACGCCGCCGAGCTCCTTCGGGACTTTCGGGACAGGCTGGATTTTTCCCCCGAGGAATACGACGCATTGGAGAGCCGGTTGGCGCTTCTGAGGCGCCTGTCCAGGAAATACGGTGGCGGGGAAGAGGAGATGCTGGCACACCTGGAAGAATGCCGCCGCAGGAGAGACGAGATTGAATACGCCGACGACCGCCTGGAAAAGCTGCGCTTGGAGCTTGATGAGTTGACCAGGGCTGCAAGGGAGGCGGCCAGGGGGCTGACGGAGTGCAGGAAAAGGGCGGCGGAAAGGCTTGAGGCGCGCATTACCAGGGAGCTTAGGGACCTGAACATGCCCTCCGTCCGCTTCAAGGTTGAAATCAAGCCCCTGGGCGGTGAGCCGGGCTTTGATTCCACCGGCGGGGATGAAGTGAGGTTTCTGATGTCCGCCAACGCGGGGGAGGACTTGGGCCGCATCAGCCGAATCGCCTCTGGCGGCGAGCTTAGCAGAATAATGCTGGCTATGAAAAATGTTTTTGCCGAAAACGACCAGGTGGGCACAATGGTGTTTGACGAGATTGACGCGGGAGTATCTGGCATTGCCGCCCAGCGTGTGGCAGAAAAGCTGGCAAATCTCGGCCGCAGAAAGCAGGTTCTGTGCGTCACCCACCTGCCGCAGATAGCCGCCATGGCTGATGCCCACTTTTCCATTGAAAAGACGGAACGAGACGGCCGTACATACACAAGTGTTACCCTGCTGGACCGAGAAGGGCGGAGGCAGGAGCTTGCCCGCCTCCACGGTGGGGACAACATTACCCTTACAACACTTGCCAGCGCGGAGGAACAGCTTTCCGCGGCGGAAAGATATAAGAAAGCAACAGAATTTTAGAAGGAGATAATGGCAATGACACTGTATGATGAACTGCAGGCCCGGGGACTTATTGCCCAGGTGACCGACGAGGAGAAAATAAAGGAACTTATAAACAACGGCAAAGCCACTTTTTATATCGGCTTTGACCCCACGGCCGACAGCCTCCATGTGGGTCATTTCATGGCATTGAACCTCATGCGCCGCCTTCAGCTTGCAGGAAACCGGCCCATAGCGCTTTTGGGCGCAGGCACGGCCATGATAGGCGACCCCTCCGGGCGCACCGATATGCGGAGCATGATGACCTTTGAAACCATCCAGCAGAACGCGGAAAACTTCAAAAAGCAGATGAGCAAGTTTATTGATTTTTCGGATGGGAAGGCGCTCATGCTGAATAACGCCGACTGGCTCATGAACTTGAACTATATCCAGCTGCTCAGGGAAGTGGGCGTTCACTTTTCCGTTAACAACATGCTGAGAGCCGAGTGCTACAAGCAGCGCATGGAGCGGGGCCTTTCCTTCCTGGAGTTCAATTATATGATTATGCAGAGCTACGACTTCTATCATCTTTACAAGGAGTACGGCTGCGTCATGCAGTGCGGGGGAGACGACCAGTGGTCCAATATTCTGGGCGGCACGGAACTCATCCGCAGGAAGCTGGGGAAGGATGCATACGGCATGACCATCACTTTGCTCCTTACCTCCGACGGGAAGAAAATGGGCAAAACTCAGGCCGGCGCAGTCTGGCTCGACCCCAATAAGACCAGCCCCTTTGATTTCTATCAGTATTGGCGCAACGTTGATGACGCCGACGTTATCAACTGCCTTAAGAAGCTCACATCCATTCCTCTGGAAGATATTGCGGAGATGAAAAAGTGGGAAGGCAGCCAGCTTAACAAGGCCAAGGAAATCCTGGCGTTTGAGCTTACCAAGCTGGTCCACAGCGAGGAGGAGGCAATAAAGGCCAGGGACACCGCCAGGGCTTTGTTCTCAAAGGGGGACGCAACCAATATGCCCACCACTGAGCTCACTGCAGCGGATTTAACAGACGGCGCCGTTGATATTCTCACACTCCTGACAAAGAGCGGCCTGTGCTCTAGCAAATCCGAGGCCCGGAGAGCAATAACCCAGGGTGGCGTAGAGGCAAACGGCGAAAAAGTTGCGGATATTGGCCTGACGTTTACTTCTCAGGAGCTTTCCGGCGAGGGTGTTGTGCTAAAAAGAGGCAAAAAGACCTTCAATCGCGTGGTTTTGAAATAAGTTACGAACAAATGAAACTGCCCTGTTTGCGAATAAGCAGCAGGGCAGTTGTTCTTTAATTATGTGGGGCTACTCCTGCCGGAGGAGGCATTTCTGCGGTTTCAGGCTGAAAAAAGACCAGTCCGAAGACTGGTCTTTTTCATATTCAGTTTCAGGAATTAAGCGGTTAGCACATCTCCAGAACGCCAGCAGCGCCCATGCCGCCGCCGATGCACATGGTGATAAGGCCGTACTTGCCGCCGTTTTCCTTCAGGTAGTCGATGGCCTTTCCTACGAGGATGGCACCGGTGCAGCCCAGAGGATGGCCCAGAGCGATAGCTCCACCGTAGGGGTTGACTTTCTCCATGGGGAGGCCGAGCTCGCGGATGCAGGGGATTGACTGGGCGGCAAATGCCTCGTTGATCTCGATAACATCCAGATCGTCGACGGTGAGACCGGCGCGCTTCAGAGCTTTGGGAGTGGCGTAGATGGGGCCGAGACCCATGAGGGTGGCGTCGCAGCCGGCAACGGCAAAGCTCTTGAGCCTGGCCAGAGGCTTGACGCCCAGCTCGGCAGCCTTCTCAGCGGACATCAGAACTACGAAAGCAGCGCAGTCGTTGGTCTGGGAGGAGGTACCAGCGGTTACAAGGCCGGTGCCGTCAGTGATGAAGCAGGGCTTCAGGTTGGCCAGGCCTTCCATGGAAGTGTTGGGACGGATTCCTTCGTCCTTGGTCACAACGATCTGGTTGCCGTTCTCGTCCAGAACGGGATTGCCGTGATGGTCGGTTACCACAACGGGGATGATGCTGGGATCCAGCTTGCCCTCGGCCTGGGCCTTGGCAGCCTTGGCATGGGAAGCAACGGCGAAAGCATCCATCTCTTCGCGGGTGATGTTGTACTTCCTGGCAACGTTCTCAGCGGTAATGCCCATGCTCATGTAAGCGCCGGGATAGTGCTCGTCCAGCCACAGGTCGTTGTGTATGCTGTCGTATTTGCCAAAGGTGTAGGACATGGACTCTACGCCGCCGGCTATATAGACATCACCCTGTCCGCAGGCGATAGCGTTTGCAGCAAGAGAAATGGTCTGCAGACCGGAGGAGCAGAAACGGTTGACGGTCATACCGCAAACGCTGTCAGGCAGCTCTGCACGGTTGACGATGAGGCGGGCAATGTTCATGGAAGTCTCGCCAAACTGCATGGCGCAGCCGACGATTACGTCTTCGATGTCAGCGGGGTCCAGCTGGGGAACGCGGGCAATAACGCCCTTCAGGACCTGGGTGCCATACTCGATGGGGTGCATCTTGGCAAAGCTTCCTTTGAAGGCACGGGTAGCCGCACTGCGGCCATATGCTACTATTACGACGTCTCTCATTTCCATAAGAATAATTCCTCCTGATAGTATTATGTTGTAGTAATTTTAAGAAAGCAAAGATTAGAAATTATTTGTTATATTTGTACCAGCCTTCGCCGGACTTCATGCCGTACTTGCCTTCGGCAGCCAGCTTCAGAACACTTTCGGGGCAGGTGAAACGGTCCTTGTCGATAGCCTGGAGAGTCTCGCAGACACGGGGGAAGGTATCCAGGCCGCCCATATCCATGAGATTGAAGGGACCCATGGGGTGGTTCAGGCCATTCTTAATTGCCAGGTCAATGTCTTCCTTGGAGGCAATGCCTTCCTCATAAATGCGGATGCACTCGAGGAAGTAAGCAAAGAGAACACGGTTGACGATGAAGCCGGGGGTATCCTTGAGTATCTTGACGGAGATCTTCTTAAGACCGTCGCACAGCTCGCGGACAGCTTCATAGGTGGCATCGGAGGTGCTGGGGCACATGATGATCTCAACCAGCTTCATGATGGGCACGGGGCTGAAGAAGTGCATGCCGATAACCCTGTCGCCGCGGTTGGTGGCAGCGGCTATGGAAGTGATACTCATGGAAGAAGTGTTGGTGGCAAGGATTGCTTCGGGCTTGCAGATCTTGTCCAGCTTGCTGAAGAAGTCCTTCTTAAGCTCAAGGTCTTCAGCAATGGCCTCGATGACGATGTCGTAGTCCTTTACGTCCTCAAGGTTGTTGGTGGTCTTGATGTTGGCCATGGCAGCAGCTTTGTCTGCCTCGGTCATGCGGCCTTTTTCAACGGCCTTGGTGTAAGCCTTCTCAATGCCTGCAACAGCCTTGGCAACCTTCTCAGGATTGCGGCCGTAAAGAAGTACCTGATAGCCGCAGGTGGCAGCATGCTGGGTAATTCCAGAGCCCATCTGGCCCTGTCCCAAAACAGCAATTGTTTTAATTGACATCAGTTATTCCTCCTATAAACAATTTTGGATTGATATTGTTAGCAAGTTAGCAGTTGGTAAAGTTAGGCTTTCTGTTTTCCAACATGGCCTTCATGCCCTCTTTCTGGTCATGGGTGTCAAAAAGAAGGGCAAACTCGTTGCACTCTATCTTTTTACCTTCCTCGATGGTTATATAGGCGCCGGTGTTGATGGCAGTTTTCGCGGCGGCCAGAGCCAAGGCGGGCTTGGTCATAAGTTCTTTTGCCAGTTTTACTGCTTCGTTGTAAACTTCGGCGTCGTCGACAAGGCGGTTTATCAGGCCAATGGCAAGGGCCTCCTCGCCCTTAACGATTTTGTTGAGCATGACCATCTCGCGGGTTTTGGCGAGACCCACAAGGGGAATAAGGCGCTGGGTTCCGCAGGCGCCGGGGATAATTCCCAAGCTGACCTCGGGAAGGCCGAATTTGGACTTGTATCCCGCAACTCTGAAGTCGCAGGCCAGGGCCAATTCACATCCGCCGCCCAGCGCAAAGCCGTTTACGGCAGCGATGGTGGGAATGGGAAGGCTCTCCAGCGTGTTATTAATATCTATTGCTGCACTGCAGAAGGAGCGGGCATAGCTGGGAGTGGCGTCGCACATTTCTTTAATGTCCGCACCGGCGGCGAAAGCCTTTTCATTTCCGGTGATGATAAGAACACGAATGCTCCTGTCCGCTTTTACAAGCTCCAAAGCGGCAAGAATGTCATTGTTAATGCCGCTGTTTAAGGCGTTGAGAGCCTTTGGGCGGTTTAGCTGTATGGTGGCTATATTGTCCTCAACCTTGTAAATAATGTTTTTGAATTCCATTTCAACCCGTCCTTATCTTCCGATAGTCTGTCCGCCGTCAATTACGATGTAAGTGCCGGTCATGTAGCTGAAACAGTCGGAGCAGAGAGCGCATACGGGCCCTGCAATTTCTTCAATTTCTCCCAAACGGCGAACAGCAGTATTTTTGGCCGACAATTCATAAATCTTAGTGGGGGTTCCGTCCTCGTTAAGGAATATGTCCTCGTTAAGAGGGGTTACCACATAACCGGGACATACGGCGATTACATTAATGCCCTCGCGGCCAAATTCATTACCCATGGTTTTAGTTAGGCTGATAACGCCGGCCTTGGAGGCGCCGTAGGCCACAACGCCGGGGCCGCCTACCAGGCCGCCAACGGAAGCGATGTTGATGATTTTGCCGCCTTTACCCTGGGTCACCATCTGCTTTGCAGCAGCTTTTGCAAACAGGAAAACACCCTTAAGGTTAACGGCTATAACCTTATCAAAGTTTTCCTCATCACACTCGTCGGTGAGGATTTTAGCGGTTTTTCCGGAAATTCCGGCATTGTTGACAAGAATATTGAGCTCGCCAAAGTTTTCAATGGTTTTGGCTATGACGTTGTCGATGTCGGCTTGTTTGCTGGAGTCTGCGGGAACGCCGATTACCCTGTTGTTTCCGCGGACATATTTTTCGTTCAGTTCGGCGGCTACTGTCTCGCAGTCCTTCACGGTACGCGCTGTAATGACCACATTCGCGCCATAATGAGCAAGGGTAGCAGCAATGCCGTGACCCAGACCCTTTGTCCCGCCGGTGACAATTATTGTTTTGCCAGTGAGGTCAAAACTAGGCATGGCTATGTCTCTAGCCATGAAAATCACTCCTTTAGTTTGCTGGTATCTGGGCGACAAAATTTTTTGTCGCCCAGATATTAGACTTAGTTTTCACCTTGCAAGAATACTTATTTCTTTTCGGCAGCCTTTTCCTTGTGGAGTGCGTCAAAACGCTCCAGCATCTTGCGCGGTGTCTGTACCTCACGCTCGTAGCGGGGGCACTCGGGATGATCCTCAAAGCCGGCCAGGTACTTGGCAATCTTCTTCAGTTCTTCAACATCGTAACGGCTCATGAGGGTTATCTCTTCCATCAGGGGGCTTCCGCCGCCGTGGACGCCGGCCACAGCCTGGGCTGCGTCAAAGGAGTCGCAGAGGCGGTCTTCCATCATGCGCAAGACGCGGTGGGTCTCCTCGGCAGTGTACTTGGGATTGCGCATGATGTACTTGTTGACCAGATGGGCAGTCACGGGATCATAGAAGCTCTCCTCGGTGGGGAGGCTGGCGCAGATTCCGCCGGTGAGGTCTGCCAGAATCTCGTACTCACGATAAATGTTCTGTCCGGCAAGGCGGCGTCCGGAGTTGGTGAGAACCTCGTCGGGCACCCACTGGCCGCTGGGGAACTCTACTGCCCGGTGGGCGCTCATCTGGCCGGCGGCGAATACCAGCTCGGCAGTCTGGATGATGTCGCAGAGCTTGCCCCGGACATGGGATTCCCTGGCGATGTCGTTCACATCGGCAATAAGAGCGGCCTGGGAGGCAATAACCTCGGAAACGGCGGCCTTGCAGCCGGTGTAGCTATGGCGGTGATAGTGGGCAAACATCAGAGCCAGATAACCGGCAAAGCGGGCCACGCCGGGATTGTCGCGGCCGCACATGAACACCCGGTCATAGGGGACGAAAGTGTCGTCAAAGATGGTCATGGATTCAACGTCGCCAACCTTGGCGTAGGGAGCCTCCAGCTTGATGCGCTTGTGGTGCTGGCCGGGCAGGGCCATAATCTTAATGCCGTCCCAGTCGGCGGGCAGGGCGAAAGCAACAGCATAGTCGCTGTCTTCCTGGCTCATGAACTTGGTGGGAAGGGCTATAATCTCGTCCACATAGGGGGCGTTGGAGTTACAGACCTTGGCGCCGCGGACAATAATGCCCTTGCAGGGCTTGCCGTCAACACCGATGCCGTCCACGTCAGTGGCAACTACGTGTACGAAGGAATCGGGGTCGGGCTGCATATGGGGCCTCTTATACTTGGGATTACGGCTGCCCTTAACGTCTGTCTGGGCGCAGTTGCATATCAGATCATTTTTCTGGCAGTAAGCTATGTACTTCAGAAGGCGCTGGTGATATTCGGTGCCGTTTGCCTGGTCGCAGTCGTAGGTGACGCTAAATAAGGCATTCAGGGCGTCGGTGCCCATGCAGCGCTGCATGCAGCCGCCAACACGGTGGCAGATGAGCCTGGTCATGAGCTGCTTCTTCAGCAGGTCATCCTTGCTGCCGTGGATATGGGTGGCTCTGTTAATGATTTTGCCCTCCATACCGGGGATGTTGGATTCAACGAGGCAAACGTCCTCATATTTGGGGTCGTTGGCCGCGTCATAGCACTGCTTCATGACGTAGGTGCCGCCCTGAATCCAGTCGGCCAGGTCGCGCTCTGCACCCTGCTTTCCGTTGGAACGGTCAATTTTCTTGCCTTTGTAGTACACGTTGGGCTTCATCTTGAGAAGTCTTTCACGGTACTGCTCGTAGGTTCCAATGCATTTAGTAGCCATGCAAACCTTCCTTTCTTTTCTATATTTTATTGCCTTTTTCCCTCAACGAGGGTGAATTATATGCAGCCAGGGGAGAAACAACATATATTGTCTCTCCCGCTGCCGCAATTTGCATGCTTCCCGATAGCGAGAGGGAAGCATGAGTTGGTTGCTTACTTCTTTTCCTTGTGAAGGGCATCGAAGCGCTCCAGCATCTTGCGCGGTGTCTGGACCTCGCGCTCGTAGCGGGGGCACTCGGGATAATCCTTAAAGCCGGCCAGGTACTTGGCAATCTTCTTGAGCTCCTCAAGATCGTACCGGCTCATGAGGGTTATCTCTTCCATCAGCGGGCTGCCGCCGCCGTGTACGCCGGCTACAGCCTGGGCTGCGTCAAAGGCGTCGCAGAGACGGTCTTCCATCATGCGCAGGACGCGGTGGGTCTCCTCGGCCGTGTACTTGGGATTGCGCATGATGTACTTGCTGACCAGGTGCGCAGTCTCGGGATCGTAGAAGCTCTCCTCGGTGGGCAGGCTGGCGCAGATGCCGCCGGTGAGGTCCGCCATAATCTCATACTCGTGGTAAATGTTGTGTCCTGCGAGACGGCGTCCGCAGTTGGTGAGAATCTCGTCGGGCACCCACTGGCCGCTGGGGAACTGCACCGCACGGTGAGCGCTCATCTGGCCGGCGGCAAAGACCAGCTCGGCGGTCTGGATGATGTCGCAAAGCTTGCCGCGGACGTGGGATTCCTTGGCAATGTCGTTCACGTCGGCAATGAGAGCGGCCTGGGAGGCAATAACCTCGGAAACGGCGGTCTTGCAGCCGGTGTAGCTGTGACGGTGGAAGTGGGCAAACATAAGGGCCAGGTATCCGGCAAAGCGAGGCACGCCGGGATTGTCGCGGCCGCACATGAACACCCTGTCGTAGGGGACAAACACGTTGTCAAAGATGGTCATGGACTCAACGTCGCCGATGTTGGCGTAGGGAGCCTCCAGCTTGACGCGCTTGTGGTGCAGGCCGGGGATGGCCATAATCTTGATGCCGTCCCAGTCGGCGGGCAGTGCAAAGGCAACTGCATAGTCCTGGTCTTCGGGGCTCATGAACTTGGTGGGGAGAGCTATAATCTCGTCCACATAGGGGGCGCAGGAGTTGCAAACCTTGGCGCCGCGGACAATGATGCCCTTGCAGGGCTTGCCGTCAATGCCGATTCCGTCAACGTCTGTTTCAACAACATGTACGAAGGAGTCGCGGTCGGGCTGCATGTGGGCTCTCTTGTACTTGGGATTGCGGCTGCCCTTCACGTCCGTCTGGGCGCAGTTGCAAATCAGGTCATTCTTCTGGCAGTAAGCTATGTACTGGAGCAGACGCTGATGGTATTCTGTTCCGCAAGCTTCGTCGCAGTCGTAGGTGACGCTGAAAAGTGCGTTCAAGGCGTCGGTGCCCATGCAGCGCTGCATGCAGCCGCCCACACGGTGGCAGATGAGCCTGGTCATGAGCTGCTTCTTCAGCAGGTCGTCCTTGCTGCTGTGAATATGAGTAGCCCGGTTGATCAGATGGCCTTCCATACCGGGAATGGTAGACTCAACAACGCAGACGTCCTCATATTTGGGGTCGTTTGCCACGTCGTAGCACTGCTTCATGACGTAGACGCCGCCGCGGAGCCAGTCGGCCAGGTCGCGGTCCGCGCCCGTCTTGCCGTTGGAGCGGTCAAGCTTTTGACCGTGCAGGTACACGTTGGGCTTCATCTTAAGAAGCCTTTCACGGTACTGTTCGTAGGTTCCAATATAGCGCATAATATCCTCCTAATTAATCTGTTGCAATAACGCAACTATTTATTTTCTATAATTGCTAAAAAGTATTGGGTTTTGACGAAATTTTAAGAAATGTTGCAGTTTGTCAATAAAGTTGCAGGGCTGCAACGTTTTATCCTATTGTCATACCGCCGTCTACGGGGATAAGCACGCCTGTGATGTATTTGCTTGCTTCCGTGCAGAGGAAGAGCGCTACGCCGGCGATATCGTCTACTTCGCCGAAACGGCGCATGGCAATCATCTTCATAACCACGTTGGCATTCTTCTCGTTTGCCATGACATCCCTGGTCATGTCGGTAACAACGTAGCCAGGGGCGATTGCATTGACGTTTATGCCATATCTTGCCCATTCGTTGGCCATAATCTTGGTAAGGTGAATAACTGCCGCCTTGGCGCAGGCGTAAACGCTGGTGTATTTGGCAGACTTGATTCCGGCGGCAGAGGCCATGTTGACGATACGTCCGCCGGTACCCTGCTCCTTTACCTGAGCGGCAAAGAGCTTTGAGAGGAAATAAAGGGATTTCAGGTCTGCGTCAATGGTTTCATCCCATTCGCTTTCCTCTATAACAAGTATGGGGCTCTCTTTTCCGCCCACACCGGCGTTGTTGACAAGAATGTCCACTTTTCCGAAAGTTTCAACGGTTTTCCTGATGAGGTTTTCCCTGTGCTCTCTGTTTGTGACTTCCGTTGCTATTCCAATTGCCTTGCCGCCCGCGGCCACAATCTCGGCGGCAGCCTTGTCGCAGGCTTCCTGCTTGCGGCCGGTGATGACCACCGAGCAACCGTTGGCTGCGAAAACCTTTGCAATGGCGTTGCCTATGCCGCGAGTGGAGCCGGTGATAATAGCTACCTTGCCACTCAGATCATAGGTAGGAATATTGATACCATAGCTCATTCCTTCAGTCCTTTCCAATATGAATACTAAACACCATAAGATGTATTGTAAAGGTCAAGATTATGGGTTTGTTACCGACTTCTACCCTAATACTGCTTTCGCCAAATATAAAGAGCAAATTTCGTGCCAACTTATATGTTCGGTGGCTGTATACCATGTTTTTTCATTTTCCGGGATATGGTGGAGGGGTCCACGCCCAGGTATGCCGCCGCCTTACGGACACCGCCGGTATGCTTTAAGGCGTTTTCGATAAGCTGTTTTTCAAAGTTTTCCACCGCTTCGTGGAGGTTTACGGGATGCATGACCTCAGAGGTGGGGAGGTCCAAAATCTCCGCCAGCTTGTTTTCATTAAAATACTCGTCTTCGGAGCATATGACTATATATTCGATTACGTTTTGAAGCTCCCGGACGTTTCCGGGCCAATCGTAGCTCTCAAAGCTGATGTAGGCGCTTTCCGGCATGGTAAGCGTGCGGCCGTGTTTCTTGCAGTACTCGTTGAAATAGTATTTTACAAGAGGTGCGATATCGCCCTTGCGCTCCCGGAGGGGTGGTATATGGATGGGTATTACGGACAGGCGGTAGAACAGGTCTTCCCGGAATTTACCCTCCTGTATTTTTTGGCGCAGATTCGCGTTTGTGGCGGCTATTACTCGGACGTCCAGAGATATTGGCTTTGTGCCGCCAAGGCGGATGACTTCCTTTTCCTGCAGCACCCGCAGCAGCTTTGTCTGTAGCTCAATGGGCAGATCTCCGATTTCGTCCAGCAGTATGGTTCCGTGGTTTGCAATTTCAAATAGCCCCGCCTTGCCGGTGGACCTGGCGCCGGTAAAGGCGCCCCTCTCGTAGCCGAAAAGCTCCGATTCCAGAAGATTTGCGGGGATGGCTGTGCAGTTGACCTTTACATAGGGCTTGTCCTTTCGGTGGCTTAGGTGCTGGATTTTGTCCGCAACAACCTCCTTGCCCACGCCGGATTCGCCGGTGATGAGGATGGTCACATCCGTAGGAGCAGCCGTGGCTATAATCCGCATTATCTTCTTGATGGCCGGATCCTCTCCAAGGAAAAGAGGGCCGGAGTCGCCGCCAAAACTCTCATATATTTGGATGGCGTCGTTTTCCTTGCAGGAATTGCGAAACTCTTCAAAACGGGTTTTCAGCTCGTCAATATCCATAACCGAGCTCACCACAAGCCGGATGTTTCCGTCCTTGTCGAACAGGGGAACGCCGGAGGCGTATCCGTTAATGTTCTTTCCGTTAATGGTGCGCATGAAGCCGGCGCCTGAAACCTTGCGCTTGGAGCGGATAACGTCCGCGGATACAGAATGCTTGAACAAAACGCCTTCCCGGGCGATGTCAAACACGGAGCGCCCCAAAATCTCCTCGGGCTGGATGCCTGAGTGTCGGCAATAGGAGGGATTTACGTAAAGGGTTATTCCCTCCCCGTTGGTTACCAGAACGCCGTCGAGAAGGTTGTCCACAACTTCCCTGAAATCGATTCCT